>JAJYZD010000168.1 GCA_021800315.1 Bacillota bacterium | reverse complement strand
ATCCTGGGCCGGCCGGTCCGGGAGAAGTACCTTTACTTCCTCCTGGCGGAGGAAGCGGTGTTGCTGCCCTGACCTCTTCGCCTGACGGAAGGGACGCCGGCCGGAAGTTCCGGATGGAAAAGGCCGGCCGCAACCGGCAAGTCCTCAGTCGGCAGTGAGACGGGGCTTCTTACCCGGGTAGGCGTTGAAGATCCGGCGGAAATGAAAGCCGTAGACGGCCAGGGTGAGCGCGTCCACCAGCAGGCCGGGCTGTTGGAAGAGCGTCTTCAGCACCAGTCGCCAGTAATGTTGCCTGCCTTTCTCCAGGATGCCGAGGTACCACGTGACCATGAAAAGGGCCCTGACATACCGGAACCGGAAGCGGGACAGGTCGATCTTTTTGACCGGCCTGAATTCTTTCAGGAATTCCTGGATCCGTTCATAATACTGGGCCGGGGAATAGATGGTGGTTACAATCCTGCGGTATCCGTCAATGAGCTTCTGGGGGTTCATCACGGGTATGAAGTTTAGGGACAGGTCGGTGTTATTGCCGGAGAAGTCCTGCAAGAGGCGGTTTTCGTTCTTGAGCCGGTCGAACAGCCTGGTCCCCCGGGGGGCGTTGAGTAAACCGACCATCGCCGTGACGATGCCGCTCTGCTGGATGAAGTTGATCTGCCGGTCGAAAATGGACGGGGTGTCGTGATCGAAGCCGACGATGAACCCGGCGCTGACGGCTACGCCGAAATTCTGGATCTTTTTGACCGACGCCAGAAGGTTACGGTCGACGTTGTTGAACTTGTTGCATTCCTTCAGGCTCTCTTCGCTGGGGGTTTCGATACCTATGAATACCTGGGCGAAACCGGCCTCACGCATCAGCTGCAACAACTCTTCGTCGTCGGCCAGGTTGATCGAGGTTTCGGTTATGAAGTCAAAGGGACTCCTGTGCTCATTGTTCCACCTGATCATGGCCGGGAGGACTTCCCTCTTCAACCTGGTCTTGTTGCCGATGAAGTTGTCGTCGACGATGAACAGGCCTCCCCGCCACCCCCTGGCATAGAGGGCGTCAAACTCGGCGAGCAGTTGGGGTACGGTCTTGGTGCGGATCCGCCGCCCGTAGAGCGAGGTGATGTTGCAAAACTCGCAGTCGTAGGGACAGCCGCGGGAATACTGGACGCTCATCGCTCCGTAGTCGTCAAGGTTGATCAGGTCCCAGGCGGGTACAGGGGTGGCCTCCAGGCCGGGTTGGGCGCCGGACTGGTAGACGTGCCGGGCCCTTCCGGCCGCCAGGTCGGCGAGGAATCCGGACAGGGTGACCTCCGCTTCACCCAGGACCAGGTGGTCGATGTGGGCGAACTTCTCCGGTTCCATGGTGAAAAGCGGTCCCCCGGCCACTATGGGCAGGCCGGCGGCCTGGCAACGGTCGACCACCTGCCGCACCGAATCGCCCTGGATCACCATGGCGCTGATGAAGACGATGTCGGCCCACGCCAAGTCCGCGTCCGAAAGCGGCCGGACGTTGACGTCGACTACCATTTTTTCCCAGGCCTCCGGCAGCATGGCCGCCACCGTCAACAACCCGAGGGGGGGATGGGCCGCTTTAACGCCGATGAACTTGAGCGCATGCTTGAAACTCCAGAAGCTTTCCGGGTATTTGGGGTAAACCAGAAGTACCCGCACGGACCCACCTTGCTTTCCTGATAAATATTATGGCTCCGGAGAAAGGACGACCCTTCGGGAACCGTTTGCCCTCCTGCCTATTATGGGCCTTTTCGGATTGGATAGCAATAACCCGGGAGGGAATTCGGTCAATTATTATGGTGAAATCACGTTTCCCCTGCCGGCGGCGGCGGCAGGGTTTGGACCGGCCGGCGTGGAACGCTAACCGCGGCCTATCAGAAGGCGGAAAGGACGGAGAGACCCTTGATTGCCGAAGTCATCTTCACGGGAACGGAACTGCTCCTGGGTCAAACCCTCAACACGAACGCCCAATACCTGCAACAGGCCCTGGCGGCCCAGGGCCTGGACCTGTACCGTCAGGTTACCGTGGGCGACAACCTGGTGCGTTGCGCCCAGGCCATCCGCGAGGCGGCAAAAGGGGCCGACCTGGTTTTCATCGGGGGCGGCCTGGGGCCGACGGAAGACGATGTCAGCCGGGAGGCGCTGGGGGAGGCCGTGGGGTTGCCGCTGGTCCGGGACGAAGCGGCCCTGACGATCGTGCGGCGGTTCTTCGTATCCCGGGGCGTGTCAATGCCGGACAACAACTTCAAACAGGCCCTGGTGCCCCGCGGCGGCCTGGTACTGGACAATCCCATCGGCACGGCCCCCGGTGTTATCCTGGCCCACGGGGGAAAACACTATTTTCTGCTGCCCGGTCCGCCCCGGGAATTTGCCCGGATGGTCGACGAACAGGTACTCCCTTATTTAAGACGGCACTTTGCCGCCGGTGTCATCAGTTCCCGGATCGTGAAGTTCTGCGGCATCGGCGAGTCGACCCTGGACCAAAGCCTCTCCGATCTGCTCAAGAGCACCAATCCGACCCTGGCCCCTTCCGCCAGGGAGGGCCAGGTGCACCTGCGCATAACGGCCAAGGCCGCCGACGAGGCCGCGGCCGGCCGGATGATCGCGGCGATGGAGGCGGCCTTAAGGGAGCGCCTGGGCCGGCACATCTTCGGAACGGACGGGGATACCCTCGCGGGGGCGGTGGGCCGGCTCCTGGCCGGCCGGAGGGTAGCGCTGGCCGAAACCTTCACCGGGGGCTTCCTGGCCCGCTCCCTGGCCCTGGACGCCGCCGGCTCCCTGGCCTGCGGGCTGGTTCTGACGGGGGACGCGCCGCCCGCCCTGCCCCCCGGCCTGCGGATAAAGCCGGAAGAGGACGTCGGGGAGGCGGCGGCGCGAATGGCGACAGCCGTGCGGGCCTACGCTGCAAGCGATTTCGGCCTGGCCGTGACCGGGGCGGAGGTTGGCGACGAAAGAAGCGTCGAGCGTTTTGCGGCCTGCATCGCCACCGATGACGGTGCCTCCTGCCGGGTCAAGGAGCTGCGCCTGTGGGGAAACCGGGAACAGGCGGCCCGGCGTGCCGCCGAAGCCGCCCTGATCCTCCTCTGGCGGAGCCTGGCCTGACTTAGGTCCGGGAGGGATCGTTCCGCCGTGGTCACCGGGGATCAGGAAAGGACGGGTTTTTTGGATGTGGTATAATGGTTTTAGGGTCCGGGCCATGTTGGAAGTAAAGATCTCTGTCACTACGTCAGCAAAGTCCCGGCCGCCCTGCTGGTTCAGATGGATTCAGGCGTCACCTTGACCATGGTTTGATAAACTGCCTGGGTTAGTTTTTGCGGGGGGTGTTAATGTGACGAAAGAGCAATTACTTGGTGGAAGCAGTTGCTGAGGCCCTTCCCAAGAAGATGTTGGTCAACATCTTCCAAAAGTAACCGAGAATTGCCTGGTTTGCGGGGGTAAACTTGACTATTTTGAGTCAGGTCGAGAACTTACGTGCATGCGCTGTGGTCAAAAAGAATCTGGCTATGTTTATTGTCCAAACGGTCATTACATTTGCGATAAATGCCATGGTAAAAGCGCTTTTGATGCAATCAGGGCTTTGGCAATCTCGGCCAAAGGCACCAATCCTGTTACTATAGCCGAAGAAATGATTAAATCGACCGGTGTCTCCATGCTGGGATGTGAACATGCCTGGATTGCCGCCGGCGCTTTGCTGGCGTCCATAAAAACCCACGGCTCAATCAAGGTGACGGATGATCAGATTATTGAAGCCCTCGACCGGACCCAAAAACAGGCGGTCGGCGCCTATTGCGGCCTAACCGGAGTCTGCGGAGTAGCCGTGGCGGTTGGCGCCGCCTTTAGTGTAATCCTGGGAGCTGCCTGCCCCAAGGATAAGGAAACCGCCGTTACAATGCATGTAGTGGCGCGGGTTGTAGAAGCCATAGCCAGCGAGACCGGCCCCTGTTGTTGTAAAAATTTCGTGCGAACCGCACTGGCCTTGAGTTGTGAACTGGCTAAGGAGTACCTTGGCACCGATCTTGACTGCACTGTAAGAATTATGTGCGCAGACAGCCGTCGCCACCCCCACGGCTGCAGGGAAACCGGATGCAGTTATTTCCCCGGCTAAGGCTGCTGGCACATACTAACGGGAAGATGGTGCTGTTTTAGTGGAGTATTTTTCCCCCCGGGGCCTGTGTACAGGTATCGGCAGCCTGCCCCATAACGACCCGGAAAGCGCTGTCCGACTAATCTTTCAAACGTCCAAAGCAATTCCCCACTGGCCTCAGTTACCACGATTGGCAACCGCTGAGGGGTTGGTCAACCAGTACCTGTCTCCCTTGACGGGCTTTGGGCTGGCTGTTCGGGAAAGGCCTGAAAAGTCCCCATATATCAATACTGGAAAAGAGGATTGGCCCGAGAGGTTGGCGGCTTTTTACGCCGCTTATTTGGAAGTATTGGACGGAGTGGAAACAGGCTATGACCAGTTTTCTTTTCCCCTGGAGTCTGCCGCCGGATTTTACGCTTTTATCCGGCACCTGGAGACTTATGGCCCGGGTGCCGCCCGGTGGCTTAAGGGGCAAATCAGCGGACCAATAACGGTCGGTCTTCAACTCACCGACCAAAACGGCCGGTCGGCTTACTATGATGAACAACTGCGCGATCTGGTGATAAAAAGCCTGTCCATGCAGGCTGCCTGGCAGGTGAAAGCGCTGGCACGTTTCAGGCTTCCGGTTATAATCTTCATAGACGAACCGGCTCTATATGCTTACGGTTCTTCAACCCACATAACCCTTAAGAAAGAAAACCTGATTGATGACATTAATTGCATAGTTGAAGCTGTGCATAGTGCCGGGGCCCTGGCAGGAATTCATTGCTGCGCACGGACCGACTGGTCTGTCCTGCTGGAGAGTAGTGCCGACATTGTCAGTTTTGACGCTTACGGTTACTTTGACAGCCTCAGCCTGTATAATGTAGAACTTGGGAATTTCCTTTCCAAGGGCGGCACACTGGCGTGGGGTCTTGTGCCTGTGTCCGAAAGCGTCGCACATATGAATTCCGCGGACTTCGTTGATTTGTTTCGACGCCAGGTTTATACCCTTGTCTCAAAGAGTATAAACTATGAGCTATTAAATAATCAGGCTCTGATTACACCGAGTTGCGGAATTACAAATCTCAGTATTCCGGTAGCTGAAAAGGTATACAATCTGATTGCGGAAATTGCCAATTGCCTTTTGTCGTGAGAAACCTGGTTCTATGTGGCTGACGGAGAAAGCAGAAAGAAAACCGGGTACGCCGCTGTCAACGTATCTCCCCTCGATCCCGAACGCTTAGCTACCATGAAAGAGGCGTTTACTACGGGGGAAGCCGCCCGGAAATCAGGTGTCCATGTCAGCACCCTCCAGGGGTTGGGAGCGGGAAGGCGGAGTCCGGGCGGTACGAACCACCGGAAACATGAGTTCGGGCGCTATCCCGAACGGCTGTGGACGGCTGATCCGACGGCCGAAAGAAAACCGCAGGCGGTAGGGTTGCCATCGGCGGTTGGGTTTTTTGGGGTCCAATTGACCGGCCCTATGGTTCTCCGAAGTAAGCCGCCGTCAAGGTGTCGCCTCTCAGCCCCAAACGCAGGGACTCGGTAGAGAAGACCTCGTTCGGTGCGATATTCCCCATGTTCACGTTGGGTCCGAAGCGCAGGATCAGGTCCGTCTGCTGGTGTTTTAAAGGCGCTTCCCAGATGAGATTGTTGATGTCGACGACGGCATCCTCCAGATCTTTCACCACCTGGCCGATAAAGAAACCTTCCTCATCGTATAGTCCGCTGTCCATACCGCTTTCCCGGCCTTCCAGGATCACCTTGAAGGCACCGTTTTCCAAATCGTGGTAGACGGCATCAATCAACTGGTTCGTGCTCATGCGCTCAAACTGCGCCCGGGGGATCGCTTAAGGACTACTACGGCTGGTCAACGGCCGGATCGACCGTTCCGCTGACCCTGCCGGCGCTGTGCCAGAGACGACTAGGCCGGATGAGGGGGGGGGGCGGGGTACCGTACCACCCTCTCCTCCTGTGGCCGCAAAGGGCGAAAAATGCCGTGAATTTAACGGATTACCAACTATTGAATTTTATTCGGAACGAGGATATAATATCTGTGGATTATCTATTGTGGGGCGATAACTAATGAAGCTTTCGTGGAGTGAGCAGGCAGCCCTTGGGGAAACCAAGAGTCTGTTGCGAGCTAAATTCCCTGTCGAGGAGTTCATAGTCTTCGGGTCGGTTGCACGGGGTGAGGCTACCGATGAATCAGACCTTGACCTATTGGTTCTAACCAGTCGCCAGTTGAGCCATAAAGAAGAACACGCGATGTGTGACGTAGTTTTTGATATTAACTTGTCCCATGGTACAAATATTAGTATTCTGGTGGCGGACAAGACTAAATGGGAAACCGGCTTGCTTTCTCTTCTACCTCTTCATGAAGAAGTCGAGAAAGATGGGGTCGCTTTGTGAATAAGGGGGAACAATTGCGAGAACTAGGAGCCTATTGGCTGGAAAAAGCCAAAGATAGTTTTCAGTCGGCTCAATTGGAGTACTCGCAAGGGCATCTTAGTTTTAGCATAAACCGGCTTTATTATGCAGTGTTCTATGTGGTAAGTGCAGTGATTACTTCTCGTGGGTTGAAATATGGCAGGCATTCAGCAGTCCGTGCATCTTTACACCGTGATTTCATTAAGACGCGAATGGCATCCGAAGATATGGGAAAGCTGTTTGATAGGTTGTTTTACGATCGAAACAAAGCTGACTATGCTGCTTTCACGAGCTTTAACCCAGAGATAGTTAAAGAAGAAATCGAGCAGGTTGGGATGTTTATCGCTCAATTTGAAGATATTTTCAATAGAGGGCAATAGTTGAATCCCCGGGAAATAATGCTTGACGGAAAACAATACAAGGAAAAACCACCTGAGGGAGCCGTCAAGTGCCGGTTGTGGTTTTTCTTTTTATCCGTCTACTACAAATTGCCGAAATAGGCGGCAGTCAACGTATCGCCCCTCAGTCCCAACCGTAGTGACTTCGTGGAAAACGCCTCGTTCGGGGCGATGTTCCCCATGTTCACGTTGGGCCCAAACCGTAGAATGAGGTCCGTCTGTTGGTGTTTCAAAGGCGCTTCCCAGATCAGGTCGTTGATGTCGCCGCCGGCTTCCTCCAGATCTTTCACCACCTGACCGACGAAGAACCCGTCCGCGTCGTATAGGCCGCTGTCCATGCCGCCTTCCCGGCCTTCCAGGATAACCTTGAAGGCACCATCCTCCAGGTCCCGGTATGCGGTGTCAATCAACTGGTTGGTGCTCATTCGCTCCCGGGGATCCTTCTTGCCCACCTCGGTCAGCACTTTCAGTCCCAGGGAGCAGCCCAGGGAAATGGCCCTATTGCGCACGCTTTTCTTCACTGTCAGCGAACCATCCGATACTTCCACCGCGCGGTGAAGCCCGTCTCCTTGGCCGGTTCGAAGTACTGTTCCAGTTTGTTCTGGGCGATGGCAATTTCAGGAGCGTAGAATCAAATAGATACAAACTTTCCTTGTAACCTAAGTTTTGCACGAAATTTCCGAGCTGACATATCCGTCCCAAAATAATTTACAAATGGCTTGTGCTTGATGCCTCCCGGGTGGTATAATCCCGTCCGGGAGGTGGCAACAGATGGGCTACAGGTCTCTCGCTCCAGAAGACAAATTCCAAGCCCTAAAGGAGGTCTGGGCGTCACCGCGGTCTATCTCCAAAGTGGCTAAAAAGTACGGCGTGTCTCGTCCGGCGCTATATCACTGGTCCGATTTGGCGAAGCAGAGCGTTCTCGATGCCCTTGCAGAAAAGCCCGGCCCAAAGAAAAAGTCGCCGTTCCAGGAATTGGCGCAGGAGAGCATAAGCCTTCACAAACGCGTAGAAGAACTGTCAATTATTATCGAGAGATTATCTCAGCAACCTCAAATGGGTGTTTCTACGTCGCCCAATGAGCAAAGCCCGCGGCCTGGCAAATGTCCCGCTTGTGGTTGCGAGCGGGTTTGGAAGAACGGCTCCTGGCCGGTAAAAGAAGGCCGGCAGAATCGTTTCGTCTGCAGCAACTGTCACCGGGTTCTTTATATCATGGTAAAAAAAACTCCTTCGCCGGATGGTGCTTGATTGTTCACCGCGTAATCCTGATCAGCGGGCCGGACCCACAACATTTCGCATTACCCGGCGGCTGGGTCAGTTCGGCCATTTTAGTCACGTGGACAC
>JAJYZD010000167.1 GCA_021800315.1 Bacillota bacterium | reverse complement strand
TAGCGGGCCACCAGGTTGACGATCACCTCGCTGTCGGTGGTGCTCTGAAAAACCGAACCGGTGTCGTACAGAGAGCGGCGCAAAGAAGAGGCGTTGGTGAGGTTGCCGTTGTGGGCCAGGGCCAGCATGCCGCCGCCGCAATGGAAGACCAGCGGCTGGGCGTTGACCACGTTGCTGGTCCCGGTGGTCGAATAGCGGACGTGGCCGGAGGCCACGTGCCCCTGGAAGGAAGCCAGCATCTCCTGGTTAAAAACTTCCGAGACCAGCCCCATGGCTTTGTAAGAGGTGATGACCCGCCCGTCCCCTACGGCGATGCCGGCGCTCTCCTGGCCGCGGTGCTGCAGGGCGTAAAGTCCGTAATAGGTGAGCCGCGCCACGTCCTGCCCGGGCCCCCAGATGCCGAAAACCCCGCAGGCTTCCCGCGGCTTGTCACTCCTGCCCCCGCTCATGCCCAGTCCCTCCCGCCTCACAGGTCGAAGAAATTTTCCCCTACAGCCCGAACCGGCGGAAGATTTCGTCGACCCGCCGTACCGGGTAGTTGTAGTCGAACAACTCATCCAGTTCCGCCGCGGAGAGGACGGCGGTCACTCCCGGGTCTTCCCGCAAAAGGTCCTTGAACTCGCGGCCGCCACGCCAGCAGGTCATGGCGTTGGCTTGCACCAGGTCGTATGCCTCCTCCGTGGTCAGGCCCCGTTCCCGCAGGGCCAGGAGGACCCGGGGTGAAAAGATCAGGCCGCGGGTGAGTTCCATGTTTTTCCTCATGCGCTCGGGATAGACCAGCAAATTGGCCATAATGCCGGTCAGCCGGTCCAGCATGTAGTCGACCAGGGTGGTCGAGTCCGGAATGATCACCCGCTCCACCGAGGAGTGGGTGATGTCGCGCTCGTGCCACAGGGCCATATCCTCCATGGCCGTACACGCGTTGCCCCGCACGATGCGGGCGAGTCCGGCCACCCGCTCGGCGGTGATGGGGTTGCGTTTGTGGGGCATGGCCGAGGAGCCCTTCTGACCGGGCTTGAAGTATTCCTCCGCCTCCAGCAGCTCGGTCCGCTGCAGGGAACGGATCTCCGTGGCGAATTTTTCGCACGACCCGGCCACCAGGGCCATGGTCGTCATGTATTCGGCGTGGCGGTCCCGGGAGAGCACCTGGGTGGATACCGGCGCCGCCTTAAGGCCCAGCCTCGCGGTAACGTACTCCTCGACCCGCGGGTCGACGCTGGAATAGGTCCCCACCGGGCCGGACAACTTGCCCACGCTTATGTTTTCCACCGCCCGCCGCACCCTTTCCAGATCCCGGTCCACCTCCGCGACCCAGAAAAGCATCTTCAGGCCGAAGGTCACCGGCTCGGCGTGCACCCCGTGGGTACGTCCGATCATGAGGGTGTGGCGGTGTTCCCGGGCCCGCGTAATCAGGACTTCCCGCAGACGGATGAGTCTCTTCTCTATTTGTTCGCCGGCCTCCCGCATCAAGAGCGACAAGGCCGTATCGACTATGTCGGACGAAGTGAGGCCCAGGTGGATGAAGCGGGACTCCGGTCCCACATTCTCTCCCACGCAGGTCAAAAAAGCGATGACGTCATGGTCCACCACCGCCTCGATCTCCCCGATCCTGCCCACGTCGAAACAGGCCTTCTCCCGGATGGTACAGGCCGCCGAAGCGGGCACGAGCCCGAGTTCGGCCATGGCGTCCACCGCCGCCAGTTCGATGTCCAGCCACTTCTGAAACTTGTTCCCGGCCGACCAGATACGTTCCATTTCCGCCAGGGTATACCGTTCGATCAAGGTTTTCCGGCTCCTCTCCCGGTTTACTCGCGCCGGCTCACGCTCCGGACGGCCGCCGCCCGCCGCTGAAAGCCCCAAGCCTGAGGTGGGCCTGCATGAAATAAGGGAGTCCTACCCCCAGGGTAAACGCGAAAATGCTGGCTTGGTAAATGAAAGAAACGGCGAGGGCCTCCGCCTTGGGTACCCCGAAGGAACCCAGGGCGGCGAAAAAGGCCAGCTGCATCACCCCTAAAGCGCCTGGGGACGAAGGAATGAGCACGCCGAGGTTGACTAACAGCAGCAGCACTAGCGATACGGTCAAGGGGCTCCCGTGGTAGGCTACACCCCGCAAAAGGACGAGCATGGAGAGCCAGTTGGCCAGCCAGGCCAGGATCCCCAGGCCCAAGACGGTTGCGGCCGTGGGGACCGACCCGATCGCCCGCAAAGGCCCGACGAAATGTTCCAGGTGGGGTGCCACCCGCCCCAGAAACCCGCCCCCGCCCTTCCACCGGCGGCCGAAAACCCGCAGGCCGAATACACCTGCCGCAATTGCCAGCACCAACGCCGCCATGACCAGCAGGGCTTCCCGCCCCCGGGCCGGATCCAGCCCGCCCAGTCCGGCCGCCAGGCCTCCCGCCAGCAGGAGGCCAAGGACCACCACGTCCGTGGTCCGCTCGATGACCACCGTGGAAAACACCCCGGCGTAGGGAAAGCCCCGTTTCCGGGCCAGGTAGTAGGTACGGACCAGTTCGCCGGCCCGAAGCGGCAGCAGGTTGTTGCCCATGTAACCCACCACGACGCCGCCGAACAGCGTTCCCAGCCCGGTTGCCCCCATTCGTCGCGTGGTGACCCGCCACATCACCGCCCGGAAAAAGACGCTGCCGGCGAACAGGGCGACGCTCCCAACGGCCCACCAAGCGTCGTAGGACCGGAAGTAGGTCCAGAATTCCCCCAGGTTGACATTATAAAAGGCCAGGACCAGAAAGACCACGCTGACCAGAATCCCGGCCAGCACGCCCCATTTCGACCTCACGTCCGGTCCTTCCCGAACCGGCGCGCCATGTAAGCCTCAAGGCCTTCGTGAGTTAAAGCGCGCGATTTTTCCTCCACCGCGGCGGTCAGTTCCCGCCTGTATTCGCCCAGCCGGGCGGCGCAAGTATCGTCCCCCAGGGCGATTATCTGGGCGGCCAGAAGAGCCGCGTTTACCGCCCCGTTGATCGCCACGGTGGCCACCGGAACGCCCGGCGGCATCTGCACAGTGGCGTAAAGGGCGTCCAGACCGGCCAGCGCCCCGCCCCCCACCGGCAGACCTATCACCGGCAACACCGTCCGGGCCGCGCAGGCCCCGGCCAAGTGGGCCGCCCCGCCCGCCGCCGCGATGAGCACCCGAATCCCGCGTCCGGCCGCGTTCGCGGCATAGCCGGCCGCCAGGTCCGGCGTACGGTGGGCGGAGGCTAACACCAGTTCCCAGCCGATCCCCAGCCTCTCCAGCATCGCCCCGGCGTCTCTGACCACCGGCAGGTCCGATTCGCTACCCACCACGATACCGACCACAGGATCGCGCAAACACATTCCCCCCCACAAAACGAAACCCCGGGCTCGTTGTAATGCTTGGCGGACCCAGGTCCGGCCGGCCGCTTCCAGCGAAGGCGGCGTGGCACACCCCAAACCCCGGGCGCGTCTTTCGCCCGGTTTTGACCCCCAGGGTAATTATTATGATTTACGTGCTAATCTTACCCCAGGAACCGGGGGTTGTCAATGCATACCCGCCCCGGAAGCGGGTCCGGGCGTTAACCGCGCCCGTTGCGACGGGACCCCGGCCAAAAGCCGCTATTGAGCTGACCGGTTCCCGCTTTCCCGCCTGACCGCGACCCCGGGACGGGACGAAACATCCCGGGGACAGGCGCCAGGCCGAGCGTGCCCCAAATATTTGAACCCGCCCAACATAAAACCATTGACAAAAATGCCATACCGTGGTATGATGAATACCACGGTATGGAACAATCAAGCGGCACAGCTACATTCCGGAGAAGATTCCCGCCTTCAGTCCGGCGTGCCTGGTTAAAATTTGTATTGCGCCCCAATCGTCGGGAAATTCAGCTTACCCGGGGAAACCGGCTCCCGTTGAGTTTGGAAGCAGGAGGGATCGTGAGTGGATTACGGGGAGATCATGGAACATCTGGCTCCCTGCGGTCTGGACTGCACCCGTTGCCCCGATTACACGGACGGAGAGACCAGGGAACTGGCCTCAATGCTCCAGGAGTGTTTGGGGGACTACGAACGGCGTGCCCGGCTCAAAAGCGACACCATACCGGTGTTCGCCGGGTGGTCCCAGTTCGCGGCCATCCTGGACTACTTTTCCCGCGCCTCCTGCTGCGGTTGCCGGTCAAAAGAAAACCACCGCCCGTTCGACTGCCGGGCGGCAACCTGCGCCAAGAAGCACGGGGTCGATTATTGCTTCGCGTGCAAGGAATTTCCTTGCGACGGGGGGGATCCCTGGGCCCTGACACCGGCGGGCGAACGCTGGAAAAAGAACAACGAACGGATGCGGGACTTGGGAGTTCAAGCCTTCTTCATGGAACAAGAGCTGTTCCCGCGCTAATAGCCCCTCCGGCGGGCAGCCGTTTCCGACCGGACCCTGCCTCCACCCACCAGGATTACGCTATGGGAGAACACCCGGCCCGACCGGGGCATGGAACGGTTGGTTATGCCCTGCCATACAATAGCATTGATCAGGTTATTCAGCGCCGACGGGCTGATGCGTTAAGGTTAGAGGTGATTACCAGCATGACGGCCGGAATCAGTCTGTGCCTGATTGTAAGGGACGAGGAGCCGGTTATCGGCCGTTGCCTGAACTCCGTTCAGGAGATCGCCGATGAAATCGTGGTGGTTGACACCGGATCCGGCGACCAAACAAAAGACATAGTGAGCCGATACACGGATAAAGTTTATGACTTCGTCTGGGTTGATGATTTTGCCGCCGCCCGAAACTTTGCCTTCAGTCTCGCGACCCGGGATTATATCCTATGGCTGGACGCCGACGACGTTATTCTCCAACCCGACCGGGACAAGTTCATGGTCCTCAAACACACCCTCGACCCCGCCGTTGATTCCGTGTTGATGGTCTACAACCTCGCCCGTGACGAAAACGGTCAGGTTGCCCTCAGCCTCCGCCGTAACCGTCTCGTCAAGCGGTCGAAGCATTTCCGGTGGGTCGGCGCCGTGCACGAATACCTGGCCGTAACCGGTCACATTATTAACAGCGACATAGCCGTGACCCACCTGGGCATCAAGCCCGATTCCGACCGCAACCTCCGCATATTCGAAGGCCTCCTGGACAGGGGAACACCCTTTTCTCCCCGCGACCTTTACTATTACGCCGGCGAACTGATGGAGCACGGCCGGCCCGAACAGGCCATAGCTTTCTACCAGCGGTTTCTGGCGACCCAACAGGGTTGGGTTGAGGATAACATCGCGGCCTGCGGCAGGATGGCCGACTGTTACCTGGCGTTGAACGACGAGGAGCAATACTTGCGGTGCATTTACCGATCCTTTGATTATGACCGGCCGCGCCCGGATTTCTGCTGCCGGCTCGGCGACTGTTTCCTGCGCAAGGAGCAGCTACCCCAGGCTATATTTTGGTACACACTGGCAACCCAACTCCAGAAACCGGTTATCGCCTGGGGTGTTGTCAACCACACCTGCTACACATGGCTGCCCCATCTCCAACTCTGCGCCTGCTACGACCGGGCGGGCAATTACGAACTTGCCCGCAAACACAACGAACTTGCGGCGGAATATATACCGGACGACCCAAGAATCAGGGCTAACCGTCAGTATCTGGAAAACAGATCACCAACCGCGGGGACGCCAGGTCAGCCGGTCAGCCGGTGACAGTCGTTGACGGCAAAGGCCGGCATGAGGGGGATCACGTCCCCCCGTCGTCCAGCACCGCCCGGGCGTCCAGCACCAGGACCCCTTCCCGGTAGGCCACCACCGGATTAAGGTCCATTTCCACCAGGGCGGGGGTCTGTTCCACCAGGGCCGATACCGCCAGGATGAGCCGTTCCAGGGCCCCGGTGTCGACCGGGGGCAGGTGGCGGTAGCCGGTCAAAAGTTTCCGGCCCCTGATCGCGGTAAAAAGCCCGCGGACCACTTGCGCCTCCAGGGGCAGGAGCCGCAAGGCCACGTCGCGGTACAACTCGGCGAAAAAACCGCCCGGACCGAAGGCAAGCACCGGACCGAACTGGGCGTCCCGGTACACCCCGACGATCAACTCCGCCCCCGGCGCGGCCATCGGTTGGACCGTCACACCCGCGCGCGGGTCGTCCCGGACCAGACCGCGCAAGACGGCGAAGGACCGGCGCACCTCCTCGTCCCCGTCTATGTTCAGATGCACCCCGCCGGATTCCGACTTGTGCAGGGCCAGCTCCGAGCGGACCTTGAGCGCCACCGGGTAGCCGAAGGCCCGGGCGAGAGCCACGGCTTCCCCATCATCCCGGCACAGCCGGGTGGGATTCACCGGCATGCCTGCCCGGCCCAGCCAGGCCTTCGCCTCATCCTCCAAAAGAATACGCCTGCCCATATCAATTCCCCCTCCCGCCGTACCACATCAGAGCATCGGCGGCGCCGGCCGCCGCCTCCAACGAGTTGTAGACGGGCACCCCGGCGGCGGCCAGTACGCCCTGTTCCGCCCGGACACCGGCCTGGGTAGCGATGTAACAGGCCACCACCGGCTTGGAGCCGGACAGCGAAGCCAGTTGCGGGCTGGGAAACGGCCAGTGGGGGTGCTGGCAGAAGACGACCAGCACCAGGTCGAAAGCCGGATCAGCCCGCAGCACCGCGGTCAATCGGCCGATCACGTCGGGGCTGAGGCCCAGGCCGGCCGCGTCGAGCGGATTCTTGATCACCACCGGGGGGGTGTCCCCCATCACCTTTTTGACCGCGGCCTCCGTCTCCGGCGAGAGAGGGGGAAACACGGCGCCGCCGGCACCCAGGCGGTCCACCAGCACGATGCCCGGGCCGGCGGTGTGGGTTACCACGGCCACCCGCCTTCCCTGCGCCGGGGGAGCGGTCGTCAGGGCCTTCAAGGCCGTCACCGCCCGGTCGGCGCTGTCAACCGTATACAACCCGTACTGGCGGCAGGCCTCGAGGTAGAGCCGGTGGTGCCCGACCATGCTGCCGGTGTGGGTCAGGGCGGCGTAAGCGGCGGCCGCAGCTTCACCGGCCTTGTAAACGACCACCGGTTTGACCCGGTTGACGCGCCCGGCCAGTTCCACCAGGCGGCGGGCATCCTCCACCCCCTCCAGGAAAAGCCCGACGGCCCTGGTGCCGGGGTCGTCCCCGAGGTAGGCCAGGTAGTCGGCCACATCCAGCACGCTGCGGTTGCCCACCACCACGAATTTTTCGATGCCCAGGCCCTCGTCCATGGCTTTGTAAAGCATGGTCAGACCCATCCCGCCGCTCTGGCTGACCAGGGAGACGGATCCGGAGGCCAGGCGTAGCGGATAGAAGGTAACGTAAAGGTTCGCCCCGGTGTTGATCAAGCCCAGGGTATTGGGACCGGCCAGGGCGATGCCGTACTGCGCGGCCGTCTCCACCAGTTCGGCCTCCAACCGCGCCCCGGCCGGACCGGTCTCCTTGTAGCCGCCGGCCAGGCAAACAGCCGCCCGCACGCCCAGACGGCCGCATTCCTTCAAGGCGGCCACCGTCGCCCGCTCGTTCAGAGCGATCACCGCCAGGTCCGGCGGAACGGGCACCGCTGCCAAGGAGGGGTAAACCCGAAGCCCTTGCAACTCGCCGAGACGGGGATGCACCGGGTAGATGTCCCCGGCAAACCCCCCGTAAAGAAGGCTGGCCAGGATGTTGTAGCCCACCCGGTCCACTTCGGCGGTGGCTCCCAGAACGGCCACGGAGCGGGGGGAAAAGAGCGCGGGCAAATTGGACGTCGGCGTCACCGGAAAAGCCCCCTTTCGATTGCGCAAGTTATTCTGTTCCGGTCCGTTGATATCCTGCCGGACGCAGGGAAAGGGGAGCGTCCACCCCCCTTTCCCTGCGTTTCCCGGCCACTGTCCGCTTCAGGGCATGCGCCCCGAACCCGAACCGGAACCCATGTCCGCCTCCCCGCCCGTGGGGGCCATCTTATCCCGGTAGCTTTGCCCCGCGTTTCCCGGCTGGGTCTCCGGTCCCCCGGATAGATTAAGACCGCCCTTTTTTTCCGCAGGTTTACCGGATCCGCTGTGTCGCTTGGACCGGCCGGGGCTCCTGAACCCGGGCCTTGCAACCTTTTCTTTCAATCGCTTAATCCGCACGGAAAACCGCGAAGTTTTCGCGGCCGTTCCCATGCTACGTCCTCCCTGCCGATTGAACGGCATGGCCGGCGCCGCCCGGACGCCGGGACCGGTGGTCATCCCGCTTCTATGGCGGGTGGGCGGGGCTTTCGCCGGCGGCATCATAACCTTCCGGTAAATGGTGCCCGGGCCCATGATGGCCTC
>JAJYZD010000003.1 GCA_021800315.1 Bacillota bacterium | reverse complement strand
GCCCCCAGCCGTAGACGGTCATGCTCACCGAAGCGCCCGCATCCGGCCCGGGCGCGGCCACGAAGGAGGGGGTGAACCCGGATATGCCCAGCGGGGTGAGGGGGGCGACAGAGGTGACCGAGCCTTGATGTTTACCCGGGTCTTTAAGGGCACCGGTACAACGTTTACTTACGTTGCAGTACCGGATCCGGAGTTTCAACCCACACGGTGGTGGACGAACAGACAGACCATGCTGCACATGGCATGGGAGTACATGGGCAGCCTTCTATGAGGTTGGGGCCGCATATAACCGACTTCTGGGTCAGGCACTCGCCGTTCTACCTTAGGGGGCTTGGCAATGCCTTATGGGACATCATATTTCTGTCGTGCACCCCTAGTGAAGAAAACTATTGACAGCAAATCCTCATCGTGGTATAATAAGTTACAATATATGGTAATAAATGGAAATATCTGTTGCACCTCGAAGAATGCATGAAGTGCCTATCCGCTTGGTTCAGGAAGCGGCAAGCTGTAAGCGCTAACCATTTTTGATTCCTTTTCGCTCGAATTACTTGACCCTGGTGTTAGCCGGCCCGGAGACCCTGGCGTGCGAGCCTCCGCGGAGGTGGTTCCCCAAGGTGGGCGGCAACGGTGCGGAGTCCTCTTGTTGCGAACTGCGGAGCGGGAGAAAGAACCAGGCGGTAGGATCCCGGGGATAGTTGTGCCGGAGGGATGGGCGGCATGAACAGGATTTGCCTTATGGGAATATTCCCAATCATCTTGACCATGGTCTTAACGGGGTGTTCGTCAAACGCGCCGAAAAACAATGTGCATCAGCGGCCGGCGGCGGCGCAGCCATCCCCGTCCGTCCCGGTAGGCAGCCAGGTGATCGTGCTGGAGTTCCACGACGTTTCGCCCGACACCTCTTATCCCCCTTATGAACACAGGGCCGGGCAGGATCCGGCGATTGAGACGCCCGGGGAGTTGGACGACCAACTCCAGGCGCTTTTGGACAACGGTTACCACGTAATTTCCCTCGCCGCCTTCCACAAGTTTCTGCGCGGCGAGGCGACCGTCCCTGTCCAAGCCGTGTTATTGACCTTTGACGACGGTTACGAGGACACGTACAAGTACGCCACGCCGCTCCTGGAAAAGTACAATTTGACGGCCACCATGTTCATGATCACGGGCTGGTGGGATCCGGACGCGCACATGCGGGCCTACTGGCACTATGTGAGCGCCGCTGAGGCGGAGAGAATGCTCGGCTCGGGTGTATGGTCCTTCGGGGGACATACCTACAACGGCCATTACCAGGTCTGGACGGGGCCGGACGGAACTCAGACCGGGTGGTTTTATTCCGTCAGAAAGTACCTGCCTGACCAGCACAGGATGGAAACCACTGCCGAATACGCGCAGAGGATCCTGGCCGACGCCACCAAAATGACCGCTGAGTTAAAGAAGGTGGGTGTCGCCGATCCGGTGGACTTCGCCTGGCCGGATGGCCGATCGACCTCAACGGCCAGGAACATCCTGACCGGACTCGGCTACCGTTATTTCTTCCTGCAGGAACCGGGAGTCAACCGGCCGGATCCCCGGGCGGACACCTGGAACATATACCGGGTCTATCCTGGATTCTCGGCCGGGAGTATGCTGGCGGCGATTAGGGAGGCGGAACACTGAGCAGGCGGTTGGCACAGAGAAGGGGGTGCCGGCGATGAAGTCCAAGGTGCCGGGGCGGGTTATAGCGGGTACGGTTGCCGGGTTGGTCATAGCCGGAGCGGTGGCGGCATACCTGTTTTTTCCTGTATTGGGCCGGAGCAGGCCTGCGGTTCCTTCCATACCCCACCCCGTGCCGGCGGT
Source organism: Bacillota bacterium (assembly GCA_021800315.1). Lineage (GTDB taxonomy): Bacteria > Bacillota > Desulfotomaculia > Desulfotomaculales > JAJYZD01 > JAJYZD01. The sequence continues at coordinate 30,985 of JAJYZD010000003.1, read as the reverse complement.
CAAAAAGCCGGTCGGCGGCGCCGCTACTTCCAACACAGCAACCGCCCTGGACCTGTACCGGAAGGGATTGAAGCTGTATTACCAGCGGGATTACCAGCCGGCCCTGGACCTTTTCAACCAGGCGCTGGTCCTGGATCCCCAATCCTACCAGGCCCTGAACGCCAAGGGCGCCACCTATGCCTTCCTGGGCCGGTACGATGAAGGCATCCGGATGATTCAACAGGCTATAACGATGAAACCGGATTTTGAGTACGCTCATTTCAACCTGGGTCTGGCCTACGAACTGGCGGGCCGCTGGGATCAGGCCATCGCCGCCTACAAGTCCGCCATCGCCCTGGACAGGAACGACGAGTGGACCTATTACGGCATAGCCGCTATCTACGGACGGCAGGGCAACGTGCCCATGACTGTGAAGTACCTGCGCCGGGCCATCGGTATCTGGAGCGGGGTCAAGGGTATCGCCGCCAAGGAAAAGGATTTTGACAACGTGCGCAATGATCCGCGGTTCCAGGCCCTGCTGCAATGATGCGGTCCGTGGCCGCCTCCCGGCAGGCACCGGTAGCGCGGCGAAACCGGAGGCTTTCGGTCGGGTGCGGACCTTGATTTGGGCCGCCCGGTAATCATATGCTTTATTAGGGAACGCCCCTGAAGCCCACCTCCCGTGTGCCCTCGGGGAGTAACGAAGTCGTCAGGCTGGTCTCGGCTCCGTAAGAGTCCACCTTTGGAGGTTTTAAGGTTATGTTTCGTAAAGCAAGGCCTTTTGCCGGGGCTGCCTTGTCCCTGGCTTCCCTGCTCCTGGTCCTGGGTCTGGCGGGCTGCGGGGGCGGCCGGCCTGTTCCTAAGCCTTCCCCGCCGGCCGGCGCTCCCCCCGTCCAAAGGCAGGCAGCCGTAGGCTGGGCGGCGGGCTACTTGATCCACGGCAGAAAGCCGCCCCAAACCTCTACTCCCGTCATCCTGGCCACCGGGGACGGCGGCCGGACCTGGACGGCTCAAAACCCGGGCGCGGGTCTTACGGATGCCCAAATCGAGAAGGTGGATTTCGTCAACGCGCGGGACGGATGGATTCTCGGGGTTAACGAACGTTCGGATTCCTCCATCATCCTGGCTACCACCGATGGTGGAACCAGCTGGAGGCAGCAGTACGCCGATCCTTACCGGATAACCGGAGATATCCTGAACGCCGTCTCTTTTGTTAATCCCAGGGATGGCTGGGTGGCGGGTGTTAACCAAAACACCAACTCCCCCGTAATCCTGGCCACCACCGACGGCGGCTCGAACTGGACGCCGCAGCACGCCCTGCGAAAGGTTGCCTGGGGTCTGAGCAGCGTATTTTTCGCCAACCCCCGGGACGGATGGGCCGTAGGCGGCGGCATCCTGGCCACCACCGACGGCGGCCGGACCTGGACCGTGCAGAATATCCCCGCCGGCATATCGATAGCGGGGCTGGCCGGCGTCTCTTTCGCCGGGGCCGAAAACGGCTGGGTTGTCGGTGCCCGGACTGCGGGGCCTTACCAAAACGGCATGCGTTTTACCCCCCTCATCCTGGCGACTTCAGATGGCGGGCAAACCTGGTCGGTACAGACGCTCCCCTCTGCCGCTGATTCTTCCTCTTTTTCTTTTTTGCAAGGGGTGGACTTCGTAAACTCGCGCGACGGATGGGCCGTGGCCGGCGGCGTGCTGGCGACGACAGACCGAGGGAGGAACTGGACGCTACAAACCACAACTTCCGGCAACCTGCTTAGAAGCGTCCACTTCGTCAACCCGAAGGACGGCTGGGCCGTCGGCGACCGGGGCGTCTTTCTGGCGACCACAGACGGAGGGACGACCTGGAACCAGGTGCAGGGGCTTCCATCCCAGGCGCAAAGTGCCTATTTCAGCAGCGTATCCTTTCCCCGCGGACAGTGAGGGAAACATGGCTCCTTGTCCATTGGCTGGAAATAGCCGGACCGGTTTCCGTACCGGCCGGCCGGCGTTCCTTGGGAAGGGAGGTTTCGCGGTGAAGACTGTTTGCCGGCGAGGCCGGGCCGTTTTCTGGACGAATATCCTGGTGACCGTTCTGGCCGGGTGCGGTGCGCCCGCGGTCAAGCTCCCCGCCGCCTCCCATAACACCGTCCTTTATCCCTGGACGGCTTCAAGGCCGGTCACGACGCAGGATTTGCAGGGTTTGTCCCGGCATCGGCTGGACATCATGCGCAACGAAATATACGCCCGGCACGGCTGGATCTTCCAGACCCCGTTTTGGAAGGATTATTTCGCGTCCTAGTCGTGGTACCACCCTGCTCCGATCACGGTGGACGCGGCCACGACCGAGAAAGACATCGCCGCCGGGCTGTCGCCGCTGGAGAAAGCCAACGCCGCCAAAATACTGGCGTATGAAAAGAGCATGGGTTCTCAGCCCGGAGAGCCGCCGGTTGTTTTCACCCTGGACCGTAACCTTTACCGGGTGGCGGCGGACGGTTCCCAGGCCGTGCAATTGACGGCCACCGGGAACTATACCGTTGCCGACTACCTGCGGGGGAAGGGAAAGTCCTCTGCATCCGAACCGCTACAAACCCCAAAGGCCGATGAGGGCTATCCGGGCGGGGACGTGGTGAGTATCGACGTGCGGACCGGCCGGTCTACCCTCCTTTTGCCTGCCTCGGCGTCCGAGGTCCTGTCTGACGGCAGCATCCCAGGCTTCGACCTCGCCCTTGGGTCACCGGACGGGAAAAACCCGGTGGCCGGAGAGCCAAACCCGTATGTGCCCGGGGATAAACTTTATGTGGCCGCGGCCGACGGAAGCCATCTTGTCCGGCTGTCCACCAGGTTGGCCGGCGGCGTTTCCGTCAATCCGGACGGCAGCGGCCTGGCCTTTGAAAACCAGCGCTCCGACGTCGGACCGGTGACGATCTACGACCTGCCCTGGGACGGAAGCCCGGTTCCGCTGCTCCCTTTAACTGACCAAGGACTCTGGGCGGGGGGCTACGCCTGGCGTCCCGACGGGCAGGGGATCGCTTTCGCCGGTTCCACTGACAACCTGCAGGGACCGGCCCAGTCGGCCAATAACGGCATTTACCTGGTGACCACCGGAGGACAGGTGACCCCGCTTTGGAACCTGCCCCCCGTCAGGGTCTCCGCCCTGCATTGGCTTGGCACGGACCGCCTCTCGTTCGTCACCGTGCTGCCTGCCGGCGGGCCGAGCGCGGGCGGCTTGGCCACGGTCTATACCTATGATATCCGGGCCGGCCGGCTCGCTACGGTTATGTCCTTTCCGGCGCAAGACCTATGGACGAAGCTCGTGGCGTGGAATCCGGACAACACGGCCTTTGTTTTCAGACGGGACGGGAGCCTCTGGCTCAGGGATCTGTCGACCGGCCAAGAGAAGCAGCTTCCAGGTACAGAGGGAGCCGAATCTTCCGCCTGGTAGGAAGGGCTGGCGGTATACCGCCCCGTCTCCGCCGGACCGGCGTGACTAAAGCCACCCGCATGCAAAAAAGGGGTGGGCTCGACGCGAAAGCAAGGTCCCGGCATCCGGCCGGCACGGTCTTTGTTTGCCATGGGACGGGATCCGCCTGGTTGATTCCCTTTCCACGGGCCCGGTACCGGCTTCCAATCCGCCCGGTTTCCGGCGCGCCGGTGTCCAGGCAGGGTGAACGACTTCAACATCAGGATATGAACAATGCCCAAACCCAGTTCGGCGGTCCGGCGCCGCCCGCGGAAGGGACGGGCGGCGCCGCCAACCGGTTAAACCAGAGCCAACTGCAGGCTTGACACCTACGTCCACCGGTAAGACCCGGCGGTCGTGCCCGGGCAGGCACCTGCGCCGCCCGCGGTTATCGGAGAAGGTTCCTGAGCAAGAACGGTGAAGGGGGGTTCCCGGTGACACCCCGGTTGGCGGGCACCCTTGCCCGCGTCATCGTGGTCTTTGGCATCGTCCTGTTCGTGACCGCCTGCGGGACCGGCAAGCCGTCCGCCCAACCGGCCCCTTCATCCCCGCTGCCGGCCGCTCCCGTTAACCGGGCCGCTCAAACAGCGACTTCCGGCCAAGGCGCACTCAGCACAACCTTGCTGCCTTTTCAGCCCACCGCCCTGGTCATGCTTTCGGACCGGCTGGTGGTAGCCGGAGACTCTAACGGCACTGTCTGGATCTCCGGCGACGGGGGCGATTCCTGGCGGGCCGGGGAGGAACTCGGGGGAGCGGTCGAGCAACTGGCCGCCCTCCCTGACGGCGTCGTCCTGGCTGCCATAGGCGCGAACCAACCGTCCCTTTGGCGGTCGGCTGACACCGGGCGATCCTGGGGGCCGGTGCACCTTCCCGTGCCGTGGTACATAGGGAAGGGACCATGGGCCGCAGACGGCGGGTTTTTTGTGGTGGTTCAAGATCAGCCCGTCCAAATCTTCAGCAATAACAACAAGGGATTCATCCTCTACTCTGCGGGTGGCGGGCGAAGCTGGGTTACCGCCCTGGCGGTCCCATCTTCGATCATGGACAGAGGCGCCCAGGGACTGTACACTATGTTTCCCGCCGGCGGGAACCGGTGGATCGCTGACCGTAGCGGCGGCGGAAGCATCCCCGATCAGTTGTCCATGTATAGCCAGAGTGCCTGGCTTCCACTGCCCGGGGAGTCCCTTGGCGGCTTAAAGGACGTCGTCCTGGCCGGCGCGGGCGGTCGCTGGTTCGCCGGCGGCTGGGCCATGGCCCAGAGCGGCGAAAAGGACCGGGGTGCCCAACCGCCCGGCCGGGAGTCAGGGCCAGGTGCAACGGGGCCCTCGTCACTGACGAGTTGGAAATGACAGGCGACATCGTCATCCCGACATACACCAGACGCCGGCGCATCGAAGATTTCTAGGCGGAGAACGTCTTCCACGGAATAGACCACCTGCCTGGTTTAAACCTGAACGCGATACAAACCATGCTATCACTCCGTCTACTCGCTTTTCATGCCGTGGATAACTGTCAACCAGGAGGGCCCCTCCGGCACCGGAAGGATGGAGAGTCCGGCCACGTGGCCTGCCCAATGAGCCGGCAGGAAGGTGGAACCAGGCCGTGGGGGCCCCCCGCCTTATCCGGCGGGCAGTGAGACACTTCCGCCCTGAAAGCAGGGAACTTTCCCTTCCCCTCTCATCGATGCAACGAGGCGGGCAGGAGTTGTTTCGGAATATTGAGGGGCAGCCGCTGACCGGTCGCCATCCTTCAGCCGCCATTGGGCCCAAAGGCGCCCGTCTGGGAAGGAAAGCGGGACCGGCCGGGAGAATTCCTCTCCGCAAGGAAGTGGGTCGGAGGGATTGTACCTGAACAGGCCTTTGGGAAGGTGGTGCTAACCGCTCTCCCCGTTCGGGACCGTCACCATGGTTCCGGGACATGCCGGTCCGCGGGCAGAAATATCCTGGATGGCCTGTCGGCGGGGTCCTGGCGCGGCCGGACCGGGAGGAGAGACCGGGCGCGCGCCGGGAAAGGCAACCAGTGCTCACGCCGGGAAGATCGACAACAATGGAAGGAGTGGCGGGTAAAGGTGGTTGAAGCGACGCTCACCGGTAATCTGGCCAATTTATGGGCTCATCAACCCTCCGGTATTCCGGTAATCATTACAGGGGCGGCCCAGGCCGCCTTCATGGCCGGTTGTACGCTTTCGGCAATGCGGTCCGACGGATCCCTGATGGCCCGGATACAGGGTGAGTTTCAAGCCCGGACCGGCATGGACTGGACGGTCGTATACGCCGACGCCATGGCTGTTCCCGAAGCAATGGGGGTGAAGGTGAAGATGTCGCCGTTCGGCCCGGTCGGTGATACGGTCTTCGACCTGAATGACTTTAAGGGATTCGGCAACGTCTCCTGGGAGAATACAGCCTCGGTCAACGCCATGATGGAGGCGCTGTCAATCCTGCGCCAACCGGCGGGGCAGGCTCTGGGCGTGCTCTTCGAAGGCCCCTTTACTACCGCGATGCGGGTTTTCGAAGCCGAAAGGATGCTCAGGCAAATTTTCCTGAATCCTTCCCGGCTGGAGGATATTATCAGGGAAATAACCGGGATCTTAAAGAGCCTGGCGGAAGAAGCCTACCGCTGTGGGGCAAGGATATTTTACCTGCCGGAACCCTTTGTATCGGCCGACATGCTGGCCGCCCGGCACAGCAGGTCTTTCGCCTTCCCCTTCATCACCTCGCTGGTGGAGCACGTGCACAGCCTGGGCGGCCGGGTCATTCTGCATATTTGCGGTTCCACGGAAAAGATCTGGCCCGAGATGCGGGATACCGGCGCCGACGCTTTGAGCCTCGACCAGAAGGTGAGCCTCAAAGACGCCAGAAGTAGTGTGGGCCCGGCGGTGGTACTGGCCGGCAATGTGGATCCGGTCCGTACCCTCCTGCAGGGGGACCGGGTGGCGGTGGAATCCGAAACCAACGCCTGTATCTTGGCAGGCGGACCGGCAAACTTCATCCTGATGCCTGGTTGCGGCGTGCCTCCGGGTACCGGTCCGGCCAACCTGAAAACCATGGTGGAGACGGTGCGGAACTTCGGAGGAAGTGGGGCAACGACGCGCTGACAAGTTCGCCCGGGAAAGTGTGGCGAATTGGACGGGCACCAGGCGCTGGTTCGGCCAAACAACCGGATGGCGTTAACGGTTCGCGGTCGGGCCTGCAGTTTCCGGATAAGGGGCCGCTGATCTCCGTCCTTGCGGGCGCGGGATGCAGCGGCCCCGCCGGGTCGTGGGCCGGGCCGGCAATAGCCGAAGCGCCGGACGATCCCCTGGCTGTTTCCTTTGTGTGGTAATACAGGTGGCTTCCGGTTGAGGGTCAGACGACGGTTAGCGACATCCAGCCAATTAAGCTGCAGGAATTTGAACCTGGGCCGGAATCTCTCCGGTCTGGGACAAATTGCAAGATTACTGCGGTTAAATACAACCATTCACTGTTTCAAGCGGTAGCGGAAAAACGGTCAATCGTCCCGGCAATAAATGCGGGCCGACCTGTGATTATGACAAAGCAGTCCCGGTTTCCGGCTGTTCAGGATCATCGTGTTGACAGGCAGCGAAAAAGGGCATATAATGTATACATTGACTCCGGTTGTTGGGGAATGAAGTTTTCAACGAGGGGGTATTTTTTTATAGCGTAATTTAGTATTAGAATAATCAAAGTACACAATTGCACAAGGATCCATCGGGGCACACTGTCAGGACTGCGGCCGGAGAGCAAAAGGCGATGTCTTGAAAAACCCGCCGGGATCAGGGAAGGGGAATACGGGAGCCGTTCAACCGGGGCCCGGCAAGCGCTGCCGGTTGTCTTGGGCAGTCTAGGGTAACGGGCCTCCGGACAGGGGGGCCGGGGAGTTTGCAAGGGAGGGTACGAACTATGGTCATCAACGGTCTTGATCCCGAAAAGCTTGGACAGATCGTCCAGGCCGTAAAAGAAAATCCCGATCTGGGGAGAACCTTGTGGCGGGCACGGTCGTGCTGGCGTGGCGGCTTCGCGGTGGAGAGCAATATCCGTGGGTTTACGCTGGCCATGGACGAACCGCCTGACCTTGGCGGCACCAACACGGCACCCAACCCGGTGGAAATGGTCCTGGCATCCTACGGCTCCTGCCTGTGTATCGGTTACGCCATGAATGCCGCCGTTATGGGTATCAATGTGCAGAAGCTGGAGATCGAACTGGAAGGCAACATTGATCTGCCGGGCTTTTTGGGCCTGGCGCCCGAGGCGGACCAGTCGGAACTGCCCGGTTTCACCGAGATCCGGGCGAGGGTTTTTCTTAAAACCGACGCGCCGCGGTCCAGAATGGAGGAGTTGCACGGCAGGGTCTGGAAGACGTCGCCGGTCGGTACCACCCTTTCCCGGGAGGTCAGGCTGGTGGGTGAACTCGTTAACCGGTCCTTCGTGTAGGACACCGGGTACCGGAAGACCCGCGGGCACCGTTTGGGCGCCTGAACCCGTTGGGAACAAAATTTAAGGTGGAGGGATAGTCGTGAGTGAAGAGAAAGGCCGGATGACAGCCGAGGAAGTAAACAAGTACATGAAGGAAACAATGGGTTTCATTCCCCGGATGTTTGGAGTTATCAACCAGGTGAACCCGGAATCGGGCCGCACTTTCGCCGACTTCTACAATTCCATCTGGGCCGACGGAGCGCTGAGCCGGAAAGTCAAGGAACTGATCTTTACGGCCATCGGTGTTTCGTACCTGTCGCCGCGCTGCATAATTCACGTGGTTCCCGCCATTGAGGCCGGAGCCACCGACCAGGAGATTTTCGAGGCCGCAGCGGTGGGTATGATCGGCGCCGGTTTCGTGCCCGGCGGTCCCGGCATCCCCTATGCGTTTGAATATGCGGCCAAGGTGATGGACATCGCCGACCACTACCGTAAAGGCGAACCGTGGGAGTACCTGCCGCCGCCCCGCTTCGACAAGGGCATCGGCTGAAAAGGGGTTCCCACGGCCAGCGCTGACAGGAACAGGGGGATAGTATGACCGGAAAAGAAGCGATCCTGGCGGCCGTCGACTTGCAGGATACCGAACGGGTCCCGGCCGCCTACTACGGGGGGGGCATGTGGACCCTCTATCAGGCGGGGGAGACGTTTGAGTCCCTGGCCCGGGATCCCCGGCGCATGGCCGGCGTATTCGTCCGGATGGCCGAGGAAGTGGGCAATCCCATGGTCTACTGCGGCTCCGGCTACAACAACCTCCATGTGGCGGCGTTGGGCGGGACGATCAAGTACCGCAAGATCGGTGCTCCGGACCTGGAAGAAGCCCTGGTTCACGATCTGGCCGGGGTGCGGGCCCTGGATACAGGGAGAATGGCCGGGCACGAAACGATCCAAACGGTCTGGAAAACCACCGAAATTGTGTCCGGACGCATCGGCGACCGGTTTGTCGTGACCACTACCTCCTGGGGACCATTCACCCTGGCGGGCCAGATCTGCGGGGTGGAACCGTTGATGCGGGGCACGTTCAAGGCCAGGGAAATGGTGCACGCCGTGGTCGACTTTGCGCGGGAGTTCATCACCGGTTTCTACGAACCGTTGATTTCGCGCGGCCTAATCGAAATGGTTTCCATCGCCGATCCCACGGCGTCGGGCGACCTGCTTTCCCGGAAACAGTTCGCCGAGTTCGTTCTGCCTTCCCTGCGCCAACTGACGGACCGATGGCACCAAAAGAAGGTCAAAACCCTGCTGCACATCTGCGGCGACACCACGGACAGGCTGGATCTTCTGCTGGAGACCGGGGCGGATATCATCAGCGTCGACCACAAGGTTGACCTCGTCAAGGCGCGGGAAGCCTTCCGCGGCAAAAGATGCCTGGCCGGTAATCTCGACCCGGTGGCCGTGATGTTGCAGGCCGGTCCGGAGCAAGTAGCCCAAAAGGCGCGGGACGTCATCCAGAGGCTGGGTGGGGGCGGCGGCTTCATCCTGATGCCCGGCTGCGATATCGGGCCCACGGTTCCGCGGGAGAATGTAGAGGCGCTTTTGCGGACGGCCGCCGCTACGCCGCCGGGTTAGACGGATGGACGGCAGGCGGCGGACGTGAGCGGTTCCAAGGCGGATATCCTGGCGGCCCTGCGGGGTCAAACACCGGCGCAATTGCCGGTCAGCCTGCTGGGCGGGGGCGCCTGGACCATGGTCCAGAACGGGATCGGCTTCCGGGAAGCGGCCCTTGACCCCGTTCGGCTGGCCGGCGCCATTGTCAGCACGGCAAGGCGGCTGGGCCGGGGCATAGTCTTCGTCGGGGGCGGGTTCAACAACGCCCTGCCGGCTGCGCTGGCCCGTACCGAACTGGTTTGGCCCGACCCGTCTCCGCCCGTGCCGGCCCGGATCCTGCCGGTCGATCCGTCCATCCGGTGCCGGGTGAAGGAGCTGGCGCAAAGCCGTACGGTGGAGACGGTTCAGGAAGCCACCCGGCGCGTGGCGGACCGTCTGGGGGATCAATTCCCCGTCACGATGGTGTCCTGGGGACCTTTTACCGTGGCCGGCCAGGTGTTCGGACCGCAGGCGTTGTTGCGGCTGTGCCTGGGTAATCCCGGCCTGCTCCGCTCCTTCACCGCCATGGCGCAGGAGGCGGTCCTGGAGTTTTACCGGCCGGTGCTGGACAGCGTTGATATCGTCTACCTGGCCGAGCCACTGGCTTCGGGCGACCTGATTTCGCCCAGGATGTTCGCCGAATTCGTGGCGGAACCGTTGAGTGAACTCTTCAGTTCGCTTACCGGCGGTGGAGAACGGGCCGGTCTTTTGCACATCTGCGGGCGTACCGCGGACAGGCTCCAGGCGGTCGCCCGTATCCGGGGGCTTTCGGCGTTCAGTTTCGACAGCCTGGTGAGCCTGGCGCTGGCCCGCGACGGTTTGGCGGGTCTGGGCATGGGCGGGAATATCGATCCGTTGCTGCTCTACGGGGCGGGGCCGTCCGAAATCCGAGCCGGCGTACAGAGGGCGCTGGCGGAGTTGCGTGAGCACCGGGGTTTCGTATTGATGCCGGGTTGCGACCTGGCCCCGGCCACCCCTTGGCGAAACATCGAAGCTTTTCTGTCCGTAACGGATGAGCATTGACATCAGGCGAGGTGAAAGATCGTAGACAATCTGAGGAAGGCGGAAACGGGCGGCCGGACAGGCAACGGCCCGGTGATCGCCGGGCTGGGTGTTTTTGTGCTGCTGATCGCGGGGGCCGGCTGGTTCTTCGACGCCCTGGTGATCAACCTCTATGCCGTGAGCGTGCCGAAGATAGAGGAAAGCCTGCATGCCTCCACCACGACCATCGGGCTCATCGCCACGATTTTCCTGGTGGGCTATGCCGGCGGAACCTTCGCCGGCGGCTTGATGTCTGATTACATCGGCAGAAAGAAAGGACTGGGCATATCCATCCTCGGTTACACCGTGACCACGGCGCTGACCGGACTGGCGTCTTCCCCGGCCATGCTGGGAATCGCCCGGGCGCTCACCGGACTAGGCGGCGGGATGGAACTGCCGGTGGCCACGACCTATCTGGCGGAAACCTGGCCGGAGAAGAGCCGCGGCCGCGGTTTCGGGATGTTTTACAGCTTCTACAGCCTGGGTTCGTTGGCAGCCGTGGGGTTTTTCGGACTGTTCCTCAACGTGGCCGAAGGCTGGCGTTATGCCTTCCTTCTGTGCCTGCTCCCCGGTTTGCTTATCGTGTTCGTCAGGCAGTTCCTGGTCGAAACACCCCGCTTTCAGACGGTCCAACAGCGATTTGCCGGCGAAAAAAGAAAAACTACCATCAGGCAGCTTTTCGCGGGCAAAAGTTCCCGCCGTGCCTTAATCGGCACCACCATAGCCTGGATCGGGACCGAATACACTTACTGGTCCTACTCCGTTTACCTGCCGTTGTACCTGATGCAGAAAGGCCACCTGTCCCCCGGGCGGATGACGGGCGCCATGGCCCTCATCTACCTGCTTGCCATAGTCTTCGTGGTCGGCTCGGGCTGGCTGGGCGACCGCCTGGGCCGGAGAAACGCCACTATCCTGACCGCCGTGGCGGGTGCCGTGGCCATGTACTTCTTCACTTCCCGGCGGGTGGATTCATTGCCGCTGCTGATAGTTCTCGGTTTCCTGGTTTTCGGTATCTACCAGGGGCCCTGGGTGAACGGGATCCTGTATTGCGGAGAGTCCTTCCCGACCGAGATGCGTGGTACGGCGACATCTTTCTCCTTGACCGTGGGGAGGGTCGGTGCTCTCTTTGCGCCCCTGGTGGCGGGAATCCTGATCAAATACTATTCCATCCCCGTGGCCTTCCGCCTGGGCAGCCTGATGTTCCTGCTGAGCATCGCCGGCGTCCTGATTGCCGGGGAGCCGAAGCGGCAACTGGCGGACTTTTGTGAAGAACAGGCGGGCGGCGGGGCGGTCGTGGCGCAGTCGTCCTAAGGCGCAGCCTGCCCGCAGGTCTCCGGGGAACGAAGCAACAATATTGGAAGGGAGTACGAGCTTATGACACCGGAAAGAAAACAGGAACTGTTGAAGAAACTCGGCGACGCCGTAGTTAACTACGATGAGGATGCGGCCCGCGATGCGGCGAATGAATCCGTCAGGGAAGGGATGGAACCGCACGAGGCCATTTTCGACGGCCTGGTGGTCGGCATGCAGGAAGTAGGCCGTCTCTACGAAATTCAGGAATATTTCGTGCCGGAACTGTTGATGTGCGCTGATGCACTGTACGCCGGACTGGATATTCTGCGTCCGTTGATTTCGAAGGAAAATTCGAAGCCGAAGGGCCAGGTTGTCATGGGGGTGGTACAGGGGGACGTGCATGATATCGGCAAAAATATTGTAAAGCTGATGTTTGATGCGGCCGGCTTCGTCGTGCACGACCTGGGCCGCGACGTACCGCTCGAGAAGTTCGTCGAGGAACAACTGAAAACAGACTCCGAGATCGTGGCCCTGTCCGCTATGATGACGACAACGATGGTGGGGATGAAGGACATCATTAAAGTGATCAAGGCCAAGAATCCGAAAGCCAAAATCATGATCGGCGGCGCTCCCGTCAACGAGGAAATCGCCGAGCGCTGGGGCGCCGACGGTTATGCCAAGGATGCCACCAACGCCTTGCGCGACGCCATCAACATGATCAGTTCGCTGCGCGGGCTTTAAGGCAGTCCGGCGGCTGCCTCCGACTGGGCGGCGTGGTCGGCTGTTCACGGCGGATCCTTTAGCAGCTGAGCATTGTGGGTTAACAACATGTACAAGGCACCAGGCCGTCCGCCGGTCTGTCCGGGTCCACACAAGCGCAAAGGGGAGAAGGAATATGGGATCGACCTCAGTGACCTTGATTTTTCAGCCATCCGGCCGGCGTGGCCAGGTACCGGAAGGGGTTACCGTTTTGGAAGCGGCCCGGCAGTTGGGCGTGGATATCGAGAGTGTTTGCGGCGGCTCCCGGGTATGCGGCAAGTGCAAGGTGAAGATTGAAGAGGGTTTTTTCGAGAAATTCGGTATCGACTCGCGCATGGAGAACCTTTCACCCCTGGCCGGGGATGAAGGGGAATTTTTGACGGAGGAAGAGCTGGCCGGAGGATACCGTCTGGCCTGCTGCGCCGCGGTACGGGGAGACGTCCTGGTTTTCGTGCCGGAGGAAAGCAGGGGAGCCAGGCAGGTGGTGCTGGAGACCGGCAAGGAACGCGTGTTCAACCTGAACCCGGCCGTCCGGAAGTATTACATTGAAATGACGCCGGCCACGCTGGATGATCACCGCGGTGACGCCGAGCGGATCAGGCGGACCCTGGCCGCCAAGTACGGTGTACCGGAAGACCTGGCCGTGGACTATTCGGTATTGACCTGTCTGCCGGACGTCGTCCGCGAAGGGGACTGGAAGGTTACGGTAACCGTATGGAACAGCCGGGAAATAATCCTGGTGGAACCCGGTCTGGTGGAGCACTGCGTGGGGTTGGCCGTGGACATCGGCACCACCACCGTGGCCGCCTACCTGTGCGACCTGCGTAACGGGCAGGTGCTCGCCGTCGACTCCATGATGAACCCGCAGGTGCGCTACGGCGAAGACGTGCTTTCCCGCATAACCTACGGTATGATGAACGACGACGGCCTGGCGAAAATGCGCGGAGCCATCATCGAGGGTCTGAACACCCTGGCCGGGCGCCTGGCGGGGAAGGCCGGCCTTACGGCGGATGATATCCTGGAGGTAACCCTGGTATTCAACACGGCCATGCAGCACATCGCCCTGGGCATCGAACCACGGTTTCTGGGCCGCTCCCCGTTTACCGCGGCTACCAAAAACGCGCTGGACATCAAGGCCCGGGACCTGGGAATAAAGGTGTGCCGGGGCGCCAACGTGCATTCCCTGCCGGTCGAAGCGGGCTTCGTCGGGCCGGATAACGTAGGCGTACTTATAGCGGAAGAACCATACAAGGAACCGGAAAAAATCCGCATGATCATCGACATCGGCACCAACGGTGAAATCGACATCGGCAACGCCCGGCGGCTTCTGTGTACGTCCTGTGCGACCGGCCCGGCCCTGGAGGGGGCCCAGATCAAGTTCGGTATGCGGGCCTCGCCGGGAGCCATCGAAAAGGTGCGTATCAATCCCGAAACCCTGGCTGTTTCCTACAAAGTGATCGGACTGGACGGCTGGTACCCCGGGGTAAACAACCCGCAGGCCAAAGGACTCTGCGGCTCCGGAATCATTGATGTCATGGCTGAGTTGTTCAAGAGCGGGATCGTGGAAAAAAGCGGCCGCTTCAACCTGAAAATCGCTTCCCCCCGGCTACGCAAGGGGGAGGACGGGAAATCGGAATTCGTGCTGGCGTGGGCGCAGGAGACATCCATCGGCCGCGATATCACCTTCACCCAGGGCGATGTCCGGGCGGTGCAACTGGCCAAGGCCGCCTTGTACGTGGGAGCGCGCTACCTGATGGAAAAGCTGGGCGTGGACGCCGTGAACAGTGTTACGCTGGCCGGCGCCTTCGGCAGCTATATCGACAAGGAGAGCGCCATGGTTATCGGGATGATTCCCGACTGCGACCTGGAGGACGTCATGCCCGTGGGCAACGCGGCCGGTGACGGTGCCAGGCTGGCCCTGTTCGACGTGGAGAAGCGCCGCGAGGCCGTCCGGATTGCGGGAACGGTCGAGTTTGTCGAGACGGCGGTCGAGCCGGACTTCCAGGAAAGGTTTGCCGCGGCGATGGCCTTTCCGCATGCCGGGGACGGGTTTCCCCACATCCAGGCTGTTTTGGACAGGATACCGAAGTGGCAAGAAAAGGGGGTCTCGGTACGTGTTTAAGTTGAACCGGGAGCAAAGGGTTTGCCGCATCGGTCCGTGGGCGGTCGGCGGGCAGCCCGGGGAAAATCCGCCGCTGGTTGTTTCGTCGATGTTCCACAACGGGGACAGAATTCTGGAAAGCAGGAAGGAAAGGAAGTTTGACCGGGTCAAGGCCCGGGATTACATCCTGCGGCAGGAAGAGTTGTCCGCCCAAACTGGCGTTGGGGCCCTGGTGGCATTGGTGGCCAATTCGCTGGACGAGATGAAAACCTATATTGATTTTTTCCTCGGCGTCTCGGAACAGCCTTTCGGCATCGACGTATGGGTGGAGAAGACCCGTCTGGAGGCGGCGGCCTACGCAGCCGGGCTGGGTGTGCATGACCGGCTGCTGTACAACAGCATCACGCCGTGGGACAAGGATATAGCGGGCCAGGTAGCCCGTCTGAAGGAACTGGGCGTCAGGCACGTCGTGGTGCAGGCCTTCAACCAGGAGGATCAGACAGCCGCGGGCAGAGTGAGCGGACTGCGCAAGATGCTGGAGATAATCGGGGAGGATGATTTTGCCAGTATCCTGGTGGATGCGGCTACGATGAACCTTCCTTCCACGGCTTTTTCCTGCCTCGCCTGCCGGTTGATGAAGGAGGAGTTCGGTTGGCCGGCGGGCGTCGCTTCCTCGAACGGCACCTACATGTGGAAAGAGGCTCGCGAAATGTGGGGCGCCGAGGGTTTCAACGCCATGAACGCCGCCGGGCAGGCCGTTGCCGCTTTCCTGTGGACCGATCTCCTTTTTACCGGTCCCATTATAAACCTGCCGAAAATACTGCCCGCGGTGGCTACGGCGAGTATGCTGCTGACGACCCTGGCCGGCGGGGAAACGGGAGTGCTGCCGGCCGGCCCCGGCCACCCCGTCCGTAGATTCTTCCCCGATTTTGCGGCCCGGTTGGAAGAGCCGCCGGCGGCAGCGACAAATTAGTTGACTACAAGGAGGATGTTTTCATGAGCGTCTCCAGCAGGGACAGGGTGCTGGGCTTGTTCGCCGGGCGGAAAACCGATCGGATCGCCTGTTACAGCGGGATGGGAAACGTTACTACAGCCGGTCTGGCCGAGTATGGGTACAAGTTCGCGGCCATCCACGGTGATCCGGTGCAAATGGCCAACGCGGCCGCCAGTTCGTACCGCCTGTTTGGCTACGAGTGCGCGGTGGTCCCTTTCGATATGTGCGTTGAAGCCGAGGCGCTGGGCTGCGTCATGAATGCCTACGAAGATGTCGGCCAGGTGCTCTACCCGACGATCAAGGCGAAAATAGTTCACTCGCCGGAAGACATGGAAAAGGTGACGGTTCCCGCCGACCTCCCGGAGCGGGGCCGCTTTCCGCTGGTAATGGAAGCCATCGGATTGCTGAAGAAGGATGTCGGGGCAACGGTCCCGGTCGGCAGTTGGTTGCTTGGACCGTACACCCTGGCCGGACAGTTGATGGACTTGAACGACCTCTTCAAGCTGACCGCCCGGAGCCCGGCCAAGGTCAACGCCCTCCTGGAAACCCTCTCCGGGGTCATCATCACCATGGCGGCGGCCTACCGGGCAGCCGGCGCCGACTACATCACCATCCGGGAAATGGGGGCGACCGCGGACATCCTCAGTCCGCGCAGCTTCCGGCAGGTGATTAAACCGCACCTGGTCCGGATCTTTAAGGCGATGGCATCACCCCGGATCCTGCACATTTGCGGGGATACCAACCTGGTGATCGACCTGATGAATGAATGCGGAGCGGACGCGCTGAGCGTGGAGCCTAAGAACGACCTGAAAAAGACCAGGGAGAAAATCGGCCGTGAACCATTGCTGTTCGGCAATATCGATGCCTATAACATCCTGGTGAACGGCCGGCCGGAGGATGTTGAGGCCGCGGTGCTGGCCAGCCTGGCAGGGGGGGTGGACGCCCTCTGGCCATCCTGTGATATCTGGCCGACGGCTCCCCTGGCCAATCTCCGGACTATGGTGGATACGGTTAGACAATACGGGGCGTCGAACTGGGCCCGGAAAGCGCTTTAGGCGATCCGGCGGAGGAAAGCCGCCGGAAAAACCGTAAAAGGGGACGGATGACAGTGGCTGGCGAAGTCATGCCCGTGGACTGGCAGCGGGATTTGAGCGACCGGTTGGTGTCCCTGGGGGTCACCCTGGTAGGGTATGGCGATGTCAGCCGCGGTCTGGCCGGGGAATTGCGGCATTTGGATAAAGCCGTGTCCCTGGCGGTTGCCCATCCTTCCGGCGGCGGGAACGTGGTTTCTTCCGGCGGCGTAACGGCTTACTGTAATCAAATGGCGGACGTCGACCAGCGGCTGGAACGGGTCCAGGGCTGGCTGGTCCGCTATTTGAAGAGCCGGGGATGGAGGACCCTGGCTATACCCCCGGATTCCCTACGGCGGGATTCCCGCTTCATAGCCCGGATCTATCCTCTTTTCCCCCATAAAACCGCGGCGACCTGCGCCGGGTTGGGCTGGGTCGGGAAGAGCGGGCTGCTGATCAACGAGCGCTACGGACCACTCCTGAGTTTGGCCACCGTTTTGACCAACGCCCCCCTCGCGGTCTGCCAATCCCCGCTGTGGTCCGGACGGTGCGGCAAGTGTCGTCGCTGCGTCGACGGCTGCCCGGTGCAGGCCATACCGGACCGGGAATGGTCCAGCGCCGGTCCGGCCGGGCAGATAGACGTGCAGGCCTGTACCGGTCGTTTGACCGCGAACCGGGAAAAGACGGGACGCGCCATTTGCGGTCTTTGTATTTTGGCTTGCCCCTACACCGGGAAGATAACCAGGCGGCCGTTTGCGCGGGAAGACCCGCCGCCGGGGCAGGGTCCGCGACGAGCGGGGAGTATGGCGCTTTAAAGTCGGCACCTGGCAGGGGCGTGGGTTAAGTGACAGGGGCAGGGGTATTTTCAGGTACGTGTTGGAAAAAATCAGCGATTGAAAAAAGGTGAAAACTTGCAACCCCTAGCACCATCTTATGCCCGGCCGGTCTTTTACGGCGTCTCAGGTCCGGTGATTGTTGCTTTTTACCTGGCTGCCGCCCTCGCGCTCGCGGTATTAGCCTGGGGCGTATGGCTACGGGTTTCGTTATGGTTTCAGTCCGGAAGGCCGGCCGCCGGTGATTTCGGTGGTAGAAGAGGCTGGCGGTTTGTCGTCTGGTCCCTTTCCCGTTTTTTCTCCGCGGACTGCCTTTTAGCCCGTCGCGTTTTTCGCTACAGCGTTTTCCGGGGGATAGCCCTTATACTGGTGATTTGGGGCTTCCTTTTGCTTTTGACCGCCAGCCTGCTTTTGGCGGTCAGCCATGATTTCGGGCTGGCCTTTTTGCATGGGGAAGTCTTTTATGTCTATAAGCTGGTCGTGAACTGGGCCGGTGCGGCCTTTGTCCTCGGGATTCTGGGCATGCTGGTGCGGCGCCTTTTCCTAACGCCCGCCCGGCGGCGGGTGAATGCGGCGGAAGACCTGGGGATTCTGCTGACTTTCTTCCTTGTGGGGGGAACGGGTTTTCTGGTCGAGGGCAGCCGTATGGCTGCCCAGGGTCCGGCTACCCCCGAGCTTTTTTGGCCTACGCCGGGAGCATGGGCCGGGCGGCTGTTCCTGACGGCCGGCCCGGCCTCGGCCGGCGAATGGCATCAGTACTTGTGGTTTTTCCACGTTTTTCTGGCTCTTTGCACGATCGCGTACATTCCGTTCTCCAAGTTGTTCCATATATATGTGGCGCCGCTGACCACGGATGCCGGGTCGCTGGACCACAGCCGCGCCGGGAAAACGGCCTCGGCGGTGGAACTGCTCCCGGCCTCCAGGACCGGAAAGGGACAGATAAAACTATGGGAAGGGCTGTCTACTTTAAACCTGGCTTCCCTTGATGCCTGCACCCGCTGCGGACAATGCCTCGAATTTTGCCCGGTGCAGGAAGCCGGCGGCACCCCGGAAATATCACCACCGGAGAAGATCAGCCTCTTCAAGGGCCTGTTGGCGTCTCAGCGCGGCGCGGGGGCCCTTCTTCGGGGGGAGCGGTCCCTGGATAAAGGTAAGATAGACCGGCTCACCGACGCCCTTTACCGATGTACCGTTTGCGGTGTATGCGGGGAACACTGTCCGGTGGGCGTCAATTGCCTGCGGCTGTGGCCGGCGCTGCGGCACAAGATGGTTGAGTTGGAAAGTGGGCCCGTGGGCCCGCAGCGTGATTTACGGACCATCATCTTTCAGACCAATAATCCCTACGGCCAACCGCATGCTGACCGGCTGGCCTTTATTCCGCCGGAAGTGAAGGTGCTTAGGCAGGCCCGGACGGCCTTTTTTGCGGGCTGCTCCGGAGCCTACGCCGCCCGGCCGATGGTGGCGGGAGCGGTGAAGGTCCTGCAGGCGGCAGGCGTGGAGTTTACCATTTTGGACGATGAGTGGTGCTGCGGTTTCCCGCTGTGGATCGTCGGCGAGCATCAATTGGTGGAAGAGTTGGTACGTCATAATGTGGAGGCTTTGGAAAAGCGGGGAGTCCGGCGTCTCGTCACCTCCTGCCCGTGTTGCCTGAACATGATTGTTCCCAACTGGCCGGTATTTCTTGGCCGGGAGTTGGCGTTCGAGGTGGTGCATACTACGGAGGTGGTGGCCCCGGCTCTGGCGCAAGGCAGGCTGGTCCTCACCCGGGAATACAGGCGCAAGGTGACCTACCACGATCCGTGCAACCTGGCCCGGGGATCGCGCGAAGTCATCCGTCCGCCCCGGCAGGTACTGGAGTACGTTCACGGTCTGGAGTTGGTGGAAATGCCTGACCATGGCCGGTTTGCGAAATGTTGTGGTGCCGGGGGCGGCATCAGGCGGGCCCATCCCCCAATGTCCATTGATATGGCGAATAATGTAATGTTGGACGCCGACAAACTGGGTGTCGATGAACTACTGATCGACTGCCCGGCCTGCTTCGAACGCCTGCATTTAGCCCGGACGCAGCCGGGTCATCCCAGCGACATCCCCGTTTTAGACCTGATGCAGGTAGTGGCCGGACTGATCTGACCTTGTGGATTCCGATGGGATGCCCGTATGAACCTCTGCCGACAGCCGAACCGTAGCAACTTTGCGCCGTCAAGCGTTATCTTCGTATGCTGGATGGGGGTGGGGGCCCACGGGAGTTCCCGTACAGCAGCCGTACCGTCTCCCCGGGTTGGCTCCCGCCTCTAAGCGAAGCGTAGACGGGTAAGACTCACGACATAAGTTTCGTCATCGGCATGGGCGGTGTTAAAGGAGAATTCAAGTTTTGTATCGGGGGGTAAGCTATTGGCCTCAAATTTAACGTAATAACTGCCCCATCCATAATCACTTAATGGCTGAGTATTCCTGGTTTGCCACCCATCCGTACTCCAGGTTATATCCCCGTGTTCCCTGGATTCAATCATCAATCGATAAGAGGCCGGCATGCTTCTTACCTTATTTTCTTTTTTCCAAAAAACAAAATTTACTGTTGGCTGATTGAGGATATATCTTTTGTAAACCGGATCAATTAGATCGAAAACCCGTTTGCTATTCTGGGCCCAGTAAAGCTTGATGTATTCGGCGTGGGCCCAAACAAGGGGTCTTGCCGATCCGGTGGCTCTTCCAAGAAAGAGGTTCTTTTCCGGTAGGTCGGACTGGTCCCATACCTGTTCTGGTATCAACCCGGATTCTTGGGCGCACTTTTCCATAAAGTCCAAAAATATCTTGGCGGATCGACCTGCCGCTATCTCCAATTGGCCTCTTTCCCCGGTAAGAAGGGGCCATCCCCTTCCCTGTCCCGAACCCTGGTAGGGTGAGCCATCGCTTGTTTCCCCATAGCCATCATGGTTGTAGCGGTGCCAAACGGGGCCAAAAGGTGTGTCGGTTTTGAGCATGGCGTCATATACGACGAGACTATTTAATATGTGAGGGTCGTCGGGCCTTTTTAAACCAAACCGGACAAGGTCGATAAAACCGCCGTCGATAATATTGTATTTAGGGTATAAGGACGCATAATTAGGCGGGAGATTCTTAATTGGTATATATCCCTTGTTCGGGTTCCCGTCTGTTTCCTCACTACCGTGGTAAACAGCATCGATTCTTTCGTAATAGCTGGTATGCCCGGCCATGAGTCTTCCGTTGGTGGTATAAGTCCAACTGTCCAACATGCTCCACCAATAATCGGCAACCTCCTGAAAATAAGTCGCGCACCCAAGGTCCCCGGATTGAAGTGCCATTTCACCGGCCACCGTGAGAGCGGATATGCACACAGCCAGGGTAGAAGGTGAATAGCCCTTGTCCTCCTCCCAGCGATCCTCCGGGGTGACCGGTCCGCTACGGGTTAGATAAATGGCGGCTGCCCGCACCATCCGGCGATATATTGCCTCCACGTTGATGGCAGCGGGTTTAAGGAGCCGAAAGGCCAAAATTATGGGGTAAGCCGTTTCATCAAGCTGGACTCCCTCCCAGTAAGGGCTACCATCCAGCCAGCAATTTTGGGGCCAACTACCATCCTCCTTCTGAATGGTGGCCAGGTAATTCAGCGCCCGCATGGCGCTTTCGATATCGCCCAAGGCGATTAGACCCAGCGCAGACTGGCATAAGTCCCGGGGCCAGACCAGGTGGTAACCGCCAATATTATTACCATAGGCGGACTCTCCCCATGGTATCGAAAGGGAAGCTACCATTCCCCCGGAAAATGTTTTGTCTTCATGGGTACGAAGAACAACTGCGCTGATCTTGCATTCGCGATTGGCCAGTGCCGGGTCAAGCCGCGAAAGGTAATGACCCCATGATTTCACATAAGCGTGAAGGGTATTGGCAAATCCCCTATTTAATGTGCTTTGGGCAGTGTGCATGGCTCCTTTTTCAGTGGTACTGAATGCTAATACAACAACAAATGGCGATTTCTGAGTTAGGTCAATTTCAGCAGTAAGCGCTATATTCCCGTCGGTTGCCTCGTCAAAGATCCACTCCATCCGGTTATGGGACCGCAAATCCTGCCAGCCATCCGAGAAACCGACATAACCGCAGGAGCGATTGAGTACCGGTGCGGAAAAAGCCAGCGACAGGAAGGTTTGCCCGCTCCACCCGACCAGCATAGGCCTTCCCCTGTGCTGATTTAAATGACCGGAATTGGGATGACTATTATTTTCAAGGTGAGGTGCCAGTAGGCCATAAAGGTGAAACTCACCATCAACCAATGGTTTGAATTCCACCTGCATAAGCAAGGAATCGTTTTCCGGATTAGTGATTAGGGACTTTGTTAATTGATAATAATTATCCTTATCTGTGCTGATAATGCGGTACGCTGGGGAAAAATGCTGCTGATCTATGTATTCGATTTGATGAAAAGCATTTTTCTCCTCTAAAAAAAGTTTCCTTTTGGTTTCAGTAACTATAAATTGAAAGTCTTTTATATTGGCTTGATCTATACGGGGATAGAATACCTCGGTGAGTATCCCGTCGGCTACTGTAAACCATACTCGTGAATTGCTTTCTATTGCCGTTCCTATACAGGTTTTCTTGGACGATGACCAGTTCGGTACGAGACCGGGCTTACCAAAGGCCAGCATAAGAAGCCACTCCCCTAAAAAAGTTTTTCGATTTCCTCCAGGCTCTTGCCTTTTGTTTCCGGAATAAAGAAAAAGATAAAGAGCAAAGCCGCTATACCCATGCCGGCATAGATAAACATCGTATTTCCCATTCCAACTCTATTTACGATAGAAAGAAAGGTAATTGAAACCGCCAAGTTGGTTGCCCAATTGGCCACATTGGCAAACGACATTCCTGTACCCCTGATGCGTGACGGGTATATTTCCGAAATAAACAGCCAGAAAACCGGTCCAAGGCCAATAGCAAAAGAAAATACATAAGCAAGGAGAGTAACCATGAGAAATATCCCCCCCCGATGATAAATGCCAACGAAAGCTCCGATAAGGATAAGTGATATCACCATACCACTTACACCAGCCAGGAGAAGAGGTCTTCTTCCCCATTTATCTACTAAAAGGAGAGATATAATGGTGGAAATTATATTAATCGAGCCGACGATGGCGGTTGCTCCGATGGCTGCCGCTGACCCGTAGCCGGCCATCGAAAAAATGGTTGGTGAGTAATATATTATGGTATTGATACCGGTTAACTGCTGAAATATAGCCAAGAGCACACCAATAATAAGGGGTTTGCGGAGTTTGTTCTCTAGGATTTCGCGCCAACCAAATTTGCTCTCCCTTATACTGTTTTCTATCTCCTTAAGGTCTTCCTTAGCTTGTTTAACTCCGTCTATCCTACTCAAAGCAACAAAGCCATCTTTTAATTTACCGTTTACCACCAGCCAGCGGGGGCTTTCCGGAAGAAGGAACATGCCTACGGTCAGTACCAGGGCCGGGATTGCGGCAAAAGCAAACATAGCGCGCCAGTGGGGCGAGACGAGATAGTCGGCAAGGTAGGATGTGGCAATGCCGAAAGTTATGGCCAGTTGGTCAAGGGTAACAAGCAGGCCCCGCACAGCGGCCGGTGCAATTTCGGCAATAAACATAGGTGATATCAGGGCTTCGACGCCGATGGCCAGTCCCACTATGAATCTGACCGCCATGAATTGCCAAGTGTTTTGGGTAAGCGAGGTCAAAAGGGCAAAAATCAAAAAGATAACTGCGGTTATGATCATCATGGACCGGCGACCGAAGCGGTCGGAAAGCATGCCGCCCATGGCCGCCCCTGGCACCGCGCCCATGAGTACGGAGCTGACGGCTAGTTCCTGCTGAACATAATTCATGTGGAACCCTTGTTTTACAAAGAGTATGGCTCCGGAGACAACCCCGGTATCATAGCCGAAAAGGAGGCCGCCAATGGCCGCGACGATTGCTACCACGTAGCAAAAAGGGCGCAGTTTTCTGGTGTTGGCTTTTGCCAAAAAGGCCTCTTTAGACAAGGATATTTTCCACCTCACCTGCTGTGATTCGCGTTTTTCGCGAACTGCCGGCCGGAAATTAGATGCGCTTACTATGCCCATATCCTTACAGGACGATTCCTGCAGTTTATGGAATTCCTCTATCGGCACCATCGCCAAAGGTAGGCTTCACCACGCCGCCCTCATTCTCAGCCTGGAGTCGGTGTTCGCGTTCCCGGTCTCCCTGGTTTGGGGTACGGACTTTCTCACCCGGGCTAAAGCGGCGGGCTTTGGTTTCATCATGGCCGGCGTCCTGGTGGCTGGTTTGGGTTGGCAATCCCGGCTGGCTGTCGCGTCCATATCGACGGTATTTCGCCGGTTTAGGGCTGCCGGGTCCTGAACATGGAACCGTTCCGGTGGTTATCGTGACGTGGTTTGGGTTCGACAGATGAGGAAACCAAGGTTGGTTCCCGAGCGTCAGGATGCTCCGTCCGGGTCAGGCCCTCAAAGCCGCTGCCAGGCGTTGACCGGACCGGATGACCAGATTCCGGCGCACCAGTTCCGCCATGACGTCATCGTACAGTTCCCGGTAGCGTTGGGGAAAGAAAAGATCGACCGTTTGCGGGTACCAGGGGGTTGTCATCAGGTAAGGGAAGAAGTCCGCCTCGTGACAGCCTTCTTTCATGAGCAGGGCATAGAGGATGATCTTCTTCACCTGGTCGCGGGCCATGGCGGCCGGTTCGGCGAGGAACCGTTCAATCCTTCTCCGGCAGCGGTCGATGGCCAGCCGCGAGTCGCGAATGACGGGGCCGTGGCCGGGATAGATGACGGCGAGCGGTAGGGCGGCCAACCGGTCCAAGGTGCTTTGCTGCAGGAGGGGAGCCGCGGGGCCGTCGACGGCGGGGGTCAGGACGCCGAAGTCGCCCTGCCAGAGTGCGTCGGCGGCGATCAGAAAGCGGAACTTCGGGCAGTACAGGGCGATCTGACCGGCGGCGTGCCCTGGCACGTGCAACACTTCCAGGGTGAGATCGTCCAGGTCGATGTTCTCGCCGTCCGCCAGGGAGCGGTGGACGGGGAAAAAGTCGGCCTGCTGGTCGTAATAGCTCCACCATGTATGGTAGTCGTCCCGGGCTTCGATGAACCGCCGGTCTATGGCGTGCATGGCTATTTCGCAGCCGGACAACTCCTGGATGAAGCGGTTGCCGCCGACATGATCGCAGTGGCCGTGGGTCGAGACAATCAAATCCACCGAGCGGGGGTCGAGGCCGGTTTGCCGTATCAGGTCCAGGGTTTGGCCCAGGTGCGTCTGGTAACCGGTATCGATCAGCATCCTGCGCCTGCCGTTGTAGACAAAGTGGTTGGCACTGAGCCAGCCGCGTTCCACGAAGTGGAAATTGCCGGTGATCTGCTGAAGCATGGCGGTCACCACCTTCTGCTGGGGAGGGCCGGGCATCGTGCCCGGCCCTCCCCAAGCCCGCTCGCTAGACTTTGACGTTGGCCTGGATCCACCCCACAATCTTCTCCAGACTGGTGCCCGGCGTAAAGATCTCGGCGGCCCAGCCTTTCTCCTTCAACTCCCGGATATCGGCCTCGGGAATGGTGCCGCCGCCGATGACCATGATGTCCCCGGCTCCCCTTTCCCTGAGGAGTTCGTTGACCCGGGGGAAGAAGGTCATGTGGGCGCCGGAGAGGATAGAGAGTCCCACCACGTCCACGTCCTCCTGGACGGCGGCGGTTACCACCTGTTCGGCGGTCTGGTGCAGCCCGGTGTAAACCACTTCCATGCCGGCGTCCCGCAGGCCCCGGGCAATCACCCTGACCCCCCGGTCATGGCCGTCCAGGCCCGGTTTGGCCATTAACACCCTTATCTTTCTCACCGTCATGTGTTATGCCCCCTCAAAATACCGGCTTCTCCCGGTATTCTCCGAATACCTCGCGGAAGACCTGGATGATCTCGCCCTCAGTGGCGTAGACCCGTGCGGCCGCCAGAATGAAGGGCATCAGGTTGGCGGTGCCTTCGGCGGCCTGCCGCAGGTCGTCCAGTTTTTCGCCGACCGTCAGGTTGTCCCGGCCCGTCCGCAGTTGGTGGAGTCGCTCCACCTGGTCGCGCTCTACGGCCGGGTCGATGCGCAAAAGCTCGATATCGATGTTTTCCGCCGGATCGACAAAGTCGTTCACTCCAACCACGATGCGCCGGCCGTTGTCCACGGCCTGCTGGAAGCGGTAGGCGGCGTCGGCGATCTCCTGCTGGAAGAAATTCTGGTCGATGGCGGCGATGACGCCGCCACGGCGTTCGATTTCGGCGAAGTACCTTTCGGCTTCCTCCTCCATCCGGTTGGTCAAAGATTCAACGAAGTAGGAGCCGGCCAGGGGGTCGATGACGTTGGTCACGCCGGTTTCATGGGCGATGATCTGCTGGGTGCGCAGCGCTATCTGGACTGCCTTTTCCGTCGGCAGGGCGAGGACCTCGTCCAGGGAGTTGGTGTGCAGGGACTGGGTGCCGGCTAAAACCGCGGCCAGCGCCTGGTAGGCGGTGCGAACCACGTTGTTCTCCGGCTGCTGGGCGGTCAGGCTGCAGCCGGCGGTCTGGGTGTGGAAGCGCAGGAGCAGCGAGTGGGGATCCCTGGCCCCGTATTTCTCCTTCATGTGCCGGGCCCAGATGCGCCTGGCCGCCCGCATCTTGGCGATCTCCTCGAAGAAATCAATGTGCGAGTTGAAGAAGAAGGAGAGGCGGGGGGCGAAGCGGTCCACGGAAAGACCGGCCTTGATGCCCGCTTCCACGTAGGCGAAGCCGTCGGCCAGGGTGAAGGCCAGTTCCTGCGCGGCGGTGGAGCCGGCTTCCCGGATGTGGTAACCGCTGATGCTGACCGTGTTCCAGTGGGGAACAAAGTCGGCGGCGAAGGCGAAAATGTCGGTAATGAGGCGCAGGGAGGGTTCGGGCGGGAAGATCCAGGACTTCTGCGCCATGTATTCCTTCAGAATGTCGTTTTGGATGGTGCCGGTCAGCTTCCCGGGGCTCACGCCCTGCCTTTCCGCCGTGGCGATGTACATGGCCCAGATGACCGGGGCCGGGGCGTTGATGGTCATGGAGGTGCTGACCCGGTCCAGGGGAATGCCGGCGAACAGGGTCTCCATGTCGGCCAGGGAGTCGATGGCCACTCCGACCCGGCCGACCTCGCCGCAGGCCCGCGGGTGGTCGGAATCGTATCCCATGATGGTGGGCATGTCGAAAGCCACGGAGAGGCCGGAGGTGCCCCGTTCCAACAGGAACTTGTAACGGGCGTTGCTCTCCGCCGCGCAGGCGAAGCCGGCGAACTGGCGCATGGTCCAAAGGCGTCCCCGGTACATGTTCGTCTGCACGCCGCGTGTGTAGGGATACCGGCCGGGATAGCCCAGGTCGCGTCCGTAATCGAAGCCGGAAAGGTCCTCCGGCGTATAGAGTTCGGCAAGCTCCAGGCCGGAAAGGGATGTGAAGTCAACCGGACGGTCGGGCAATTGGGATCGTTTGGCCCGCCAGGCTTCCCTTTCCGGATCCGGTTTCAAGTCGTCTTGACCCACGAATAAAAACCTCCTTCGCGGCTAGTACTCAATACCTTGGCGGGCCTGGATCCCGCGGTAGTAAGGGTGTTTGACCAGCGTGACCTCGCTGACCAGGTCGGCCAGGGCGACGATTGATCGCGGGGCGTAACGGCCGGTCAGGACCAGTTCCAGCCCGGCCGGTTTTTGGCGGATCATCGCCTCCACATCCTCCGCCCGGATGAGGCCGTAGTCCAGGGCCACGTTAACCTCGTCCAGGATGACCAGGTCCCAGTCCCCTTCGCTTATTTCCCGCCGCGCCCGGTCCAGTCCTTCGGCGGCCAGCCTCAGATCCTCCGGCGAGGGATGGACCTTGTCCACGAAGGTGGGCAGGCCGCTCTGAACCAGGGTAAAGCCGGGTAGCAGGGAGGCCGCCCTGACTTCGCCGTAATCCGGACTGCCTTTCATGAACTGCAGCATGAATACCCGCTTGCCGTGGCCCGCCGCCCGCCAGGCAAGCCCCAGGGCCGCGGTGGTCTTGCCCTTGCCGTTGCCTGTGTATACCTGCACCAATCCTGGCTGTTTCTCCGCCAAACCTACTCCCCCTATTTGGTCAAATGCCTGGCGATGACCAGGCGCTGGATCTGGCTGGTTCCTTCGTAAATCTGGGTCACCTTGGCGTCGCGCATGTACCTTTCCACCGGGTACTCGCGGCAGTAGCCGTAGCCGCCCAGCACCTGGACGGCGTTCGTCGTCACCTGCATGGCCGTGTCGGTGGCGAAGAGCTTGGCCATGGAGGCCTCTTTGCCGTGGGGTTGGCCGCGGTCCTTGAGGGAGGCGGCCCGGTAGACCAGGAGACGGGCGGCGTCCACGGCGGTGGCCATGTCGGCCAGCATGAACTGGATACCCTGGAAGGAAGCGATGTTCTGGCGGAACTGCACCCGCTGACGGGCGTAGGCCACGGCGGTTTCCAGGGCGGCCGTGGCGATGCCCACCGCCTGGGCGCCGATGCCGATGCGTCCGCCTTCCAACAGGGACATGGCCAAGGAAAAGCCCTTGTTTTCCTCGCCCAGGATGTTTTCTACGGGAACTTCCGCGTTTTCAAAGATCAGTTCGCCGGTCGGGGAGCCGTGCAGCCCCATTTTTTCCTCCAGGCGACCCACCCGGAAACCGGGGGTGTCCTTTTCCACCAGCAGCGCCGTGATGCCGCGGGCGCCGCGGGAGGGATCGGTGGACACGAAGGTGACGTACAGGTCGGCCGCTCCGGCGGACGTGATGAAAATCTTGGTGCCGTTGACGATGTAGCGGTCACCCTTGCGTACGGCACGCATGGACAATGCCCCGGCGTCCGAGCCGGCCTCCGGCTCGGTGATGGCGAAGGCGCCCAGGAGCGATCCGCCGGCCAGTTGGGTCAGGTATTTTTCCTTCTGGGCCGGGGTGCCGAAGTTGAGGACGGAAAAGCAGGCCATCGAAGTGTGGACGGCCAGGATGACCGCAGTGGAGGCGCAGGCTTTCGCTATTTCCTCCACGGCCAGCATGTAGGACAGGAAGTCGTAGCCGGCGCCGCCCCACCGCTCCGGTATCGGCATGCCCATCAGGCCCAGGCGCCTGGCGCCTTCAAGGTTCTCGCGCGGGAAAAGATGTTCCCGGTCGACGCGGGCGGCCCGGGGGGCCACTTCCTCCCGGGCGAAACGCCGGACCGTCTCCAGGACCAGTTGCTGTTCTTCGCTCATTTCAAACATGAAACACGCCCCCAAAATCTGTTTGCGAGTACTTATGCAAAAGATATACCAACCCGGGGGGGAAGGGATTTGGCGGTCTCCGGTCGAAAGAAACGGCTCGTAGTGTAAACGATAGTATACACCAAACTCAAAAGATGTCCCACCGGCCGCAACGCGAGCCCCAGCGGCCGATGACCTGTTCTCCTTCGTAGATTTCCACGATCTCGCACACGTTGGAACAGCCGTGGCACTCGAAGCCGCTGGTCCGGTGGGGCAGGGCGTTGACGCCGAAGCCCTTGAAGGATGTCCTTCCCGAGCGCTCCACGGCCTCGCGGGCCAGGCGGGCGGCTCCGAGGGCACCCATCAGGTCGTGGTGGTCCGGCACCTGCACGGGGATTCCCAGGGCGCGCTCGAAGGCGGCCACGATACCGATGTTGGCGGCCACGCCCCCCTGGAACAGCACCGGCGGGAGGATCTCCTTGCCCTTGCCCACGTTGTTCAGGTAGTTGCGTACCAGGGCCTCGCACAGTCCCCGGATGATATCGTGGACCCGGTGGCCCAGTTGTTGTTTGTGGACCATGTCCGATTCGGCGAAAACGGTGCAGCGTCCGGCGATGCGGACCGCGTTGCCGGATTCCAGCGCCAGGGATCCGAACTCCTCGATGGGGATCCCCAGGCGGGCGGCCTGCTGGTCCAGAAAGGATCCCGTGCCGGCGGCGCAAACGGTGTTCATGGCGAAATCGGTGACTATGCCCTGGCGCAGCACGATGATCTTGGAGTCCTGACCGCCTATCTCCAGGATGGTCTGGACGTCGGGACGGACGAGGGAGGAGGCCACGGCGTGGGCCGTGATCTCGTTCTTGATGACGTCGGCCCCGGTCATCACCCCGGCCAGGTATCGGCCGCTCCCCGTCGTGCCGCAGCCGGCCACGGTCACGTTCCCGCCGAGACGGGATGCGGTATCTTTGAGCCCCTCCAGGATGACTTCCAGGGGACGGCCCCGGGAGCGCAGGTAGAGGCCGGATATGACCTGCCCCGCTTCGTCCACGGCCACGATGTTGATGCTCACCGACCCTACGTCGATGCCCAGGTAACAGTTCAAGAAATATACCTCCGGGAAGTGAAAGGGTTCCGGCGTCCGACCACCGGCCGGGACCGTGGGCGCCGCCGGGCCGGGTTATTACTTCTCCGCTACGGTGGCAACTCCTTTCCCGGTTTCGGAAGATGCCCGGCTGCTGATTGACCGAATGAGGGAACTGAAGGAGTTTTCGTGGAGAATTCGTTTGCCGGACGATTCCCGCGACCACCTGGAGCGCCCGTGGGCCTGTTCCCACGCCGGCGGGACCGTCTGGCGGGGTGAATGCGGCCGAAGTTTACCAGGAAGAACGGAGTGAAAATCCACAAGAGAAAGGATATCATTGGTTCCCGTCGAATTTGACCTTTATGCTTCGCCAGGCGATCCCGGTATACATCAGTTTTATCCGGCTTTCGTCCGGCTTTGGAATAAGAACTAAACTGGTTGAGGATGGTGTAAGGTGCGATCTATATTTGAGGCCTGCGAACCGCGAGCGGAAATACTTGCCGGAACGTTTAACCCGGAGGTTTTTACGGCCTCGCTGACACCGGTCATTGAGAGCTACCGGGGCGGCCGGCAATCCCCCGATACCGTTTATGCCGACGCGGAGATCTTTTTCCGGGACCTCACTTTTGCGACCCAGGGGCTCCGGACCACCCTGGCGGAGGTTTTGGGGCGCATTGCGGGGGACCTTACCGTACCGGCCATCCACCGCCTGGAAACCGCCTTTGGCGGCGGTAAGACGCACAGCCTTCTGGCCTGTACGCACGTGGCGCGCAGGGGAACGGAGTTGGCGGGTGTAACCGCCGGCCTTATCGATGCGGGTCTTTTGCCCCGGCCCGGGTCGGTGGTGGTCGTCGGGGTGGCCGGTGACGAAATTCCGGTTCACAAACCGAAGGGTGACGCCCTCACACCTTATACCCTCTGGGGGGAAATCGCTTACCAGGTGGGCGGGGAGGCCCTTTACCGCGAGGTGGAGGACGAGGCCGGCTCTTATGCCGCCCCCGGGAAACCTTTTTTTGAGAAAGTCCTGGGTGAGCGAAAGGCTCTGATCATGTTGGACGAACTGGCCCAATACGCTGCACGGCTGGAAGCCGCCAAACCGGACGGTGCCAGCCAGTTGGC
>JAJYZD010000166.1 GCA_021800315.1 Bacillota bacterium | reverse complement strand
AATAGCTCCGAGCGCGAGGAGTTGATCACGTCGCGGGCGAAGTCGCGCATATCGTGACTCAGCCAGTGACCGATCGGAACCGGGAAACCCAGCTTGGGACGGTCGGCCAGACTGGAGGGAAGAATACCCTTGAGAGCCTGGCGCAACGCGTATTTCGTAGTTCCGTTCGCGACCCGGTAACGAGCCGGAATAACGGCCGCCGTCTTGAACACCTCGATATCCAAAAACGGCACCCTGAGTTCCACCGAGTGAGCCATGGCCATCTTATCCGCCTTCATCAGGATGTCACCAGGCAGCCAGGTACATCCGTCCACCGTCTGCATCCCCGTAATATCGTCAACGTGCTCCGTTGCTTCATAATAGGGAGCCACCAGGTCGAGAGGGTTGCCCCAGCCTTGGGCACCCGGAGACGCCGTAACGAAGGCGCCTTTCTCTTTCTCCGAAAAAATCCTGGCGTTACCGAGATACCGCTGCCGGACAGGCAGGGATCCGCGTTCCAGGAACCCCTGCCCCTTGATCCCGGGAGGCAGAAACCGGGCGACGGTGCCCAGCGTGCTCCGTACGTGGCCGGGCAGGTAATCGAAGACGCGCAACGAGTTAGGTTCGCCGTAAATGGGATAACCGCCGAAAAGTTCGTCCGCGCCCTCTCCGGACAGGACCACCTTGACATGCGGCTTCGCCGCTTCAGCCAGAAAGTAGAGCGCCGGAGCGCTTGGATCGCCGATCACATCCTCCTGGCTGGCTATTATGCGCGGCCAGGTCTCCTGATAGCGGCGGGCGGTGACGTGGACCTCATGGTGGCGTGTTCCCAGGGCCCTGGCCGTAATTCCGGCCAGGACGGTTTCATCGGCCTCGCCGGCGCTATCGGCAAAGCCCACGCTGAAGGTGTCGATCTGACCACGTTCCCGCAAGAGCGTCACGATTGCGCCGGAGTCCACACCGCTGGAAAGATAGGCGCCAATCGGCACATCACTCATCGTGTGCAGGCGCACGGACTCCCGGAGGCGGTCCTTGACCGCGTTCACCAACTCGGGGAAGGGAACGGTGGGATCGGGATGAAACTCATACTTCCAGTACCGGTGCAAGTCGACCTTTCCGGCGTGCAGGCGGAGATAATGGGCCGGGGCGAGTTTGCGGATTCCGCGCAACATGGTGCCGGGGTCGGGAACGTATTGAAAGGTCAGATAATACCACAGGGACTGCGGATCCACCTCCGGCCGTACAACGCCGGAGGCCAGGATGCTCCTGATCTCCGAGGCGAACACGAACCATCCGTCCCGGTCCGCGTAATACAATGGTTTGATCCCGAAATGGTCGCGGATCAGGTAGACGTCGTCCTTTAGCCGGTCATACACGGCTATGACGAACATACCCCGGAGGCGGTGGACCAGGTCCACCCCCCACTCCTCGTACATGTGGGGTATTATCTCGGCGTCGCAGTACGAGCCGAAGCTGTGCCCCCTGGCCCGGAGTTCATCCCGTAGCGCTTTGTAATTGTAGATCTCTCCGTTTACAACCGTCCACACCGTGCCGTCCTCGTTGCTCATCGGCTGCCGTCCCTGCTGCAAATCCAGGATGGCAAGCCGGCGGAAACCCAATCCCACCCTGCCCCGCAACATCTTGCCCGCGTCGTCCGGGCCACGGTGAATCATAGCATCCATCATACACTCGAGAGAACGGCCGTCGACCGGTTGGCCGTTGCTCCCCACAATCCCGCATATCCCGCACATTTCAATTCCCCCTGCCCGTCAGTTCTTCTCTGGACACCAGCCAACCGTCCGGATTCAAAAAACAAAATCCTCCTAACGGAGTGAAATCGAGACTATCTTCGGTAGAAAGAACAAAATCGCCCTGCGGGCGAACCTGCCCGCATCCTTTCGCCCTGCCTATCCCAAAGCTCTCTGCTTGTCAGGCCATTGTCAATCTCGTGTCGGGTTATTGTCAGCCTTTTGTCACGACACCGAAACATAATTTCCTAGACAACAAGAAAATGGCACCCGTATCCGTTAAGTATCCGCATTGTTATCAATTGATCGAGATATCACGATGTCTCACATAACTCTTTTGCCTGAATAGCTTATTTGATCTACAATAGCACAAAAAAACCGGCAACCTTCCACATATCTGGATACCGCCTTTCATTCATCTTTCCGCCAGAGCTGATACCTTTCAGGCGCATAACTTTAGCATCCGCATCAACGGCCCCCGTGTCAAACGGAGGCATCGGGAAGCGGAAAGAATCTTTAGCCAAATTGTCACGGGACACCAAACCAACGTAGATGATGGTTCAGTTATTATTAGTATTGCTTATATTTCTTAAGTCAGCATTATAAACAGATTAGAATTATATTAGAGCATCCTCCGGCGCATCCCGATCAATCCTCCGGCGGGGTTACTGTCACAGATGCCGCCGCCGGGATCTTCACAGCGTCAGTACACAGGTAGACCATAATATGTTATATTATGGTCTAAAATGGTTTACCAGGATTTTATGCTGTTTTCCGGCACTGGAGCACCGGACGGGGGACTTGCCGCCAAAGACCGATTATCCGTTACCGTTTCCTTGCACGTTGAGGGCGGGACACCTACCGCTCGGCATTTTTCGCCAAGATGTTGCCATATGCAATCATTTGTGATACCTTGTGTATGGGTGGAACGCAGGCTCGCGCCTTGGTTTTACATACATATCATCGGCGCGTAATTTTTCCCATTTTTCACCGGAGAGGTTGCCCATAGCCGGGTACATCTCTCACCGCTTAGGTAGGATAAACAGCAGGAAATGGGGCTGATCGAACGTATGGTCCGTCCGGAAGCTGACAAAGCAACAATGCCGAGAATTGAAGAACTTGGACCGCTCCTACAGGGGGGTATGTTTCATGCCGGTAGAACATACTAATTGGCGGGGGGATACGTATTACTTACACGAAGGAGTCACGAATAAAGACAATGCCAGATATTTCTTCTCCCGAAACCCCAAAGGTAAGTTGAGTGAACGGATACCGGATGGGTACGAGGTTTATGAGATGCCCAACGGCAGGCCCTATGCGCGCAAGGTCCTGATTCCACTTATCAGTGAAATTGAGATAAGGATCATCGCAAACAGCATTCCAAAAGCAGTACACAACAAGCTTGTTGTCAAAAAGAGGTCGGTTACCGTCTATATAGCGGAAGAAATGAGTCCATCAAGTAACTTTCTTAGCAAACAGGTATTGGGAGAATATCAACCCCTACTCAGGTTCGTTTTAACCAATGACAAATGCCGCACTTTCGATGTAGAGTTTTTGATTCGGTTCGATGAGATCGCCGATGAAGACGAAGAAGTATATGAAGACCAGTGGATCTGCGAGGACACCTCCAACGATCTGAGAAGCCTGGCCGCTAGGTATTGTGGTCGTTTACCCAGCGACTTTCTCTACGATTTCGATGATGACGAGATAGACTAAATCCCTACCCCAAAAGGATATTCCTACAGGAGGTATGCTTCATGCCGGTTGAATATACCAATTGCCGTAGAGACAGGTACTACTTGCACGAGGGAGTTACAAAGAAGGGTAATCCCAAATACTATTTCTCCAGGAAAACCGACGGCAATTTGTGTCAACAGATTCCTGATGGCTACGAGGTTTTCGAAGATCCTAACGGCGGCGTCTACCTGCAGAAAATCCAGATTCCGCTAGTTACGGCGAGTGAAATAGAGATTATCAGAAATAGTATTCCTGAGGATGTACGCCATAAAGTTGTCTCAAAAGGAAAAACCATTACAATTTATACGGCTGAATACACCAATTATCAGGCCACGATGCGGTTCATCCTGGCAAACGACCATCCCCGTACCTTCGATGCCCAACGCTATTGTTTCCGGGGCTCCATTGATGACTGGATCCACCTGTCCAGTTCCGGCAACCTGGCGGAGTTGGCGCGTAAATGCTGTGTTCATTTGGGACGGGAATCGTTTTTCGATCTGCCGTACATGGTAGACGGTTTTTGAAGATTTAGGGCCTTCCCATAGCATCCGGTCTTGTGGTGACAGCGGTTTCTCCTTCTCGCGCAAGGACGCTGGTCCGGTCTACGCTTACTACGGCCTGATCCGCCAGACTCGTACCCACTACCTGACTTCACGCTCCTGCGCTTATGCTGGCAGCCCTGCCCTTCGGGGACCCTCCAGGCGGGGTCCGGGCCCTTCCCTGCTTTCACCGCAATATCTTGGTATAGGTGCCGTCTCCCATACGCCGGAGCGCTTGAACCGGACGGCGGCCGACTTCCCGTTCAAGAAGATTATCGAGTCGATTACCCGCAAAGCGTTCAGGTAAGATGTGGGCGTAAAGCCGGTCTGGCCTGCGCGCACGTCGACCATCGGTTACTGGAAGTACAGGCGGCGATACCGCTCTGATTCTCCCCCTCTCCGGTCCCGGCCCGCTCCGCCCCACCGTCCCCCACCGCCAGGTTGAAGAGGTTGCGCAAGGTCTCGGTGTAGAGGTGACCCCGCGGGGTCAGGGCATTTTCCTTGAGACGGGTTACCGGGTCGTGCAGCAACCGGTTAGTGATCGCCCCGGCCAGCGTGGCCACCACCCGGTGGTCGTGCTTGGAAAGGCCGCCGAGTTCGTTCAGGGCCTTTTGCAATTCCTCCTCTTTGATCGCATCGGCCTTTCGCCTCATGGCGGCTATGGTCGGGACGACGAAGAGACTGCCCTGCCGACACATAAAGTCACCCACTTCCTCTGCCAGGACGGCCTCGGCCTTCGCCGCCTGCAGGCGTCGTTGGGCCAGGTTCCGGTCGACGACGTTCCTGACGTCGTCGATGTCCAGGAGGGTTATGCCCGGCAACCGGCCCGCCGCCGGCTCGATGTCCCGCGGGACGGCCAGATCCGCCATCAGCATTTCCCGCTCCCGGCCGGCCGTGATCCGGGCCACTTCCGCGGCCCGGATCACGTAATGAGCGGCCGCCGTGGAACTGATGACGATGTCCGCCTGCGCCAGATACCGGTACAGTTCGTCGAACCGCACGGCCTTGCCCCGATACTGTCCGGCCAGTTGCCCGGCCCGGTCGTAAGACCGGTTGGAGACGATGACGTCCTCCACGCCGCTTGCCACCAGGTAACGCGTGGACATGGCGCTCATCTTGCCGGCCCCCACCACCAGGACCGTACGCCCCGAAAGATCGCCGAAATGCTCCCTGACCAGTTCCACCGCCGCGTAACTGACGGAAACGGTCCGCTGGTCGAGACCGGTCTCGCTCCGCACCCGTTTACCCACCGCCAGGGCCTTCTGGAACAGGGTGTTGAAAACGACCCCGCAGGCGCCGGCAGCGGCGGCCAACCCGTAGGCGTCCCGCACCTGGCCGAGCACCTGGGTCTCGCCGAGCAGCATGGAATCCAGACCGCACACCACCTGGAAAAGATGACTGACGGCTTCGGAGAGGGTGTGGGAGTAGGTATGGTTGCGCAACTGGAAAACATCCAGACCCGCATGGTGGGATAGAAACGCGTGAACCGAGGCCAGGCCCCGGGCCATATCGGTCACGGCCGCGTATACCTCGGTCCGGTTGCAGGTAGTGAGGATCGCCGCCTCCACGATCGAAGGCATCCCTCTCAGGACAACCAACCGGTCCATTACCTGCTGCCCGGAGAAAGACAGGATCTCCCTGATTTCCACGGGTGCCGAACGGTGGTTGACCCCCACGACGACGATGTACATGATCCGCACGCTCCCTGGCTAGTCGTGATGAAGTCTACTGATTGAGCGGATTACCGCATTGCCGCCGGGCGCCGGGGTACCGGCTCCGTCAATCCTCCCGGGGCGCCTCCAGTTTGTAGCCGATGCCGCGCTCGGTTACGACGCAGCAAGAAAAGTCGTAGCCCGGCACTCTCAGCTTTTCCCGCAGGCGGTTGACGCAGGTGTCCACGGCCCGCGATTCACCCAGGTAATCGTATTCCCAGATGGTCTCCATGATCTTGTCCCGGCTGAAAATATGGCCCGGAGAGCAGGCCAGGTAGTAAAGAAGGTCAAACTCCTTCGGGGTGAGGTGGATATCGTGGTCCCTCAGGTGGACGGTGCGGGCAAAGGGATCGATCACCAGGCCGGAGAAGCGCAGCACCTGCCCCTCCAGGCCCGGCGCGGTCCGCCGCAGCAGGGCGTTCACCCTGGCCACCATCTCCCGGAGCGAAAACGGCTTGACCACATAGTCGTCAGCCCCCAGATCCAGGCCGAGGACCCGGTCCATCTCCCCACCCCGCGCCGTGAGGATTATAATGGGCACGCGCGACGTACTCCGAATTTCCCGGCACACTTCCCACCCGTCCATGTTGGGCATCATCAGGTCCAGAATGATCACGTCGATGCCCCCCCGCCCCATTTCCCGCAGGGCATTCTTGCCGTCGCAAGCTTCCACGGTGTCAAAACCGCGGTCTTCCAGGTACAGGCGCAACAGTTCCCTGATTTTGTCCTCGTCGTCAACGATTAATATTCTGGCTTTCGGCATTTGGTCGGGAGCCGCTTCCCGGCCCCCCCACCTCCCCGGAGCGACGCCGGCGCGCCGTTTCTTGTTCCCTGGATCCCGTTAACCAAAGGAAGACCCAGCCGACTCCGCGCCTTCCAGTGTACCCGGGACCGGGGTGGCCCAACCGGGGGACCAGGGAGGTTCCCCGGTTGCATCATCCGGACGCAACGGACCCGGAACACGGCTACCAGGCTGTTCAGGTTCGGGCAGGATGCGCCGTGCCCTTGTGGGAACCCTGCGGCGGCTTTTCCATTTCCTCGGCGCCGGCCGCTTCGCCCAACCGGAGGACGAGCAGAACGGCCATTACGGCAATGATGGCCAAACCGGCCCCGGTCAGGAAGTATCCCGGTCCGAACACGGCCCCGGCATCGTTAAAGACGTGAACCAGAAGACCGGCTACGGTAACCAGGGATCCTACCCCCACCCACCGTCCGATGGTTTTGACCTTATCCGGCCCCAGGAACAGGTCGGCGATCAGAAGCAGAACCAGCACCGCGGCCATGAAGGGGAAGAAGTCTATGACGGAGTGCACAAAGGCGGCATCCACTTTGGCCAGGGGAGCCGAAGGATCACCGGCGCCGAAGAGATTTTCCCTCAACTGGATGCTGAATCCGGCGACGGGCCCCCACAAAACCACCGCAACCCAGGTGGCCACTACGCCGGTCATGGTCGGTCTGAACCATTTCGCGACGAAATCCGGTTTCCGGTTGAAAGCCATCGCCAGCAGGATGATCAGCCCGCCCAGCATCAACCCGAACCCGTCGGTGAAGTCGTCGGCGCCGAATCCGTTCACCCCGTTCGGGCCGAAGGGGAAGACCGTCGGCCAGGAAAAGCTGGTGAAGGCCGTCGAAGCGTAGATAACGATCAGGCCCACGGTGCCGGCCATCAGAAGGACGAAGCCCACCCGGACCAAATTGCGCGCCCCGCCCTCAAGGGCCTTGTAGCCGAACCGCCAGGCGGCGGCGGCGACCAGCAGCCCGAGCAGGGAGGTCGTAAACAGGTGCGCGTGCGATATGATCATATTACCCGTCAGGTCATCGAGTTTTTCGCCGACCGCGGCCGCGTAAAGACCGATAAAGCGCGGATGGTCACCGAATTCGAGGATGTAGCCGGCGATATGACCCATGACGGCCGCAATAAAGGCGCCCAGAGTACTGAGCCAGGCGGAAAGAAACGGGAAACTCCGCGAGGCCCCGGATTTATTGCGCCACTCCACATAAAAGCCGATCAACAGGGCCAGGACGATTTCATCTGTAACGAAGAAGCTGAAAACCTGCATCCACAGCCAACCGATCTCGGTTATACTTTTATTGAAAATCCCGCCTACGGTAGCCAGGATCGTCGCCAATACCATGCCCCCCAGAATGGATTGGCGAACGTGCTTCGAGCGGAAGGAAAAAACCTGGGTGATCGTCAGGGCGACCAGGCCGACCAGACCGATCAACAGCCCGTGGAGATACATGGCATGAATGTAATTGACGTTGCCGCCGGCGTGCCGCTCAGTCCAAAATGGATTGGAAATAAAGACGGTGCCCAAGCCGTAGATGATCAGCCAACTTATCAAGACAGTCAGAATCTGCTTACAGGAAAAGGGGCCCAGTTTTAATGGCTCCAAGTCGTCTTCTTTCATTGTTTTGTCCATCGATTCGTTCATTGAGTGTCCCCTCCCATTGAATTATCCGGCATCGCGGTTCATCCCTGTAATCCGCTCCGTATCCGGGTCCGGCCCGTGATCCTTCCGTCACCTCCCGCCCCCCCGGTCTTCCGGAGTTCCATGGCCCGTGGCGCCTTCCCGGACT
>JAJYZD010000165.1 GCA_021800315.1 Bacillota bacterium | reverse complement strand
TTTACCTTTGTCGTTCTGGCGGCGCTGAGCTACAGCCTGTTTCTGCGCTGATGGATGCGGCGGACGGTCAAAAGCCGTACCCGGGCATCATTCAGCGGGGTCGGGACAACAATGAGGACTTTCAGAATGGAGAGGGATCGTGGGGAGGGGCCGTAATCCCTCCCAATTTATTGGGGGGATACACGGACCCCCTCGGCCTCCCCGGTTGGCCCGGGACGTAGTTCCGCCCGGCCGGCGGCGGATAGGGAACGATTGTAGGTCTTTGCGATTATTATCACTTTATCATGTTAAATTGTTCACTTTCCTGGTTAATATTTTTTTCAGTGTTTCCCTTTCGTCCTATTGCTTTTTCCAACCTGTAACATTATAATCCTATAATGGAGGGGTATGAAAGGAGTGATCGGTCCGTTCTTGCGCATCGGCTAGGGAGATATTTCGCTGTGGATGCAACAAGAGTAAGAGCGGGAAGGTTATAGGACACCGGAGCGGAAATGCATGCGAATCGGGTATCATCACGACAGAGCGGTTGGCAGGCAACGAGAGGCATAATTTCATCAAACAATAAGAGAAAAATCCTTTTTTGCACATTTGAACAGTGAACAAAATTTTATAACAGCACCCCCTTTGGCGTCATCACCGGCGGATGGTGTTGTTTTACGTGCGAAAGACGCGCAAAGAACAACCTTGTATCTTGTTTACAAGCTTTTTGGGTTGCGCGATACCGGAATCGGCGCAGGTGAACAGCGACTGTTTGTTTTGGAAATTCAGATAATTGCGACCAGTACCGATGTGCGCAAAGCAGGAAGAGGTGGGGCCGGATGTGGGAATTGACGCTTTTAGGGAGTTTTCGCCTGTCGCGCGCGGGTATGGCCGTGGAAGGGATCGAGGGGGCGCGGCTGCAATCGTTGCTGGCGTTCCTTTCGTTGCGGCCGGGAAAGCCCCAGGAGCGCGGCCGGCTGGCGGGCCTTCTCTGGCCGGATTCCTCGGAGGAACAGGCCCGCACCAACCTGCGCAAGACCGTGCACAGGCTGCGCGACTGCCTGCCCGGGGCGGAGGATCTCCTGGCCTTGAAAGGCGAGACCCTGGCCTTCCGGGAGCACGCCGCTCCAGGCGTGGACGCGGTCCGCTTCCGGGCGGCGGCCCGGGTGCGCACCGTGCGGTCGCTGGCCGGGGCGGTCGGACTGTACGGGGGGGAACTCCTGCCCGGTCTGTGGGACGAATGGGTTTTGGCGGAGCGGGAACTGCTGCGGGCGGAGTACGGGGCGGTGCTGGACGCGTTGGCGGAACTGTTGGAAAGCCGGGGGGAGTGGCGGGAGGCGGACCGTTGCCTGCAGCGGCTTTTGGCGGAGGACCCGCTACGGGAGGAACCCTGGCGCCGGCTGTTGAGGTTGCACGGCCGGGCGGGTGACGGGGCGGGGGTGGAGGCCGCCTGGCGGCGGTGCGTCACGGTGCTGGAGCGGGAGCTGGGGGTGGAACCGTCTCCGGCGACGCGGCGGGTTTACGAAGAGAGTTGTTCGGCCGCCCGGGAGGGTCGGCCGCCGGCGGGAGGGGACGGGCCGCGCCCGGGGACGCTTGCGGAGCACCCGGAAGAGGAACTTTTCGTGGGCCGGCGGGAGGAGATCGCTCTTTTCCGGGCCTGGCTGAGGGAGGACAACGGGAAGATCCTGAATCTCCACGGTCCCGGCGGGGTGGGTAAGAGCGCCCTGCTGCGGGCCTTCGGGCGGACGGCCCGGCGGGAAGGCCGGCCGGTGGTCCGGGTGGACGCCCGCGACTTTTCCCATACCCCGGAGGAGTTCCTGGCCGCCCTCGGTCCCCCGGCGGGGGAGGACGCCGTCGCGTGGCTGAACCGGACCCGGCCGGTCCTTTTCCTGGACACCTTCGAAGAGATGGAGGATCTCTCCCGCTGGTTGCGGGAGGAGTTCCTGACCGGCCTGGCCCCGGCGGTCCGCGTGGTGCTGGCCGGGCGTCACCCGCTGGGGAGGATATGGACTCCGGAGTTCCCGTGGCGGTATCTCGTCCGT
Source organism: Bacillota bacterium (assembly GCA_021800315.1). GTDB lineage: Bacteria > Bacillota > Desulfotomaculia > Desulfotomaculales > JAJYZD01 > JAJYZD01. Next base: position 6,350 of record JAJYZD010000165.1, on the reverse strand, counting down.
TCCCTGCCCCTGGAGGGTTTCGGAATCGACGAGAGCCGGGAATACCTGGGCCGCCGCGGTGTGGAAGACCCCGCTCTCCGGGAGGGGGTGGCCCGGGCGGCGGGGGGAAGCCCCCTGGCCCTGTCCCTGGCCGCCGACATGGTTCTGCAGTACGATTGGCGGGGCCCGCGCCCGGCCGCTTTTCCGAAGGACTTGGCCGCCGTTCCCGCCTGGGGCCTGGTCGTCCGTTCCCTGGTGGAGGAATTCCTGCGGGAGGCGAAGGACCCGTTCCTGCGGCGGCTTCTGGAGGCGGCGGCCGTGGTCCGGCGGTTTGACCAGGATCTTCTGGCCGCCCTGGTCGGCGAAGACGCCCCGGGGCGGGACCTGGCCGCCGACTTCCGGCGCCTCGTCGCGCTGTCGGCCGTCCGTCCCGCTGAACGCGGCCTCACCCTCCACGACGAGGTGCGCCGCTTTGTGGCCGAGGACCTGCGCCGGCACTGGCCGGAGCGATACACCGGGTTGCACCTGCGCGCCGTGGCCTACCACCGGCGCCTGCTCGGCTCGGCGGTCCTGCGGGAGCGGGAGTGGCTGGTGGCGGAATGCCTGTTCCTCTTGAACCAGGGCCTGCTCCGGACCATTCTGTTCCAGGACGAGCCGGGACAGGTCCACGTCACCACCGCCGCGCCCTGGGACCGGGCGGCCCTGTTCCGGGTATGGTCGGAATGGTCCGGCCGCGTCCTGGGGAGCAATCCCCCTCCCGAACTGGAAACCCATTTGCGGCGCACCCTGGAAAACCCGGCCATCCGCCTGCGGGTGGCCCGGGACGGCGGCGGTGCCGTACTCGGTTTCACGGTGGGCGTTCCCGTCTGCCGCGACACCCTGGACCTTTTGACCACCAGCCCTACCACCGCTTCCCTGATCGCCGCCCGCTTCGGGCCGGCTGACCTGGCGGCCCTTCCCGCGACGCCCTGGGAAAGCACGCTCTTCCATTTCCGCTACGTGGCGGAGGGGAACAGGAAGGGGGAAGCGGCCCGTTCCGCTTTGATCCGCGATCTGTTCGCCCTGTTCATCAACGAGGGCACCTACTTTATTTCCACCCCGGTTCCTTCCTACAAGGAAGTGGCGGACCTCCTGGGCTTCGAAAACCTTCCGGCGGCCCGCAACTGGGGTAACGGGCCCGGCTCCGCCGTCGAGCACTACGAACTGGACCTCTCCCGGACCGGCTTCGACGCCTGGTACGGGGACTTGCTGCACCGGTGCCGGCCGGCGGGGGACGAGGACCGCCGGGCGGCGGTTGGGGGTGGGGTCTTTTGAGCGACTCCTCCGACAGGCCCGGCCGCCGGCGGGGAGGAAACCTGCCGGTCCTTTTCCTGGCCGGCGCGGGCACGGTCTTCGACGGGGCCAACTTCGCGATCCTGCTTCTTTTCCTGGCCCCCCTGGCCCGCTATTTCCATACCTCCCTGCTGGTTCTGGCCGTCCTCCAGGCGGTGAGCTACCTGGCCGGCATCGCCGGCGGCCTGGTTTTCGGGGTCATCGCCGACCGCTGGGGCCGGCGGGCGGGCCTGACCCTCACCGTGGCGGCCTACAGTCTCTTCGGCCTGGCTTCGGCCTTCAGCCCCGATTTCGCCGTTCTCTTCGTGCTGCGGGTTCTGACCGGCCTGGCCATCGGCGGCGAGACCGGGATCGCCTACGCCTACCTCAACGAAGCGCGGGGCGCAAGCCGGCGGGGGGCTTTCTCCGGCCTCCTGCAGGGTATGTTCCCCCTGGGTTCCTTTTTGGCCACCTTTCTCTTCGTGGCCACCTCCCAGCGGTACGGAGCCGAGGCCTGGCGGTACGCCTTCGCTTACCTGGGCGGCGCGGCCGTGCTGGCCGCCCTGATCCGTTTCCTGCTGCCCGAATCGGGGACCTGGCTGGAATACCGGCGCACACGGGAAACACAGGCCGCCGCGCGTTCCGAACTGGGGGTCCTGTTCGCTCCGGACCGGCGGCGTCCGACCCTTCTCCTGGCCGGTCTGATGACCTTCGGTTTTCTGGGCTCGACCGCCGTGACCACCTATGCTCCCGCCGTATGGCTTACCGTCTACCGGGTGAGCGTGACCACCATCGGGGACCTGGGCTACCTGGGAACCCTGAGCATTTTCCTCTCCTTTGTCCTCTTCGGCGTTCTTTCCGACGCCTGGGGACGGCGCCGGGCGTTCATCGTCTCCGCCGCCGTGGGAACGGCCGGCTACGCCTTCTACGCCTGGCTCGTCGCCACCGGGGCCGACCGGGTCAGCCGGGCCGCGCCCCTGGGATCGGCCGCCTTTCCAGCCTACCTGTGGATGCTTTTCGCCGCCGGTTACCTGGGGGTCCAGGGGGTCTGGATGGCCGAGATCTTTCCCACCGGCGTCCGGGCCACCGGCATCAACCTCTCCTATTACCTGGGACGGGGACTGGGCGGGGGCCTGGCCCCCCTGGGCGCCCTGGCCCTGGTCCGGGCGCTGGGTTTCGACCTGCGCTGGGCCGTCGTCGCCGGCCTGGTGGGCACCCTGGGGGCGGCCGTCTTCGCCGTCTTCCTGCCCGAAACCAGGAATGCGCCCCTGAACGCCCGGCCGGCGGAGGCCGTGGAAACCGGGTAGCCGCCCCGCCGCGGTTTCCAGGCCGGACCCGGGAGCCACCCCGGGCGGGGGGCGCGAACTTTTGCCGCCCGTTCCGCCCGGGGGGCTCTTTTTTGGGGCCGGTGCGGCCTGAATGGTTATTTTCCTGTGGCGGAACACCTCCACCCCCCGACCTGGACGGGCACTATCGCGCCGTTCCCGCAATCCGGCATAGCGACCGGGTTAAAGCATATTCCTTCCTGTTACTGTTAAACCTCCCTGGAAATTGATTCCAAGGCAGCCTGGATAGGCTCTTTCTTCGCCTGGAGAGTCGCGGTCTCCGTCTTTAGCTATTCGATCTGCTTTGTCAGTTCATCCCGCTCTGCTGTCTCCGTCCGGCAGGCGGCATCCAGGGTAACGGCCTGTAAATTGCGGGCTATACCGGGCGTCGATGAACCGGCTCCTCCCGGGGCCGGTTTTTTTGTATCCACTCGCCGGAGGAACGCTACGGGAACGCTTCCCGGTGTAAGCTTCCCCTGCGGGGCTACGGAGGGTGGAGGTGGGGACGGTGGCCGGGAGAAAACGCCACGAAGGCACGGAGTTGTTCACGGTCCGTCTCTGGCGGGAAGCGGTAAACGGCGACCGCCAGGAGACGCGCGGGGAGGTCCGGCATGTGGTCAGCGGCGAGGCCCGCTATTTTCGCGACTTTAGCGTCCTGGAGGAGTTCTTGCGGAGCATGCTGTCCGACGGGCGGGACAAGCCCCCCGGGCCGGGTTGATTTTCCCGGGTCGGGGATAAAAAATTCTTCTTTCGCCGCCGGGGAACGATTGGGGAACGCTTGGGGAACGCTTCCCGGTGTATGCTCGGTATGGATTTGTTTTACCACCCGGGTATGGTGTCGCCCGGGAAGGGGCGTTGCGCCGGAGGCGAACCGCGGTCCCCCGGGAAGCGGGGGTGGGAGCCCGCCCCCGGTATGGCCATTGTCAAAACGAAGACGGTTTGTTCTACAGGGAAGTTGTTGAAATGGTTGAAGCGTCCGGGTTGTCGCTCCGGAGCGGGCGGAAAATTGGGTTAACCCTGCTCATGGGGGCCGCCTTGGTCTTTCTCGTTATGGCCGGGATCTTCGGCCTGGCCGCCCCGGCCGTAGCGTCGTTGCCCGCCAACGGGGACAACACCGTTTTGACACAGGTAGGAGGACCTTCGATATCTTCCGTGACCGCATTATTGAACATCGGTGGTGTTTTGTATGCGGGGGGAGGCGGTTTTTATGGTAGCGTAATTACCTGGAACGGCACCCAGGGATCGTTTGTGGGTGCCGCAGGAGGGCCCGTTCTCTTACCGCAGTCAACGGTGCCGTTTACGTTACGGCCAACCAAATCCCGGGTATCTTCACCACGAACGGTCCTGGTCTGACCGCACTGGGAGAAGAGTGGGGTGGTACCAGTCTCGCATCGGTCGGCGGCGAGGTCTATATGGGCGCTTCGCAGTATAGTTCCCACGTTGGTGGTGTCGAGGTGTACAACGGCACGCAATGGTCGAATGTGGGCGCTAATATCGGCGGATCTTACCCAGTTTATGTTACAACGGTCAATGGCGCCGTCTATGCCGGAACCAGTGCCGGCGGGGTGTTCGCCTGGAATGGTTCCACTTGGTTACCGGTGGAGGGTCCGTCCGGGATCGATATTCTCGTCGCGAATAACGGTATCCTGTATGCCGCAACTCAGGATAGTGAGGTGTGGTCCTGGAACGGATCGGCTTGGTCCCAGGTGGGAATCGCATTAGCAGACTCAATACATGCTCTTTTTCCCACGCACGACGGTATGATTTACGCCGGCACCGCCGGCGGGGTATTCGCCTGGAACGGTTCCGCCTGGTCCCAGGTGGGAGATAACTTAGACTCGGGAATTTCCACTCTTGCCACCGTCGACGGGACGGTGTACGCCGGAACAAATAACGGCGTGTGGTCCTGGAACGGTTCCGCCTGGTCCCCGGTGGGAGGTAACTTAGAATCGGGAATCTCCACGTCTCTTGCCATCGTCGACGGGGCGGTGTACACGGGTACGAATGGCGCCGGCGTGTGGTCCTGGAACGGTTCCGCCTGGTCCCCGGTGGGGAGTCTACCGGGTGGCAACGGTAGCAGCGCGAACATTGTCGGCACGCTGGCCACCGTCGACGGGACGGTGTACGCCGGGGATTACGGCGGCAACGTGTGGTCCTGGAACGGCACCCAGTGGTCGAATGTGGGTGATCTCTCAAGCAACGACAACGCTGAGGGGGTCTACGCCCTTGCCACGCTTAACGGCACTTTGTATGCACAAGCAGGGGCGGGCGTGTGGTCGTGGAACGGCTCTGCCTGGTCGTCGATGGGAAGGCCTACCAGTGGTTACATCAACAGTCTTGCCACGTACGGCACCTTGTATGCTGGAGCAACCATTGGGAGTCCAGAGTCTGGTAGCGACGTAGTCCTCGCTTGGAACGGTTCCGCTTGGTCCCAGGTGGGTAGCCTAGACACAGCGGCCACGGTTGCAAGCATTCTTCCGATCGGCGGCTTTTTGTATGTCGGAACTTCTGGCCAGGGCGTGTGGACCTTGACCCCGCCGACAACGGTCATGGGCGTCAAGGTCCAAGTCAATGCCGCGCCCGTCATTATACCGTCCGACGGCACCAGCACCTCCGCCGTCACGGCCACGGTGACGTTGAACGGCAGCCCGGCCGCTGGAGTGACGGTGGACTTCTCCACCACGGCTGGCACACTGTCGGCAACAAGCGCCACCACCGACGCCCAGGGAGTCGCCGCAGTCACCCTGACTTCCGCTACCACGCCGGGCACGGGCACAGTGACGGCGACGGCCGACGGGGTGTCGGGGACGGCCACGGTAACCTTCGGAACGCTACACCTTTTGTTTACGAGCGACCAGAGCCTGGTGGCGGGTTCCGTCTGGGGCAAGGCCCTGCCGGCTGCGGGTTCCGGCTCGACAACGGGCCAGTCCCTGCCCTGGACCTTCGCTCAGGCCACTTTCCTGGTCAGCCAGACCTCCGGTACCGGTGACGTCATCATCACGGGCAGCGCCGAGGCCAATTACGACATCAGGGTTTCGTACACCAATCCGCAGTACGGACCCACCGACAGCACGGGTACCTTCAGCCCTACGGGCAACACCACCATCGACCTGGACCAATTGCCCATACCCTTCAATGAAGGTGGCGACCAGGGACGAACGGTGACCATCTCCCTCGCCGCCACCGGATCAACGTACGGCGTGGGCGGCATCAGCGTCTACGCGACCGGCGGCGACCAGATCTACGACCTTACGGCCAGTCCATCGCCAGCCGTGTCTCTGGGCACGGTCAGCGGTACAGTGGGTACCCAGGTGAGTGTACCTTTATATGTGCAATCGGCGCCGCTGCCGATGCAAAGCCTGGCGGGGGACATCTCGTTTGACCAGTCCGTGTTGCGCTTCGACGGCATCACCGCGGCCCCTGGGGTAACGGCGACATCAGTCGGCACGGCCGTTTCCCTGACGGCACCCAATGGGCTTGGAACCAGGCAGCAGGCCGCCGAACTCCAGTTCACCCTCCTGGCGGCGGGCGCCGGCCAGGTGACCTTTGTAGGCGGGCAGTACACCACCGGCGGAGCATGGTGGTCGGCGGGCAACCTGTCCCCGGCCCAAGGCTCGGTCACCTCTGTCGCCCCCCTCACCCCGCTGGGCATATCCGGGTTCACCCCCTCCTTCGTGGCCGCGCCCGGGCCGGATGCGGGCGCTTCGGTGAGCATGACCGTCTACGGCTGGGGGC
>JAJYZD010000164.1 GCA_021800315.1 Bacillota bacterium | reverse complement strand
AGAAGATTCTCCCGATACTCGTTGCAATTATTTCCGCATGGCGTTACAATGGTAGACAAGACGATTTCATCGTCCTCGGGAGGGCCCATGTTGCCGCGAAGCATGTGGGGGCCCTCCCATCATTTGTGCGTTAAGACCCTTCCATTATTTCGGCAGATCCTCCCATTCCCCTTCTTTTTCTGACTGCCAGCCAAATCCGCTAACCCTTCGGTTGGGCGACAGCGGTAAGCTGGGGCCCAGGGACGGGAAGGAAAAAAGTCACTCAGGACACTTGGTGTCAGAACTCGACGATTAAAGGCGCATTGGACCACGGCAACAAGCACCAGGGGAATCAACCCTTGGGCGCAGCCAGACGCGGAAAACCACGCCCGCCAAGGCACCCGAGGCATGTTTTGTTTTCTGACGGGGTAAGTGCGGTCAGGACTGACTGACTAACCATGACAGGGCGGTACCCATTGATCAAGCGCAAAAAAAAGAGGCCGTCAACTGGCCCCCGTTCTACTGAGCGCAGGGTACCACTTTGGTATATTTTCCAGTGAGCGAATCCATTCAGCACTGATACTATGGGCTTCATGCAACCTGCAAGGCGGCAAAAGTCAGGGTGTAATTGAAGGAGGCCTTGGCTAAGGTTGGTCGAGTTAAGGAGACCGTGCAAGAGGTAAAGCGTTATAGCTACCGAGACGCAATTATTGAGCTCACCGGCAATGATCCTTTGCGGTGTAAAAGATGCCAAGGGCTGGTATGGTTACCAATGGTTTGGCATCGTGATTACGAGGTTCTCTATGAAGGTTCAAAGAAGTTGGAGGCTGTGACCTATGAGGTGCAACAAGACGGATCAGTAATGGGAATTGGACGAACTCTAACGAGAGATAGTGGGGATAGGGGAAGAAACGTATTACAATTATCGTTGTCCCCGGTGTGGGTATGAACAACAAGTTCCGGACTTTATAGTTGACGAATTCGCTGTCTATGATGAGTTGCCCACAGGAGTCATGCCTGAATTAGAGTGCGGTAACTGTGGTGGTAGGTTGAAGTGCGTCGATTAAAAAAAGCCGCCGAACGCAGTGAGGCGTTAAGTTCAGGTATTGACAATCGGCCTAACGGAGTACATAATGACACTTAGAGAGGGTGGTGGACAAAATGGGTGGCCAGTTGAATTAAAAAAGGGGGGGGGTATCCATTTCACTCAAGTGCCTACTATATATTGTGGTTACTTGATCGAAGTGGATGATTCAGCTCCGAAAACCCTTTCGCCCACCCGGCATCTACACCATGCAGTGTCCTACAGCCATGCATACCACTATATCCGGGCGGGCCTGTCCGATCACCGTACTTTCCGGAGTGGAATCGTGGATACCCCCATTAAAAAAATTGCGTCGGAAAAAATATTTAGAAATTGCTCAGGTAATATCTTACAATGTGTACACTTCTGTTCAACGAACTATCCAACGGATGGTTCTACGACACTGGCACTTGTTGCGGGTTAGTATCACATTTTCAAGGAGGGGTTGCTAGATGTCCTTTTACGATTACGGAATAGAGAACGTTTTATTGCAGTCTTCTCCAAAACCACTTAAACTCCATTTTTTCTCAGATGTGTTTTAGATTGTCTTGAGTCTTGCGGGCGAACATGGTACACACCTCGTAATAATTTCTTACCTGTACGATAAAGCATCTTTTCCCACCTGTCAGGACCCTTTCAACAAAGCCAGCCGGATACCGCGGACAGAGAGGACACCGGCAAGCTCAAAAAAAATCCTTCCAACCCCCTTGACACTGGTAATCGTTCTCATTATAATTACATTGAGAATGGTTACCACTGTCAGGAGATGGAGGACGTGGCTATCACCCTGGTCGGGGAAAGGCCGGTCAACCCGCCGAAGACGATCAATCCCAACCTTAAAAAAATCCTGCTCCTGCTATCGCTACTGGGGCCGGGGCTGGTGGTCATGCTGGCCGACACGGACGCCGGCAGCATCATCACCGCGGCCCAGAGCGGAGCGGCGTGGGGCTATTCCCTGGTCCTGCCCCAGGTCCTGCTCATCCCCATCCTGTACTTCGTCCAGGAAATAACCGTCAGGCTGGGGATATACACCCGCAAGGGCCACGGCGAACTGATCCGCGAGCACTTCGGCGCCGCCTGGGCCGCCGTATCGGTGGGAACTCTCTTCCTGGCCTCGGGCGGCGCCCTGATCACCGAGTTCGCGGGCATAGCCGGGACGGGGAGCCTGTTCGGGGTGCCGCCAGTCCTTACGGTGGGAGCCGCCACCCTCCTGATGGTAGGCCTCGGTCTTACCGGCAGCTACCGGCGGTTGGAGGTCGTGGCCATTTCCTTCGGCCTGTTCGAACTGGCCTTCATCCCGGCGGCCTTGCTGGCCCGCCCGGGCGCAAGCTTTTTCACCGGCCTGGCCAGCATTCCGGTCGGGCACCCCGGGTTCTTGTTCATGCTGGCGGCCAACGTGGGCGCGGTGATTATGCCGTGGATGATTTTCTACCAGCAGCGGGCGGTGGTGGACCGGGGCCTGACGCCGCAAGACCTGCGCCCGGCCCGCGTGGATACGGCGATCGGTTCGGTCGTCACCCAACTGGTGATGATAGCGGTGCTGGTGGCTACAGCCGCGACCATAGGCCGGCACCAGACGGCGCCCTCCCTGGACAGCATCCAGCAGATCGCGGGCGCCCTCCAGCCGGTCCTGGGCGCGACCGGAGCCCGCGTCCTGTTCGGGCTGGGCATGGCGGGAGCCTCTTTCGTGGCCGCCCTGGTGGTGTCTGTGGCCGGAGCATGGGGAGTCGGGGAAGCCGCGGGCATTCCACACAGCCTGAACCTCAAATTCAGGGAAGCACCGGTCTTTTACCTCATCTACACCTTCACCCACGTGGCGGGGGCCGTCCTGGTGCTGTCCGGCATCTCCCTCGTCCGCCTGACCGTGGACATAGAGGTGATGAACGCCATGCTACTGCCCGTGGTCCTGGGATTCTTGCTGGCACTGGAGGCCAGGGCCCTGGCTCCCTCCTGCCGCATGTGCGGCGGTTACCGGCTGACCGTATGGACCGTCTCCGGGCTGATCATGACTTTCGGCCTGTATACGGCGGTGAAGCTGTTCGTATAGGGAGCCGTGCTTCGGGTCCTTACACCACGTTGTACTTCGGACCGCCCCCGCCTTCGGGCGGGACCCAGGTGATGTTACCGTAGGGGTCCTTGATGTCGCAGGTTTTACAGTGCACGCAGTTGGAGAAGTTAAGCTTCAGGTGCGCCTGCCCGGTCTCCTGGTCCTTTTCCATCTCGTAGACTCCCGCCGGACAGAAGCGCACGCAGGGATTCCCGTATTCCTTCGTACAACGTTCGGAACAAATCCGCCGGTCCCCGATCTTCAGATGAACGGGCTGCTGTTCTTCGTGGGTGGTACCGGAATAGTAGACATCCGTCACCTTGTCGAAAGTACGCTCGCCATCGTATCTTATGTCACCCATTTGTTCGCTGGTTGGTGAACCGGTGCCGTAGCGGTCGGCCAGCTTCTTCATCTGAAGGAAGTCGGGTTCCGATCCCAGTCTGCCCTTCAGGATTCTGCCTCCCAGGAGGTACTGGAAGCCGGCCTTGACCATGCCGCCGGTCAGGCCGTGCGCGAAAGCCTGGTGAAAATTCCTGCTCCGGTACAACTCCCGCCCCACTCCGTCCGCCAACAGCGAACGCTGATACCGCCCGAGGGCGGCCCCGGAATAATCGTCTTGCAAAAGCGCTTCCAGGATGGCCGCGGCGGCCAGCATTCCCGACTTCATCGCGACGTGAATGCCCTTGATCTTCTGGCTGATGAACAGGTTGGCGGCATCACCGGCGATCAGGGCGCCGTCGCAATAAAGTTTCGGTACCGAAAACCAGCCGCTCACGGGAGCGGTCTTGGCCCCGTACTGCACTATTTTGCCCCCCTGTAACAGGCCGGCGACATAGGGGTGGAGCTTGAACTTCTGAAATTCCCGGTGGGGATCCAGACCCGGATCGCCATAATCCAAGCCGGTCATCAGCCCGATCGAGACCCGGTTGCCCGCCATACCGTAGATAAACCCGCCGCCGTAGACGTCGGTCTTATGCGGGTAACCGACCGTATGAATAACATGCCCGGGAGCGATTCCCCCTCCCGGAACCTCCCAGACCTCCTTCACCCCCACCACGTAGCCCTGCGGATTTTGGCCCTCGTCAAGACCATATTTCCGTACAAGCGCCTGGCTCAGGTTTCCCCGCGACCCGTCGCCGAATACCGTAACCTTCGCCAGCACGTCCACTCCCGGACTGAAAGAGGGCTTCTCGCCGCCGTCCCGGTCGATGCCTTTGTCTCCCGTCCTTACGCCCACGACCCTGTCCCCCTCATAGAGGACCTCCGTGCCGGCGAAACCGGAAAAAATATCGACCCCGTTTTCTTCCACCAGTTGCGATAGCCACGCCGTCAATTTGGACAACGAGACCACGTAATGACCGTGGTTGTTGAGCATCGGCGGCGTGATCGGGGCTTTAACCCTGCCTGTCCCGGTTAACAGGCACATTTCCTCACTCCCGACCTCGGCCTCCAGGGGGGCATCCTTTTCCCGGAAGTCCGGAACGAGTTCCTGCAAAGTCACCGGGTCCATAACGGCCCCCGAGATATTATGGGCCCCCGGATACGCGCCTTTTTCCAGTACGGCGACGGTGATATCGTCCAATCGCCGCCCCCGGCCATCCCGTTCGACCGCTTCATTGTGCTTCCTGACCAGGTTTACGAGGTGAACGGCCCCACTGAGACCGGCAACGCCTCCCCCTGCAAAGAGAACGTCAACTTCCATAACATCTCTGTTTTTCAAGATGTCTCCTCCGTTTAGATAAAGTTGTCCAACTTCAGGGTGACAAGTGAATTCAGGGAATCCGGAAATGCGTGTTCTGGTTGAGGCGGGTAAAACGGAAATGACTAAGCCGGTCAAAGTTGACGCCCGGGCTTTGACTGATCCTCAGTGCTGCTTCATCCGTTCCAGTTCCTCCAGCAGCCGGTCGTTCAACACCCTGATATAAGTGCCTTTCATGCCCAGGGACTTGGATTCGATCACCCCGGCGCTCTCAAACTTGCGCAGGGCGTTGACGATGACGGAGCGCGTGATGCCTACCCGGTCGGCGATCTTGCTGGCCACCAGGAGACCCTCCTCCCCTTCCAGCTCGTTGAAGATATGCCGGATCGCGTCCAACTCGGAATAGGACAGGGTGGCAAGGGCCACCTGGACGCTGGCCCTCTTCCGGGCGATTTCCTCCAGCCGGTCCGCCCGGGAGCGCAAGATTTCCATGCCCACCACCGTGGCTCCGTATTCCCCCAGGATGAGGTCCTCGCTGGTAAAGTTCTGGCCGAACTTGGCCAACACCAGCGTACCCAGACGGATCCCGGCGCCTACGATGGGGATTATGGTGGTTACCTTGTTGTTGAACTTGCAGGGTTCGGTGAAGGAAAAAACGCAAGCGTTGCCCTTCTGGCAGACATTGGAGTAGGTCTCGTTGACATGGACCAGGTTTTCGTAATATTCCCTGGGGAACCCCTCCGGCGACTCCACGATATCCTGCATGATCTCGCAGATGAAGCCCTGCAGGTAGTTGTGACCGAGGACCTTGCCCTTGTTATCTATGATGTACACGCTGCAGGCTATGTTATGGCTGAGCACCGTCGCTATCTCCCGGAAGTTCACGGACTGGCCGGCGGACTTCTGCAGCAGCTTGTTTATGGCCCTGGTTTTTCTCAAGAGTTCCTCGATCATCGAACTCAATCCCCCCACCAACTTACAGGATATACCTGCTAAGGTCCTCGTTCGCCGCCAGGGAAGCGAGCTTCGCCCGGACATACGCGTCATCGACGGTAACCTCGCCGCCCGTCAACTCGGGGGCCTCGAAAGAAATATCCTCCAAAAGCTTCTCCAAAATGGTGTGCAGACGCCGGGCCCCGATGTTCTCCGTTTTTTCATTAACATTATAAGCTATCTTGGCGATCTCAACAAGAGAATTTTGCGAAAATTTGAGATCGAACCCTTCCGTGGCCAAAAGTTCGCGGTATTGCTTGATCAGGGCGTTCCGCGGCTCGGTCAGGATCTGCAGAAAATCCTCTTCGGTCAGGCTTTCCAGCTCCACCCGGATGGGCAGCCGGCCCTGCAACTCCGGAATGAGGTCGGACGGCTTGCTGGTATGAAAGGCCCCGGCGGCGATGAAGAGAACGTGATCCGTTTTCACCGGGCCGTGCTTGGTATGAATCGTGGAACCTTCCACAATGGGCAGGATGTCGCGCTGCACCCCTCCCCGGGAAACGTCGGGACCGCCCTGGGCGTCGCGGCCGGCGATCTTGTCGACCTCGTCCAGAAAGATGATACCGTGCTCCTCGGCCATCCTGACCGCCGTCTGCACCACCTCGTCCATGTCGATGAGTTTTTGGGCCTCCTGCTGGGTAAGAATGCGCCGGGCCTCTTCCACCGTTACCCTGCGCTTCCTCTTCTTCCGGGGCAGGATGCCGCCCAGCACGTCCTGGAGGTTCACCCCCATTTCCTCCATCCCCGTTCCGGAGAAAACCTCCAGCATGGGCGGGGCGTTGTCCTCCACCTCGATCTCCAGGTACTCCTTCTCCAACTCCTGCCGGGCGAGTTTCTCCCGTAGCGTTTCCCGCTCGAAATGGACCCGCTGCGCCAGCTGGGCGTTGTCTTTTTCGTCATCCTCCGGTTTCGCCCCACCGAAAAGGAACTCCAGGGGGTTTTTGGACTCCCGCCTGGTCCCCGGCAGCGGCGCCAGGAGTTCCACGACGCGCTCCTCGGCCAGCACGGCCGCCCGTTCCTGCACTTCCGTGATCTTATCCTGGCGCACCATCCGGATGGATGTTTCCACGAGATCCCGCACCATGGACTCCACGTCCCGGCCGACATAACCGACCTCGGTGAACTTCGTCGCCTCCACCTTGATAAAGGGCGCCTTTACCAACCGGGCCAGACGCCGGGCGATCTCCGTTTTGCCCACCCCGGTGGGCCCGATCATCAGGATATTCTTGGGCATGACCTCGTCCCGCAGGTCGGGGGCCAGGCGGCTTCTCCGGTAGCGGTTGCGCAGAGCCACCGCCACGGCCTTCTTGGCCTGGTCCTGGCCCACGATGTACTTGTCCAGTTCCGCCACTATCTGGCGGGGCGTCAGAGATTCCATGCGGGCAAACTCCCTCTCAAATCTACTCCAGTTCTTCGATGGAAATCTGGTTGTTGGTGTAAATACAGATTTCGGAGGCGATTAAGAGCGACTCCCTCGCAATTTCCCGGGGCGGCAGTTCCGTGTGGGAGACCAGCGCCCTCGCCGCGGCCAGGGCGTACGGACCGCCCGAACCCACGGCAACCACCCCGTCGTCGGGTTCGATGACCTCGCCGCCGCCGGACAGCACCAGGAGGCTTTCCCGGTCCGCGACTACCAGCACCGCCTCCAGCCGGCGCAGGAACTTGTCCGTACGCCATTCCTTGGCCAGTTCCACGGCGGCCCGCATGAGGTTGCCCCGGTATTGTTCCAGCTTGCCCTCAAACTTTTCGAAGAGGGTGAAGGCGTCGGCCACCGAGCCGGCAAAGCCGGCCAGCACCCGTCCGCCGAAAAGGCGGCGCAGCTTCTTGGCCTGGTGTTTCATAATAGTGCGGTCTCCGAACGTAACCTGGCCGTCACCCGCAAGGGCGACGTTTTCCCCTCTTTTCACCGCCACGATCGTGGTTGCGTGAAACATAACGCTCCTGCCGGCAAGGCCGCACCCGCTTTGCGGGTACCCGCGGGCCCCCGGTCAGGATGCCCCTCCTTTCGACGCCGCCCGGCCGCCAAGGTGCGGCCGGAACGGAAATATTTTCCCAATCCAAGTATACCGAAAAGACGGGCCGGGCGTCAATACGGCTTCCCGGCGCTCACGCCCGGGGGTGGGAGCGCCGGTATACTTCCTTGAGCCGCCGGGCCGTCACATGGGTGTAAATCTGGGTGGTCTTGATGCTGGCGTGTCCCAGAAGTTCCTGCACCGAACGCAGGTCGGCCCCGCCCTCCAGGAGATGGGTGGCAAAGGTATGTCTGAGTACGTGGGGACTAACCTTGCGGGTCAGCTCCGTCCTTTTCACCCACCGGTCAATTATTTTGCGCACGCCGCGCGCCGTAAGCCTTGCGCCCCGGGCGTTCAAAAAAACGGCGTCGTCCTTCCGGCCGGCCGCGAGCCGCGGACGGCCGCGCTCCAGGTAAACCCGCAGGGCCTCCACGGCCGGGTCGCCTAGGGGGGCCACCCTCTCCCGGCCTCCTTTACCCATGACGCGCAGCCTGCCCCTGGCCAGTTCCAGATCCGGCAGGTTGATTGCTACCAGTTCGGCCACCCGGATGCCGCCGGCATAAAGGGTTTCC
>JAJYZD010000163.1 GCA_021800315.1 Bacillota bacterium | reverse complement strand
CGATCTTACAATTCCCGTGCGGGCGGGATCGGCGTTGGGCGAATGCGCCTGTAGGGACAGGACCGTCAAGTAAACTCCGGAACATCCACGGTGACCCTGACGGTCTGCGACAGCGCCGCCGGCCCCCGGTATGCCGGCCGGGGCGACCGGCCCGCCTTCCGCGGCCGACGGCCGTACACCTTTCCCGGGCGTACCCCACCGCCTGGTACGCCCCCCCGGGTGGCGGCGGCCGCCAACACCGCGGTGGCCCTAACCCCCGGGGCGGTGCCCTCCGGTTTGAAGCCAGGTCCCCGGCGGGCCGTTCCATATTTGACCGTGTCCATACCGGTGTGTCTGCTATAATTTTGCGCAAGCCGCGTATCCGTACAAAGAGTCCCAAAGCCGGACGAACCAGGCCATGGCCCGGCCCCGGTGGCTGACCCGGTTCTTCAGTTCCGGGGGCAACTCGGCCATGGTTTTCCCGTATTGCGGCAGGTAAAAAAGGGGGTCGTAACCGAAACCTCCCTCTCCCCTGGGCACCGCCAGAATCAACCCGTCACAGGTTCCGTCCACCGTGAAAATCCTCCCGTCGGGAGTGGCCAGGGCGAGTACCGCGTAAAAGCGGGCCTGACGCCGGTCCGGGGGGACATCCGCCAGACGGTCCAAAAGCAGGGCGTTGTTGGCCGCGTCACCGGCCCCGGCGAAGCGGGCGGAATGAATCCCCGGCGCCCCCGCCAGGGCGTCCACCATGAGCCCGGAATCGTCCGCCAGCGTCGTCTCGCCGGTGCAGCGGCAGACCTGGCAGGCTTTTTTGGCCGCGTTGGCCAAAAAAGTGGCTCCGTCCTCCACCACCGGTGGCAGGCCGGGGTAGCGGTCCAGGGATACCGGCTCCACCGGCCGGCCCTGTAAAGCCATGGTCAGTTCGCTCACCTTGCCCGCGTTGCGGGTGGCCAGGACGAGCCTCATGCCTCCAACACCTCTCTCCGGTACCGCCGTTTGACCGCCGCTGTGTCGCGGCCCGTCCACCGTGCTCATTGATCCAACCCCTTTCCGTTTTCCCGCACCGCCAGGCAGCAGCCTATGGCACCGGCAAAGGACGGATTCTCCGGTACCCGGACCTCCACGCCCAACTCGGCCGCCATGATCCGGGGCAACGCCTCCCCCCGGGCCAGCCCACCCGTAAAAACCACCACCGGAGAAGAAAGCCGGGCCAGCATGGGTTTCAACCGGCGGAAGATGGCCATGTTGACCCCGGCGGCCAACGCCGGAACCGGTACGCCCGCGGCCAGGGCACCCACCACCTCGGTTTCGGCGAAGATGGCGCAGGTGCTGGAGAGCTCCGCCGGATCACGCCGGTACCCGGCGAGTTCATCCAGGTCCAGGCCCAGCACGGCGGCCATGTGTTCCAGGTAGCGTCCGGTGCTGGCCGCGCAGCGGTCGTTGGTCTCAAAATCCAGGATCCGGCCCTCCCTGACCAGGGCCACCTTGCTGTCCTGCCCGCCGATGTCCAGAAGGGTGAAGTCGCTGAGAGCGGTGCCGTGCAACGCTCCCAGCACGTGCGCCCGGATTTCGGGGATCGCCCGTCCGCCGGCCGTGGCCACCCCCTTGCGCCCGTACCCGGTGCACCCCAGGCGGGCCACCCCGGCCAGGCCCAGGGCGGCGGCGTCGATCTCCAGGCGGGCGTCAATCCGGCGGCCGAAGGAGCGGTAAAAAACGGCCGTGTCGATATGCCGCAGATTGCGCACCCCGCCCGCTTCATCCAGGAGGGCGACCTTGACGAAGCGGCTGCCCAGGTCTATTCCGCCAACCAACCATCCCATCCCCCTTCAGCGCAGCATGTCGAGAAAGGCGTCTAGCCGGAGCCTGGTGCGGGCATCCATGACTCCCGGGCGGTCCCCTTCCAGGGTGAGCACGGGCAACCGCAGCTTTTTGCGGATGATCATGTCTTCAATCTGCCGGAAACAGAAGCTCTGGGCGTAGTGAACCACCCCGTCCAGACGGCGGCGGGCCGCTTCCCTTTCGATGTCTTCCAGCCGGAAGAAGATGCCGTAGGGGTAGGTATACCGGCGGTAGCGCTCCACCAGGTCCTGGTGCAGCCAGGGCAGGGTGAACTGGCGCTGCACCTCGTTGAAAACCACCCGGGCCCCCTGGTCCTCCAGGTACTCGTAAAAATCGTCGACGATGGGCGGCACGCCCAGGTAGCCGAGCCTCAGTTCCGGTGCCAAAGGACCCGCCCCGGCCATTCGCTCCGTCTCGGCCTTCACGGCGGCGGCGAAGGACTCCGGGTCGCCTCGGAAATCGGAACAGTTCACCTGGTAGAGGTGATCGACCAGACCCGTGCCCAGGTTTTCCTCCCCCACCAGGCGGTCCAGTTCCCACACCAGTTCCCGCACCCCGTCCAGGCGCCGGGTCGCGGCCTCCACCGCCGTATGGTCCGCCCCGAAGTGCCCGGCGAGCTTTTCCATGGCCAGTTGCAGGGTAGCGTAATCCCGGTCCCAGGGATAGGCGAAGGGAACCACCTCCACCCCCCTGAGCTGCAGGGTTTCCATGAGGGCGTGGGTATTGGAACAGTCCCCCTGGGTGACGGCCACGACCGTACTTATTTCCGGATGCCGGCAGAGCACCCCGTAGATGCCCTTGATCCAGGCGCAGGTGTTGCGGGGATAACCGGCCGTTTCGGCCTCCTCGACCAGTTGGGAACGGTTTTCCGCCGTGATGAAAACGTTGTTGAGGTCGACCGGAACCAGCCCGGCGGCGTAAATTATTTCCACCGGAACGGTGGTGGTGATACCGATCTTGCGCATGCCGATCCTTTCGTACCCGGCTTTTTCCTCTCATATTATACCACGGCGGCCGTCTTACCGGATAATCCGGAAAAACCACCGGAAGTCGAAAATATTCTTTTTCGCCCGTATCAAGAAAATTCTCTTTAGTCCGAAATTATACTAGGAAAGGAAGTGCAGGGCATGTCCAACGAAGTACGGCCGGAAGTTCAGAAGGTAATCGACCTTATTCCCCTGATGCGCGCTTACTTTGGCGACAACATCGGTTTGTTCGTCAGCGACACGGAGCGCTACCTGGTTTCCATCGACGGAGCGGTCAAACTCCGGATCAACGTGCTTGACCCGGTCAAGCCCGGCAGCACGGCCCGAACCACCCTGAACGCCAATAAGAAGGTCTCCCTGCGCGTACCGAAAGAAGTGTACGGTCTGCCCTACATCGGGGCGGGCGTGCCCATCCGGGAAGGCAACGAGGTCGTCGGCTCGTTCGTCACGACCACCCCCATAGAAGACCTGGAAAGGCTCCACGCGATCTCCGGGGAAATGCACGAGGCCATCAAAGCCACCGTCACGGGGATCTCCAGCCTGGCCTCCTCGTCCCAGCAACTGGCGGCATCCTCCACGGAACTGGCCAGCAATACCGGCGCCATAGAAAACGAGATCAAAAAAATGGACGAAATCATGGACTTGATCAAGGATATAGCTTCGCAGACCCACCTCCTCGGTCTCAACGCCGCCATAGAAGCGGCCAGGGCCGGCGATCTGGGCCGGGGGTTCAACGTCGTGGCGGAGGAAATCCGCAAACTGGCCTCCCGGACCCAGACCTCGGCCAAGGACGTCTCCGAAAAACTGTACAGCATCAAGGGCAAGATCAATGCCCTGTTGGACAACATCCTGCAGGTGTCCGCGGTTGCCGAGGAACAATCGGCCACCACCCAGGATGTCAATCTGTCCATGCAGAAGATCGAGCCGGTGACCGAACAGCTCAACGCGTACGCCGAGGGCCTGATCAAGGCCTGAGCGTTCTCCCATCCCCCCGTAACCGGGACCGCCCCGCGGGGCGGTCGTCTTCATTCCAGACCGTCCATCAGCGGCCCCGCGGTCGTTCAAAGGGCGAGTGCCTCCAGAATGGCCGCGATATCCGCGGCCGTCATCGGTTTGGGATTGGTCACAATCGCGGCGTCCGTCGCCGCCAGTTCGGCCAGGGCGGGAATGAGGGCGGCCGGAACGTTGACCGCGGAAAGCCGCGCGGGCAGACCGCACATCGCCCGGAGGCTTTGCATGGCTTCAATCCCGGCGGCACCGGCCGAAACCGGGTCCGGACCCGACGCGCCCAGGCCATGGGCAATGGCCGCAAACCGCTCCGGGCAGGCGTCCAGGTTGAAAGAGCAGACCGCCGGCAGGACCAGGGCCACCGCCACCCCGTGCCCAACCTCGCAAAGGCCGCCGAGCGCATGGGCGATGGCGTGCGCCCCACCCAGCAGGGCCGCGCCGAAAGCCATCCCTCCCATGGTGGCGGCCGTCTGCATGCCCCAGCGGGCTTCCGGGTCCCCTCCGGCGACGGCCCGCCCCAGGTACCGGTGGATCCGCCGCACCGCCGCCAGGGCCAGAGCGTCGGCAAAGGGATTGTGGGTCACCGAGACGTAGGCCTCCACGGCGTGGGACAGCGCGTCGAAACCGGTGGCCGCGGTGAGGAAGGCCGGCAGGTCCCTGGTCAGCGCCGGCGCGAGCACGGCCAGTCGCGGCGCCAGGTGGGGGCTGAAGAAGGTCAGCTTGGTCCGCTCGTCCCGGTTCCAGATCACGGCGGCCGGCGTAACCTCGCTGCCGGTTCCGGCGGTGGTCGGAACGGCGACCAGCGGCAACTTCAGCGGCCGCGCGATGTTGAAGGCTCCCTGGTGATCCAGGAGCCTTCCCCCCAGGGTGTGGACCAGGTTCAACGCCTTGGCGGTATCAATGTGGCTGCCGCCCCCGACGGCCAGAATCCCGTCGGCCCCGCTGGCCGCAAGACACCCGGCCCCTTCCTCCACCAGGTCGACGCCGGAGTTCGGGCGGACCCGGTCGAAGATGCCCGCGATCTCCACCCTGCCGAGGTGCCGGATCACTTCGCCGACCAGTCCCGTCTCCCGCAAAAAGGAATCGGTGACGACGAAAACCCGGGTTATGCCAAGAGCAGCCAGCTCATCCCCCAGACCGGCGAGCGCGTCGTCGCCGCCGGTGATCCGGGTGGGCAGGCCGAATTCCACGAAGTCGGGAACCACAACCCCGCCCCCTTCCTCAAAAATAGCTCACGGGTGTATCGTTTAAATCGACGATGACGGTCTTGGTCTCCAGGTAGGACTCCAGCCCCTGCCGGCCCAACTCCCGGCCGAGCCCGCTCTGCTTGTAGCCGCCGAAGGGAGCCGCCGGCGACAGCAGGTGGTAGGTGTTGATCCACACCGTGCCCGACCCGATACCGCGGGCCACCCGGAAAGCCCGCTTGACATCGCGGGTCCAGACCGCCCCGGCCAGCCCGTAGATGGTACTGTTGGCGACGCGGACGAGTTCTTCTTCGCTCTTGAAAGTCATGATGGCCGCCACCGGCCCGAAAATCTCCTCCCGGGCGATGGCCATATCCGGAGTCACGCTTCCGAACACGGTCGGCTGGACGAAGAAACCCCGGTCGAACGGCGACGGCAGTTCCGGCCGTCCGCCCCCGGTCAGGAGTTGGGCCCCCGCGGCCAGGCCGCTGGCTACGTAGTCCCCCACTTTGAGCAGTTGGTCCCGGCTGATGACCGGTCCCAGGTCGGACAGCGCGTCGGTGCCGGGGCCCACAGTCAGGCTTTTTGCCCGTTCGGCGAAGCGCGCAACGAAGGCCTCGTAAATACTTTCCTGGACCAGGATCCGGCTGCCGGCCTGGCAGATCTGCCCCTGGTTCAGAAAGACGCCCAACAAGGCTCCTCCCACCGCGGCCTCCAGGTCGGCGTCCTCGAAAACGATATTGGGCGATTTGCCGCCCAGTTCCAGGGTAACCCGCTTGATGCCCCCGGCGGCATCGCGGAGAATGGAACGACCGGTGGCCGTCTCCCCGGTGAAGGCGATCTTCCGGACATCGGGATGGGTGACCAGCGTCCGCCCCACGGTAGTGCCCGGGCCGGTGACCACGTTGACCATTCCTTCCGGCACACCCGCCGCCAGGCAGAGTTCCGCCAGGAACAGCGCGGTCAGCGGGGTTTCCGAGGACGGCTTGAGCACCACGGGACAGCCCGCGGCCAACGCCGGCGCTATTTTCCAGGCCGGCATCAACAGGGGAAAGTTCCAGGGCGTGATTTGGGCCGCGACGCCGACCGGCTCCTTGAGGGTCATGGCCAGGTAGTCGGGCGGGGCGCCGGGAAAGGCAAAAGGCAGGGTTTCCCCGCCCACCTGGGGAACCAGGCCGCCGTAATAGGAAAACGCGTCGCCCACCATGGGGATTTCGACGTAGAGCGCATAGTTGAGGGTCATGCCGTTTTCCCGGCACATCAGGGCGGCGAGTTCGTCACCGCGCTCCCGGACCAGTTCGCCGATCCGGTTCAGGATGCGCCCCCGTTCCAGCGGGGTGATCAGCGACCAGCGCCGGTCCTCCAGGGCTTCCCGGGCCTCCCGCACGGCCAGGTCGACGTCCGCCGGAGCCGCCTGGGCCACCCGGGCGAAGGGTTCGCCGGTAGCCGGATCGACCACCGCGAAGGACTCCCCGGTGGAACCGAAAACCCGCCGGCCGCCGACGATGAAGCCTTGATCCATTCGGAGCCCCCCTTATCCTAAACGTCGACCAGGTCTGCGCGGCCCATGGCGCGCAGGTGGACCTCGTAACGGGCGTACAACGGCTGGATGACGGGCAGGAGCTTGAGCGCTTTTTGCACCGGTCCGCGGGCGATAATCTGCTGGCGGGCCAGGGCCACGGGCAGGTTGACCCTGCCCAGCCAGAAGCGGTGGGCGATGTCGGCCTTCATTTCGAACTGCACCTCGGGCTCGTGGGAATCGTCCCCGGCGACAACCTCCAGGTCGTCACCGGCGGCTACCAGGGTAATCAAGGCTTCCGGTTCGTGGTACTTGAACTGGATACACACGCCCATGCGGGCTATGGTTCTGGCGATTTCCGTGCCGGCCTGGGCCCGCAGAAAGCCGCCCAGGACAGTGTAGAGCTGGTCGCTGTCCGTAAAACAAGCCATCTATGTCACCTCCAATTCTTAGAAATTATCAGTCATTTGACCAGTTGCGGAACTTGTCCGGGTTCAGGAACCAGGGAAACGTCCCTCCTTTCCCAGGAAACAGGCCTGCGACAAAATTTTGCATAATTCCGCCACCCTTATTTTACCGCGCCTTGCGGCTGACCGCAAGAATCAAACCATCCCGTTCATCCTGCCGATCTCCCGGTACAGCGGCGCAAGCCGCCCGTACAGTCGCCGGTATATCCGACGGTACAGCCCGTCGTAAGCCGCCGCCCGCCCGGCGTCCGGAAGCACGGCCTCCCGGTACCGGACCATGGCCGTCACCGCGGCGGGATAGCCCGGAAAGTAACCGTTGCCCACGGCGGCCGTTACGGCCGCCCCCAGGGCCGCGGCCTCCCAGGTATGCGCCCTTTCCACCGGCAGGTTGAACACGTCGGCGGTGATCTCCGCCATGCGGTCGCTGCGGGCCCCGCCGCCGGAGATACAGAGGCGGGTGATCCGTTGCCCGGTCCGGCGCTCGATCCTTTCCCTCCCCTCCCGCAGGTCCAGGGCCAGACCTTCCAGGAGGGCGCGGTAGAAATGGGCCCTCCCGTGGTGGTGACGAAAGCCCACGGCCGCCCCCCTGGCCTCCGGACCCGGCCGGCCTAAACCGGGTACCCAGTAGGGCTGAACCGTCAACCCCTGGGCCCCCGGAGGAATGTCCCCGATCAGGGCGTCCAGGATCCCTTCCGGGGCCCCCTCCCCCATCGGCGGCGCGAATTCCCGGATAAACCAGGAGACGAGCGCAAAACCGCTGAAGACCTGAACCTCCAGGTTATAGCCGCCGGGCGCCGGATAGGCCGGAAACAGGGGCAGCGGTTCGATGTAGCGGGGTGAATACACGTCGATGGCGGCGGCGGTGCCGTAGCTGATGTTGGCCTGCCCGGGGGAAAGACACCCCGCGCCCAGGGTTTCGCAGGCTTTGTCCGCGGCCGCCGCCACCAGGGGGATACCACGGGGAATGCCCGTGGCGTCGGACGCCGGACCACTTATGACGCCCAGGCGCTCCCCGGGCCGGACCAGGCCCGGTAACCGCCGGCGGTCGATGGCCAGGGCCTGCCATTGCCAATCCCTGTCCCCGGCCCATGCCTGCCGCTTGTAATCGAACGGCAGGTAGCCCACCTGGCAGCCCGTGGAATCGAGGAACTCCCCGGTGAGCCGGTGGGTCAGGAAACCGGAGAGAAAGAGCACCTTGTGGGTCCGGGCCCAGGTTTGCGGCTCGTGAAAGGTCAGCCAGTTGACCTTGGCCTGCCCCTGCAGGTAGGCTATGGTGGCCCTTTGGCGCGCCAGGGCGAAGAGCAAACGCCAGCGGGCGGACAGCGCCGGCACAGGCGCGGCTACGCGCTGGTCCGGCCAGAGAATGGCCGGCCTTTGCGGTAACCGTTCCTAGCAACGTAAGCAAACCTTAGCATAGGCCACTAATTACGCAGAGGGAGGGAGTCTTAGCGGAATGGCATAAGGCAGGACGCTTACACGTCGCCCCCGCCATCCGCAGAGTCCTCCAC
>JAJYZD010000162.1 GCA_021800315.1 Bacillota bacterium | reverse complement strand
TGGTTGTGCTTCATCGAGTACATGCAGCAGATCCTGGAACACAACTGGTTATTGACCGTCTGGTCCCGGGAGCCGGTGCAGAGGACGAACGCTATACTCTCCGGAACTTTTCCGTCGCCCGGTCTTAAAATGGTGTTGTAGGGCCGGGTGGGGGCCAGGAGCCGGTCCATCTGCATGCCGGTGATGACGTTTTGGAATTTGCCGAACCCGTATTGGGGCTTGGCGTCGGCCGGGAACAGTTTGAAGCCGGTGGAGACGATGACCGAACTGACTTCCGCTTCCACCGTCTCTTCCTTCATGCCCATGTCGATGGCGCCCGCCGGGCAGGTCGCGACGCACTGGCTGCACTGGGAGCATACCCCGCAGTCCAGGCACCGGCCGGCGCTGTACAGCGCCTCCTCTTCCGTCAAAGGCTGCTCGACTTCGGCGAAGCCGGTGACTTTTTCGACCAACAACTCCTTCCTGGCCACGGGGGCCAGAACCGTGTACGTCTTTTGCCTGGCCAGGACCGTTTCTTTGTCCACAACCGGCAGGCGGTAGTCGAACCCGGCGCCGGTCAGGCTCTCCCCTCCCAGGTAGCGGTCGATGTAAAAGGCGGCCCGCCGGCCCTGTCCGGCGGCTTTGACGATCATGGAAGGCCCGGTCACCACGTCGCCGCCGGCGAACACACCCGGCACCGGTGTAGCCAGGGTAACCGGATCCACGATCAGGCGCCCCTGCGGTCCGGTCAGCTCCTTGTTCCCACCGGTAAAGCCCATGTCGGCCCTCTGGCCGATGGCGGCGATGACGGTGTCAAAAGCCGTCTCGCTTTCCGTGCCCTCAATGTAGGAGGGGTTAAAGCGCTTGTTTTCATCGAAGACGGACTTGACGGCTATGGTCACCAGGCTCCGTACGGTGCCCTCTTCACCCTTGATCGACCGGACCCCGCGGCCGTGGTGGAAGATGACGCCCTCGTACCGGGCCCCTTCCACTTCGTCCGGGGTAGCCGGGAGTTCGTCCTCCTTTTCCAGGGAGTACAGGTGTACTTCCCGGGCCCCCAGCCGGAGCGCGGTGCGGGCGGTATCGACGGCCACGTTGCCGCCGCCGATGACGGCCACCTTTTTACCCAGGCTTACAGTCTCCCCCAGGTTTACCCGGCGCAGGAAATCGACACCGTAGAGGACGCCCGCCAGGTCCTCGCCGGGCACCCCCGGTTTGACCGGCCCCTGCAGTCCGGCCGCGATGAAAACGGCCGCAAAACCCTGGTTTTGCAAACCGGCCACGCTGTCCACCTTCACGCCTGTTTCGATCTCCACCCCCAGGGCGGTCACGTTCCTGACGTCCCGGGCCACGACGTCCTTGGGCAGACGGTAGGCCGGGATTCCCGACACCAGCATGCCGCCCGGCAGGCTCTGCGCTTCGAAGATCTTGACCCGGTGGCCCTTTTTGGCCAGGTGGAAGGCGGCCGTCAGGCCCGCCGGCCCGGAACCGACGACGGCGACTTTTTTGCCGTCCGTCTCAGGCGGGACCCCGGAAGCCGGTTCCGGGTTCCCGCCGTAATACCGGTCCGCTAAAAACCGCTTGATCCGGCGGACCGGGACGGGACCTTCCAGGCTGCCCCTGGTGCATTCCCCTTCGCAGAGCGCGAAGCAGGCCCTCCCCAGGCTGCCGATCAGCGGCGTGTCTTCGAGGACCAGGTTGAACGCTTCGTCGAATTTACCCGTCCGGGTTAGGGCGACGTAACCGTGGGCCTTTATCCCGGCGGGGCAGGTGTACAGACACGGGGAAGATCCCTGTCTTTCAATGACGGCCTTTTTGGGAACCGCCTGGGGGAAGGCGATGTGGGCCGCCCGCCGGGCCACCAGGTCGAAGTTGTACTGGTCGGGCACGGCGACGTTGCAGGTCATTTCGCACTGGCGGCACCCGGTGCACAGGTTGTGCCGCACGAAGGTCGGCTTTTTGCGGACGGTAACCTTGAAGTTTCCGTTTCCGTTCCGCCGGATCTTTTCCACTTCGGAATAAATCATGACGTCAATGTTCGGGTGATGCTGGGTAGCCGCCATCTTGGGCGTCGAGATACAGCTGGCGCAGTCCAGGGTGGGAAACACCTTGCTGAGCAGGATCATTTTGCCCCCGACGCTCGGCGCCTTTTCCACCAGCAAGACCTTGTAACCCATGTCGGCCAGCTTAAGGGACGATTCCATGCCCCCCAACCCGCCGCCCACAACGAGGATATCGTAATTCATGCTCCAACCTCCGGGACCTCCGGCCTTGGGCCGGAAGCCATAAGCTTTTACCCCTTCCACCCCGGCCCATCCCGGGGCGGGTACCCCGGTGGGGGTTTGAGCCGCCTCTTCACCCGGTTTGGCGCGGATGTAAGCCTTCCTGTTGCTTAAACAGGATAATTTTATCCCTTCCCGGCCGGACCGAGTTTTCGAAGTACCTCCGAGAACTCCTTCATGTGGTTCGTAAAGGGCTCGGCGCAAACCGAACAGATGCCCGACATCCTCACCCTCCGGGGTTCGTACCCGTTCTTGATGAGCAGATCCTTGGCCTCCTGGGCGATATGCGCTGTTCTTTCCGCGCAATCCGGAAGGTAGCTGCATTCCTCCCCGTCCGTGGCCAGGAAGATACCGTCGAAACCTTTTTCCACCGCGTACAGGATCCACTCGGGCTTGACGCCGCTTGAACAAGGCATGGTGATTACAACGACCGTGGACGGGTAGTGCATGTGCGAACTGCCGGCCAGGTCGATGCCGGGGTCGGAAATGTTATTGGTGGAGAAGACAAGGATTCGCGGAGAGATCTCCCGGCCTTCCTTCGCCGCCGCCATCTCATTTCATCCTCCTGATATACAACTTAAAAGTCCCGTCGTCATCAACAAATCCCAGGTATTCGTGCCCCATCTTTTTCGACCAGGCCGGCAGGTCTTTTTGGGTGCCGGAGTCCGTGGCCAGAACTTCCATTATTTCTCCCGTTTTCACGTCCACGATGCCCTTCTTGGCCGCCAGGATGGGACCGGGGCAGGAAGTTCCCCGCGCGTCGATCACCTTGTTCGCTTTGATGCTTTTGAGTTCTTCGGTAGTCATTTACATTTCCTCCCCAGAGTTTTTCTCTTTCTCCCCGATCTTCCCTGGTTGGTTAGCCGGCGCCGTTCACGGGATTGATTTCACCCACACAAACACTCCCCTTCTTCGGGTGTACCGGCCCGTCCCTTAGCGCGCACATGATCTCCACCCGCACCGGGTTGGAGAATCCCTGGAGAAAATCGGCCACCTCCCGGCACTCGGCACGGGTCGGTTTGTACTGGTCCGCTTCCTTCTCCATGGCAACCCCTTGAATTATTAATATTTTATTGATCATTAATATGTTACAGTATAGTCTGGCCCGCTGTCAAGACCCGGCGGGCCTTTTTTGTGAAAAAAATCCCCCGGCCGTAACCGGTGGATTAAGGCAAACAGGGGGGATTTATGATGAATACAAAAGGAAAACCGCCTACACCGGTTCTTCCGTCTCCGCCGGGCGGCAGACGAGGCGGAAGATGTGCTCCATCACGTCGTAGATCTCCGTTTTCTGCACCCGGTAGTAGATGTTGCGCTCGTCCCGCCGCTTGGCCAGGTATCCCTTGGACTGGAGGATCTGCAGCTGCTGGGAGATGTTGGACTGCTTGGCTCCCACCGCTTGCGCGATTTCGCCCACGCTCTTCTCGCCGTCCCGCAGGACGCACAGAATCTCCACCCGGACCGGGTTGGCGAATCCCTGCAGGAAGTCAGCCATTTCCCGGCACTCGACGCGGGTGGGTTTCGGACCGTAGTCTGGTTCCCTGGACATACCCAACCTCTGAATATATTAATCTGCTATCGATAGTCAATATATTAGCGTACCAAACGTCCCTTTGTCAACCGCTCCGGAAAAACCGGATGCCGCGGCGGAGGTATTGGACCCGGGAAAACAACCAGGCCCTCTCGCTCAAACGGTGTCGCAACACCGACGGGAGGGCCGGAAAACAGCTTCGTTCAGTCGCCGGACAAACCGCACCCGCAGACAAGCCGGAAGATATGCTCCATGACCTTGTAAATCTCGGACCGGAGCACCCGGTAGAAGATGTTGCGCTCCTCCCGCCGCTTGGCCACATACCCCTTGGCCATGAGGATATGTAACTGCTGGGAGATGTTGGACTGTTTGGCCCCCACTGCTTGCGCGATCTCCCCTACGCTCTTTTCCCCGTCCTTCAGGGTACACAGGATCTCCACCCGGACCGGGTTGGCGAACCCCTGCAGGAATTCAGCCACCTCCCGGCATTCGGCGGGCGATGGCTCGCATTGCCCCTTCCCCGGGCGGGAAACCACCGCTGGGATCATCCTTCTCGCCTCCGGCTTCAGGCCCCATAGGTCTCCGGCTAAGATGCTACATAAATCTAAGTGTATCTTATACTTAGAAGTGTATAGCCTGACGTCCGGCCTGTCAAGCGGGACGGAAAGAAACTTTGCCTACTTGTCCCGGTCGGCCAAAACGGTTCCCCCGACGCCGATGTTCTCCGGTTCCATCTCGTCGATATAGACGATGAAGGCGGAGGCCGCGATGTTGGTGATCCGGCTGGCGGTCTCGGTAAAAGACCTGACTATTTCCCTCTTTTGTTCCTTGCTCAGTCTCGGCCCCTTCAGCGTGATTACGGGCATGCGAAATCCCTCCCAACTTTTCCATCCGGCCCCGCCCCGGGCGGGGAACCCCCTAACTCCTGCTCCCCGGCTTCACCACCGGCATGCCCTCCTGGCACAGCGGGCACTCCTCGGCCGGGTAGGAGGACACGTTGAGCTTGATCAGGGCCTCCAGGCGCACCATCCAGCAAACCTTGCCGCCGGAACGGTCGGCCAGGGCGCCTACGCCCACCGGCACCGCCCCGTGCTCCCGAACCACCGCCAGCACCTCTTCCACCGACCCGCCGGTGGTGATGACATCCTCCACCACCAGCACCCGCTCCCCTTCGTCCAGGGCGAAGCCGCGCCGCAGGGTCATGCCGCCGCCGTCCCGTTCCGTGAACAGGGAGCGCACCCCCAGGTGGCGGGCCACTTCGTAGGACACCAGGATGCCCCCCATGGCCGGACCCACCACCGCCTGCACGTCTTCCCCGGCGAAGCGGCCGCCCAGGGCCGCGCCCAGTTCGGCCGCGTACTGCGGGTACTGGAGAAGCTGGGCACACTGGATATAGCGGTTGGAGTGCCGCCCCGAGGTAAGTTTGAAGTGCCCGTCCAAAAGCGCCCCCGTTTTACGCAAAAGATGAAGAACCCGTTCTTCCGCCAGCATAGGCTCAACTACCTCTTTCCCGTTCCGGTGGCTTTACCCACCAATCCATGGACCGGTACGGCCTTTGGGCTTCTTTCAGCCGGTCCCTTTCCACCCGGTATTTTTCCTTCATTCCCACCAGCCAGCCCAGGAAGTGTTCCCGCAATTGCTCCGGTTCGAAACGACCCCCGGCCCGGCCGTACTCCAGTTGACCGGACGCGTTCACCTGCGCCCGCACCCCGCACAGGGGACATTCCACCCCGCCCCCCGGCAGAAGCCGGAACAGATCCGAACCGCACCCCGCGCATTCCAACGGCCCCCTCCTCTCCCCCGCCCGGCCGGTTAAGGCCGCGGCGATCTCCCCGGCCCGCGCCAGGTGGCCCGGAGCGAGCACTCCCTGGGCAGGCAGGGCCGCGGGCACGGCCCAGCAGTCCACCACTTTCATCTGCAGGAAACGGGGCAGGGTCAGGGCGGCGATGCGGGAATACCCCAGCCAGCCCGCCACTCCGTAGGGCACCACCACCGCGCAGGGTTTGCCCCGGGTGTCCCGCACCCAGTGGCCCGCCCCCAGGAGGCGGTCGGTGAACATCTTGAGATAACCGTGCGGCCCCAAAAAGTAAACGGGAACCCCGATTACCAGGGCGTCGGCCTCCCGCACCCTTTCCAGGACGAACCCGAAGTCGTCGTTCAGCTTGCAGGAGACGCCGGAGAGACAGGTATAACAAGCCTTACAGGGCTCTATCGAGAGGTCGGTCAGGCGGATCAACTCCCGTTCCCATTCCCCGGGAACCCGGCTCATGATCTCCTTCACCAGCACCTCGCTGTTACCCAGCCTCCTGGCGCTGACCACCAGGCCCAGCAACTTTCCCACGGACGCACCCCCTTAACCGGCGTTCGCTTTCGCCATCTCCTCCAAAATATCCTGCGCCGCCCGCGCCGGATCAGGCGCCCCGGTGACCGGGCGGCCCACCACCAGGTGGCTGGCGCCCGCCCTCACCGCCGCAGCCGGGGAAAACACCCGCCGCTGGTCCCCGGCCGCCGCGCCCCGCGGCCTGATCCCCGGCGTGATGATCAAAAAATCCGGCCCCATTTCCCGGCGAAGGGCCGGCGTTTCCCCGGCGGAAGCCACCACTCCGTCCAGGCCGGCCCCGGCGGCCAGATGCGCCAGGCGCAACACCGTGTCCCCGATGGTCCCGGTGAAACCGGCCTGCCGGAAAGCCTCGTCGTCCAGGGCGGTCAGAACCGTTACCGCCACCAGCCGGGGCGGGGCCACCCCCAGGCGGGCCGCCGCGTCCCCGGCGGCCTCAGAGGCCGCCCGCATCATAGCCGGGCCGCCGGCGGCGTGCACGGTGAGCATCGCGGGAGCCAGCGGGACCAGGCTCCGGACGGCGCCGGCCACCGTGTTCGGTATGTCGTGCAGTTTAAGGTCCAAAAAAACGCGGCCGGCGTCCGCTATCTCCGGAACCACCCCCGGTCCGGCCGCGCAAAAGAGTTCCAGGCCCACCTTGAACAGTCCGGCCCGCCCGGCCAGGCGGCCGGCCATCTCGATGGCCGCGGTGGCCGAAGGAACGTCCAGGGCCACCACCAAACGGTCAATCATCCCCAACGGCAACCTTCCTCTCCGCGGTGGGCCCGGCCCACCAACTCGCTTATGTCGGCGATACCCCGCGCAACGAGATAGTCCTCTATCCCGGACACGACTTTTTCCGCCGCGCCCGGATCGATGAAATTGGCCGTACCCAGGGCCACGGCACAAGCCCCGGCCAGGATGTATTCCAGAGCGTCGGCGGCCGTAAGGATGCCGCCCATGCCGATCAGCGGCACGTCCACCGCGTCGAAGACCTGCCAGACGCAACGCAAGCCGACCGGCTTGACGCACGGACCGGACAGGCCGCCCGTCACGTTGCCCAGAACCGGCTTTTGCCGTTCGATATCAATGGCCATACCCCAGAGGGTGTTGATGAGGGAGAGCGCGTCCGCCCCGGCGTCGGCCGCGCTCTTGGCCACGGCGACGATGGAGGTGACGTTGGGAGAGAGCTTGACGATCACCGGCAGGGCGGTTACCGCCTTCACCGCCCGCACCGCCTCCCCGCACGTATCCGGGTCGGCGCCGAACTGCATGCCGCCCCGCGCCACGTTGGGACAGGATACGTTGACCTCCAGGGCGGCCACGCCCGGCACGCCCGAAAGGCGTCCGGCCAGAGCACCGAACTCCGCCGGCGTTTCCCCGGCGATGTTAACCACCACCGGGCAGGCCAGGGACGCCAACCGGGGCAGTTTCTCCCGGATGAGGACCTCCACCCCCGGGTTGGCCAGCCCGATCGCGTTTAAGAGGCCGGCCGGAGTCTCCGTGAGGCGCGGCGGGGGATTGCCCTCCCGGGGCGCCAGGGTGACTCCTTTCAAAACCACGCCGCCCAGGCGGTTGACATCCAGGAAGGGCGCGTACTCGGTGGCGAAGCCGAAGGTGCCGGACGCCACCAGTACGGGGTTGGGCAGGGCCAGCCCCCCTATGTTCACGGCCAGGTTGGGCCTCACCACGCCACCTCCCCCGCGTCGAAAACCGGACCGTCGGAGCAGACCAGGCGCAAGCCGTCTTTCATCCTTACGGCGCACCCCTGGCAGGCCCCCACCCCGCAGGCCATGTGTTCCTCCAGGGAAAACTCCCCGGCCAGGTCAAACTCCCGCAGGATGACGCCCAGGGCGCGCAGCATGCCTCCCGGCCCGCAGGCATAGGTAAGGTCGGGGCGCCACCTCTCAAGACCCGCGCGGAAAAGATCGGTCACCGGGCCATGGTAGCCCAGGCTCCCGTCATCGGTGGCCGGGTGGAAGGGAAAACCGGCCAGGTCCGCCAGGGCCGGGAAAAAGGAGCGGCCGCGGGCCCCGGCAAAGACGCGGACATCATGGCCGGCCAGTTCCCCGAGGAGGAAAACCAGGGGAGCGGCCCCCATGCCGCCGGAAACCACGGCCAGGGAAGATTTCCGGTCCGGCAGGGTGAAACCCCGCCCCAGCGGACCGAGGACGTCCAGGCAACGGGGCGTTTCCCCGGCCAGAAGACTCGTGCCGCGACCCGTTTCCCGCACCAGGAGGAAAACCAGGCCCTTGGCCCGGTCCAACCGGTGAATGGAAAAGGGCCGGCGCAGCAAAGGATCGGCGGTCCGCCCCGCCCGCACATGGACGAACTGCCCCGGTCGGGCCAGTTGCGCGAGGCGGGGGGCCTCCAGGGTGAACAGCCAGAGCCCGCCGGCCAGC
>JAJYZD010000161.1 GCA_021800315.1 Bacillota bacterium | reverse complement strand
GGCCGAGGCGGCAAAACCCGTCGAGCCCGCTGAAACCGCTTCTACGCCGGTATTCATCCGG
Organism: Bacillota bacterium; assembly: GCA_021800315.1. Lineage (GTDB taxonomy): Bacteria > Bacillota > Desulfotomaculia > Desulfotomaculales > JAJYZD01 > JAJYZD01. The sequence continues at coordinate 8,489 of JAJYZD010000161.1, read as the reverse complement.
CGGGCCATGTCCTGCAGCTTGTCTTCGATTTCCGCCGGCATGCCCACCGTCAGGCTGCCGACGATCTCGCGACCCTCGAAAACGGGTACGGCCAGGCCCAGGAAGGGGAAGCCGAACAGTTGCGCCGATACGTTTTCGCTGACCCTTTGGCCCGTCAGGATGGCGCGGTCGCTCACGCCGCCTTTCTTGAGCGGGTCGCCCGGACGGATGCCATGGTTGAGGCGCTTACCGCTCTCATAGTACACGAATTCATCGCGCGTCGAAACGGAGAGGGCCGCTTCGTCGCCGTAGAGGCGGCGCAGGTAGGGCAGGGTGGACAGGGCTTCTTGGATACCCGGACTGTACTGTGCCAAATCAACACCTCTTTCGGGCTGCGTTGGGGGCATCTTAACCGGCTGTTAGGATATCGGCATTTTTATCCCTTGCTTTAATCCTGCAGCGGAAGTTCGGTCACCGTACCTTGACGACCGAAAATTTCCACACGAAGCCCGCGGGCGCATCTGGATGCCTGGAGTCAGGCTGGGATAAAGCAGGCCTCAAACGGGGTTTTCCTGCCGGTTGGGATGAAACGGAAATCTTTGGTTGGAGGGTTGAGATATACGCTACTGGATGTAGGACAATTCACAAGCAGGCAACTGGTATATGATCCTTAAAGAGCCTTTTGCGATAGCGGGGTGTTTTTTTCTGCGCGAACCCGTCCGGGTCAGCGCTAATCCGCTCAGCCTTTGTTTCCCGGGGGAACCACGAATCCACCGAGGTGTTTTCTGGCCACCAGGGAGAAGTAGACGGTGGTTACCAGGATGAGCCCCCCGGTGATCCACAGGTTGAGGGCTCCCGGATGACCGATGGTGCGCCCCAGGAAGGTGTAAAGCACGATCTCGGGAAGTTGGCCCAGGATGCTGGCCAGGAAAAAGGAGGCAAAATTCATGCGGCTCAGTCCCGCCAGGTAGCTGACCACGCTGGAAGGTATCACCGGCACGAGGCGGGCGACGAAGACCAGCCGCGGACCTTCCCTGGGATCGAAACAGGCCGGGCGCCCCGGTTGGAGCCGGCGGTCCAGGAAGCCGCAACGGAAATAGCGGGCCAGGTAGAACGCCATGGTGGCTCCGATCATGGCCCCGGTAAGGGTTATGACGGTGCCCCGGAACACGCCGAAAATGAAGCCGTTGGCCCCGGCCACCAGAAACAGCGGCACCGGGGTAAAAAGGGTCTGCAGGACCATGAGGAAGATGCTGACGGCTACCGTGCGTGCGCCGAAAGAACGCAGGTACCGGGCCATCTGCGGGGCGTCGGTGAAACGGGGTAGGTGGGCGGCCGATAAAAAGACCAGGGCGGCCAGAGCACAGACCGTCATGGTCGCGGAAAGCAAACGCCAGGGATGCCTGTGCACCAGTGGATACCTCCGGCATATGACCAATATTCCCCGGAATACTTATTCCCGGATAAGAGAGATAATACGGTCAGAACACCTCATTTCCCTGCCAAGCCGGGGGATAAAATTAAATTTTCATTAAAACTTTGTCAAAACACCGGGAGGTGGCCCTCCATTGGGTTTCCGCACCGTGCTTCGCCTGACTTTGATCGCCCTGGTCCTCCTGCCCCGGCCCGTCCAGGCGGCCCCCGCCGTGACCGCCGAGGCTGCCATCCTGGTGGACCGGGATACCGGCCAGGTCATCTGGGCGAAAAACCCGGACCGTCGCATGAACCCGGCCAGTCTGACCAAGATCATGACCGGCCTGTTAGCGGTGGAGGAAGGCCGTCCCGCCGACGTGGTCACGGTAAGCAAACACGCGGCCCTGGTCGGGGAAGGGCAGGTGATAGGCCTGCACCAGGGGGACCGCCTGACCCTCCTTGACTTGATGCGCGCGGCCCTGATCTATTCGGCCAACGACTCCACGGTAGCCATCGGCGAGCACATCGCCGGAACGGAGCCCCTTTTTCTGGAACTGATGAACGCCAAAGCGGCCATTCTCGGCGCCGGCCGTACCAGGTACGCCAACACCAACGGTTATACCGATCCCAATCATTATACGACGGCCCGCGACCTGGCCGTAATAACCCGTTTCGCCCTCACCCGGCCGCTGTTCGCCGAGGTGGTGCGCACCCCGGCGGCCGTTTTGCACTGGATCGGTACCTCCCGGCAAATGGAGATATCCACGACCAACAGGCTCCTTAACGGCTATCCCGGTCTGCACGGGGTCAAGACCGGCACTACCGGGGCGGCCGGCAAGTGCGTGGTGGTCGCCGCCACGCGGGACGGCATCCGCCTGATCGCCGTCGTGCTTAAGAGCGGTGACCGCTGGGCGGATGCGGCACGAATGCTTGACACCGGTTTTCTTGACACGGAGAACGTCCCGGTAGGGGATGCCGGTACGGTCGTGGCCACTGTGGCGGTGTCCGCCGGCCGGGAGCGCTCGGTGCCCGTCGCGCTCGGCCGGGACGTCTTCTTACGCCTCATCCCCGCGGATTTGCCGGATCTGCGCCGCCGGATCAACCTGCCGGCCGGCGTTCCGGCGCCGGTACGCGCGGGAACGGTAGTAGGAGAGGTGGTCTACACCCTGCGCGGCGGGGAAGTCGCCCGCTACCCCCTGGTTGCCTCGCTCACCGTGGAAAAGCAAAACTTCTGGCAGAGGATGACAGCCCGGTAATATAACAGTTTACTTTTCGCACCTGTCCAAAAGCAGGTCTTGGCTTGCGCCACGGCGAAATAGGGCCTGGACGGCACTATAAGGGAGCGGATGTGAATTGCGGGCCCTGGTGGTACAAAACGTGGCACTGGAAGGGCCCGGCCTTTTGGCCGGCGCACTGGCGGGAGCCGGCTGGGAGCCGGACGTACGGTTGATGGAGGACCGGACGGCGAAGCTGCCGGCGGATCTGGCCGGCTTTCAGGCCCTCGTGGTACTGGGCGGCCCGATGGGGGCCAACGATGACGCCAAATACCCGTATCTGACCCGGGTGGCGAATCTGATCGCGCAGGCCGCGGCAGACGGCATCCCCGCCCTAGGGATCTGCCTGGGAGCCCAACTCATGGCGCGGGCTTTGGGTGCCGCGATCCGGCCCAACCCGGTGAAGGAAATCGGCTGGTACCCGGTCCGGCTCACTGCGGAGGGACTGGCTTCCCCGCTGTTTACCGGTTTGCCCGGGGAGATGACGGTGTTTCAGTGGCACGGAGACACCTTCGATCTACCGGAAGGCGCCGTCCATCTCGCGCAGGCCCCGGCCTGTTCCAACCAGGCCTTTTCTTTCCGGGAGCGGCTCTTCGCCCTCCAGTTCCACCTGGAGGTAACCCCGGAGATCATCGTTTCCTGGCTGCGGGCCGGGCGGGATGAAGTGACCGGCTGTGCGGAAGTTGAGACGCCGGAGGAAATTGAGCGGCGGACGAGAGAGGTATGGCCGGCTTACCGCGCCCAGGCGGAGGTCTTTCTGGCCAACATAGTGCGGCTGCTGGCCGGCTGAGGAAAGCCTCCCGTGGGCGAAGACCTTGGCCAACCGGGTGATGCGCGCGCGAAGGATGGAAGAATCCCGGTCCTTAACGGGCCGGGATTCCTGGTGGGTGTAGCTGGGATTGAACCAGCGACCCCTACCGTGTCAAGGTAGTGCTCTCCCACTGAGCTATACACCCGTACGACAACCTGTACGAGCATCCGGCCCAGGCTGTACCCGGGATCTCCGGCTCCCTGGCATCTATATTACCACAAACCCCGTTCGGGATGCAAGCGCCGGTTGAATCGCCCGTAGTTCCCGTCCCTCCCCCCGACGCGACCGTGGCGGGTCAGTCCCGCTCTGCAAAATCGGCCCCCATGGTAGAAATATTGACTAATAACTCATAAGTTACCTTTTTGAAATAAGGACAACATATCCAAAAACCGTAAAGGAAAAGCTAATAAACCTCAATTAATAGGACAAGACTCCAACCATTTTTGCCGCTAAAGACCTCTCGATCTAGTCGTATACGTACTTTTGCAAACTCATATACTAGAGCGGGAGGGTGGGTAAAGAATGTCTAACGGTATTTCTATCGGCATAGCCAAACATACCGACGCCTTCAGAGATACCCTCGGACAAAATCTCCGCTTGTTGGAAAATAATGGCGTGCGAATCTTCGTACGGGAGAAGCCCAACGGCCGCTATGTCGTTTTTTCCTGCTCCGGAGGAACGGGCAGCCAGGCGGACGCGGCGGCGGGCGCCAAACCCCTTGTCCTGCGTACCCTGGCCGCCGCCATCGCCGACTTGATCGTTTCCCGCTGGGAAAAAGTCATGCTTTTCAATGTCATCAAAAATGAGTATGCCTCTCTTAAACAAGAGGAAATCGAGACCATATACAAACTGGCGTTGGGCAGAATGGCCGGGCTGGACGATGAGGCGGGCCAACTCCACCCGGGCCGGCGCAAACACCGGATCCAGGCCAGCCTCGAGGAATTTCTCCGCTCCTCGGACCACATCAACGTAGACGGCTTCGTCGTTTTCCGCCTCAAAGAGTACCTGGCCGACCTGCGCTGGGTGGCCGGCCGCGCGGTGGACGATTTCCTTCTGGAACAGGAGTACCGGGACTTCGTCAATCTCCTCAGGTTCTTCCTGCACCACCAGGAGCAACGGGCCGCCCTGGTGCACGTGCTGGTTAAGCCTCCCGGTCATTTCCAGCTGTACGACAACGACTTTCGGCCGGTGAGCTACCAGTACCTGGAGGGATTCATCGTCGACATCAGCCACCGGGAGATCGACTACGAGGACATGCTTATAAGCGCCCTGATCACCCTGGCTCCCGGGCGGGTCGTCCTGCATTCGCCCGGACCGGCGAAGCTGACGGCCCACACCCTGGGCACCCTGCGGGCCGTGTTCGAAGACCAGGTGGGAGAATGCCGCGGCTGCCAGTTCTGCGGCGGACCGGAATGCGCGGGGCGTTGACAACCGCGGGCCTTTCGGATAGGATAAAGCCAACGCACCGATCCACGATTCATATCGAACGGTTATGAAGGGGAAGGGACCCGTACCGGCGACCAGAGAGGGAGCGCCGTGGCTGTAAGCGCCCCCCGTACCGGACGGCATCCTCACCACCCCGGAACCGCGGACGAAAGTGTTGTAAGTCCCGCCGGATGGGCAGCCGTTACCGGCCTGTGAGAGGGAAGACCTTAAAAGGCCTTCCGAATAAGGGTGGAACCGCGGGAAAACCCGTCCCTTGCCTGTGGCAGGGGCGGGGTTTTTTGTGTTTTTCGGAACGGGTTCATATGGAAAACCGACGCCTACAAGTTTTTCGACCCCGACCCGCCCTTCGGACGGGAATCCCGAAAAGCGGAGGTATTGGGGAACTAACCCGGTCCATCCTTTGGATGGACCGGGGGCTCGCAGCGTCTTCCCATCGGGGTTGGTTGTGGATAAGTTGGACTGCAAAAGGAGAGGGGAAAAAAGATGATAAACATTACTTTGCCGGACGGACAGGTGAAAAGCGGGCTGGTTGGGGTCACCCCGGCCGAGGTGGCGCGGGGAATTTCCAACTCCCTGGCCAGGCGGGCCCTGGCGGCCAGGGTTGCGGGGCGGGTGGTGGACCTGTCCGCACCGCTAAACGAGGATGCCTCCCTGGCCATTCTCACTTTCGAGGACAAGGACGGCCGCCAGGTGTTCCGGCACAGTTCGGCCCACCTCCTGGCGGCAGCGGTGCAACGCCTTTTCCCGGGGACCCTTTTCGCCATCGGGCCGGCCATTGAGGATGGCTTCTATTACGATTTCGGCGCCAAGCGGCCCTTTACCCCCGAAGACCTGGCCGCCATCAAGGAGGAAATGCAGCGGCTGGCCAAGGCCGACCTGCCCTTCGAACGCGGCGAGATCACGCGGGATGAGGCGCTGGAACGGTTTGCGGGTCAGACCTACAAAGAGGAACTCATCCGGGGCCTGGCGGAGGATGCGACCATCTCGACCTACCGGCTGGGCGATTTCGTCGACCTGTGCGCCGGGCCCCATGTTCCTTCCAGCGGCTATCTGCGCGCTTTCGAACTCACCAGCGTGGCCGGCGCCTACTGGCGGGGCGACGAGCGCAACCCGATGCTGCAGCGTGTCTACGGCACCGCCTACCCCGACCAGAAGCAGCTTGAGGAGCACCTGCGGCGCATCGAGGAAGCCAGGAAACGGGATCACCGGCGCCTGGGCCAGGAACTGGACCTCTTCAGCATTCAGGACGAGGCTCCGGGCTTTCCCTTTTTTCATCCCAAGGGCATGGTCCTGCGCAACGAACTGGAGCAGTTCTGGCGCGAGGAGCACCGCCGGGCGGGCTACCAGGAAATCCGCACGCCGCTGATCATGAACCGCTCGCTGTGGGAGCGCTCCGGGCACTGGGACCATTACCGGGAAAACATGTACTTCACCCGCATCGACGAAATCGACTACGCGGTCAAACCCATGAACTGCCCGGGCGCCATCCTGGTGTACCGGAACAGGCTGCACAGTTACCGGGAACTGCCCTTGCGGCTGTGCGAAATGGGCCTGGTCCACCGGCACGAACTGTCCGGGGTACTGCACGGGCTGATGCGGGTTCGCGCCTTTACCCAGGACGACGCCCACATCTTCATGCTGCCTTCCCGGATCCGGGACGAGGTCACCGGCGTCATCGAAATGGTAGACCGGTTTTACAGCGTCTTCGGGTTCAAGTACCGGGTGGAGTTGTCCACCCGGCCCGAGAACTCCATGGGCTCGGACGCGGACTGGGAGGCGGCCACCACCGCGCTGGCCGGCGCCCTGGAGGGACGGGGAACGCCCTACCAGGTCAACGAAGGGGACGGGGCCTTCTACGGGCCCAAGATCGACTTCCACCTGGAGGACTGCCTGGGACGAACCTGGCAGTGCGGCACCATCCAGCTCGACTTCCAGATGCCGGAGAAGTTCGACCTCACCTATGTCGGGGAAGACGGCCAGAAACACCGGCCGGTCATGGTGCACCGGGTCATCTTCGGCAGCATCGAGCGCTTCATCGCCATCCTGACCGAGCATTTCGCCGGCGCCTTCCCGGCCTGGCTGGCCCCGGTGCAGGTGCGGGTTTTCCCCATCACCGACCGGCAGGCCGGGTACGCGGAGAAGGTCCGGTCGGCCCTCGCGGAGGCGGGGGTCCGGGCCGATGCGGACCTGCGCAACGAGAAGGTCAACTACAAGGTCCGGGAGGCCCAAAAGGCCCACATCCCCTATATGCTGGTCACCGGGGACCGGGAGGTGGCGGCCGGTACGGTGGCCGTGCGGCACCGTACCAGGGGGGACCTGGGTGCGGTGGACCTGACGGAGTTCATCGGGACGATCAGGGAGGAAATCGCGTCCAGGAAGACGGACGCCGTTTGAAGGTAGACTCACAGCGCCGGCCGGCGGATTGCAGGAACCGGACCCGGCCGCCGGACGTCCGGTCGCTTAAGTTTCCCTGGTTAAGGGCTTGCGTCCGGCCAATACATATGTTATATATGTATTATATTATGCTGGGAGGTGGCAAGGACATGACCGAAGAGAAAGGTTCCCGCGGGCGTCAGGCCATGCTGATCCTGTCGGTGCTGGCGGAGGGACCCGCCCACGGCTACCGGATCACCCGGCGCCTGGAGGAGAGGAGTTGCGGGGAGTTCCGGCTGCAAGAGGGTGTACTCTACCCCCTGCTGCACTCCCTGGAGGCCGCGGGGCTGGCGGATGCGAACTGGGAGCAGGGCTCGCGGGCCAGGGACCGGAAAGTTTACAGCTTGACGCCGGCGGGGCGCGACTGGCTGCGCGAGCGGGTAGCCGCCTGGCGCGCTGAACAATCGGCTATCGAGCGGGTGCTGGTGGGGGAGGTGCGGCCCTGTGTGGGATGACTTCGCGGAACGTGCTACCCGGGGGATCGGAGATCCGCGTGCGGCGGCGGATGCCCGGCGCGAACTCAGGGCCCACCTGGAGGAGGCCTGTTCCGGCTACCGGGCGGGAGGGATGACGGAGGAGGCGGCCCTGCGGGACATGGGTGACGTGGAGTCCCTGGCGGAGCGCCTGGCCGTGGTCCATCAGCCTCCTTTGCCCTGGCGCTGGTACCTGGGGGCGGCCCTGCTCGCGATATCTGTTCTGGCACTGCTTCCATTAAGCATGGTGCGGGTATCGATGGGGCAGCGACTCCTGGCTGTGCCAGCGGTGTTCTTTTACTGGGCGGTGGGTCTGGCAGCCCTGGCACCCCGTTGACGGAACACTCTGGATTGGATGGGACGATGGGGAGTGGTGCTGCGACGGGACATCTCCAGCAAGGCGGAGTGGCTTGTCTCTCTGGACCTGCGGAGGGAGGCCCTTTGGGGCGGTGCCGCCGGTTGTTGTACAGGAGCGGCTTTCGGGTCCGCCCTGTGGGTGATTAAGGCGTACGATACTCTTCCCGGGTTCACGTGGTATTTTTTGGCGACGGCCACCCTGGCGGCGGCGATACCCCTGGCGGTGGTTTTGTGGCTCGTCTTCCAGCGCCGGGGCGGATTGGGCACGGCGTACGCGGCGGTCCTCTTCGCCGTGGGAGGCTT
>JAJYZD010000160.1 GCA_021800315.1 Bacillota bacterium | reverse complement strand
CCAAGGGGGCGCTTGAAGTCGCCGTACGCTACGCGCAACAGCGGGAACAGTTCAAGACCCCCCTGGTCAAGTTCGGACTGATCCAGGAGAAACTGGCCCGGATGGCCGCGCGCACCTACGCCGCCGAGAGCGCGGTCTACCGCACGGCCGGCCTTCTGGAGGAGGCTCTGCACGGCACCACGGGGGCGGCGACCATCAAGGGCATGGAGGAGTACGCCGTCGAGTGCTCGGTGAACAAAAACCTGGCTTCGGAAGTTCTGGACTACGTGGTGGACCAGACGCTGCAGATCCACGGCGGCTACGGCTACATCGCCGAGTACGCGCCGGAGCGCTTCTACCGCGACGCCCGCATCAACCGCATTTTCGAGGGGACCAACGAAATCAACCGTCTGATCATCCCCGGCACCCTCCTGCGCCGGGCGGCCAAGGGCGAAATTCCCCTGCTCCAGGCGGCCCAGGCCCTGGCCCGCGATATCTTCGACCTGCAGCCCGGCCTGGATGAGGACGGACTCCTGGCCGCCGAAACGAGGATGGTGGACAACGCCAAAAAGATGTTCCTGATGGTGGGCGGATCGGCCGCCCAGAAGTACCTGGACAAGATCGCCTACCAGCAGGAGGTCATGGGGCTACTGGCCGACATGGTCATTGAGATATTCGCCATGGACAGCGCGGTCGCCCGCGCCCTCAAGGCCCGGGACGGCGGGATCAAGGCGCTCCTGGCCAGGTCTTACGTCCACGACGTCTTCCCCCGTTTCGAACTGTGGGGCAAAAAGGTTCTGGCCCATATAGCCGGGGGCGACGAACTGCGCACCCAGTTAGCGGTGTTGAAGAGGCTTTCCCGCTACGAGCCCTGTGATACAATCGCCCTGGACCGGACCATCGCCGAACGGGTCGCCGGGGCCGGGGGGTACGTGGTCTAGATGAACGGAGCCCCGGACCGGAAAAACAGCGACAAGTACCGGGCCATCATCGAGGCGGCCATCGAGGTGTTCGCCGAGCACGGCTACCACAACGCCCGGGTGGTGAAAATCGCCCGGGCGGCGGGGGTGGCCGAGGGCACCGTCTACCTCTACTTCCGGAACAAGGAGGACCTCTTGGTGTCGGCCTTCCGTGAGAAGATGGAAACGTTCACCGGCGAGGTGGCCGGCCGGCTGGCCGAACCGGGCGGGGCGGCGGAAAAGCTCCGGCGGCTGGTGGATATGCACCTGGCCGGCCTGGGCGCCGACTTCACCCTGGCGCTTTTTTTCCAGATCCATCTGCGTCAGCCGGAGGAAGCCGTCCACGACGGGATTGCCGGGCCGCTTGCACGCTACGCCCGGCTGATCGAGGGCGTGGTGGAGGAGGGCATGGCCTCCGGCGAGTTTTTGCCCGGCCTGAACAAGAAGCTGGTCCGGCAGATGATCTTCGGGGCCATCGACGAGGTGGTATCGAACTGGGTGCACGCCCGGGGCAAGTATTCCCTGCCGGGGCAGGCCGGGGCGGTGTCCGCCTTCCTGTTGCGCGGGCTGGCCGGAACCAGGTGATCAAACGGGGCGGCCCGGGGATCTCCCGTCCCGTTTTATGAGCACAAATTGGGCACTTCTCACTTGTATTCAGTACTGTTTTTGGATACAATGGGGGGGTGGTACCATGAACAATGGAAAATTAAGGTGTAATTGGAGGCACTGATTTGAAGAGGGTGGTCAGCGTCAGCCTGGGCTCGTCGAAACGGGACCACGCCGTGAAGGTCCGGTTCCTCGGCGAGTGGTGCGAGATCTCCCGGCGGGGCACCGACGGTGATTTCGAGCGGGCCGTGGACCTTCTGCGCGAACTGGACGGGCGGGTCGACGCCATCGGTCTGGGCGGCATCGACATCTACCTGCGGATACGGGACCGCCGTTTCGCGATCCAGGACGGCTTGAAGCTCGCCCAGGTGGTGGAGAAGACCCCGGTCGTGGACGGCAGCGGCCTCAAGGACACCCTGGAGCGGGAGGCGGTCTACCACCTGCGGGACGCCGGCCTGCTTGCGCCCGGGTTACCAGTACTGATGGTTTGCGCCCTGGACCGGTTCGGCATGGCCGAAGCCCTGGTCGAATGCGGCTGCGATGTCACCTTCGGCGACATGATCTTTGTAGCGGGCATGCCTTACCCCGTGCAGTCGCTTATCGAGCTGGAGGACCTGGCGGTGAGGATGCTGCCCCACATGGCCGGTCTGCCCTTTCACCTCCTCTATCCCACCGGCGAAAAGCAGGAAACGGTGGACGACAAGAAGGCCGCGCTGTTTATGCCGTACTACCGGGCCGCCCGGGTGATCGCGGGCGACTTTCACCTGATCCGGCGCTACCTGCCGCGCGAACTCTCCGGCCAGCTGGTTCTGACCAACACGACCACCAGCGCCGACGTGGACCTCCTGAAAGCGCGGGGAGCGGGGACATTGGCCACCACCACCCCGGAACTGGAGGGACGATCCTTCGGGACCAACGTCATGGAAGCACTTTTCCTGGCCTTCCTGGGCAAGGCCTGGGATGCGGCCACCCGGGAGGATTACCTGGACCTGATGCGCCGGCTGGAGTACCGGCCGCGCCTGACGTATTTCCAATAGGGGGGGGTTCGTTTTTGGCGACAGGCGAGGAAATTGCCCAGAGCCTCCAGGCTTTTTGCGAGAGCTACAACAGCAACGAGCGGGTCAAGCAGATGAACCGGGACTGGCACCGTATCGTCCTGATCCAGCCCGAGGACTTGACCGAAGCGTTCACCCTGAGCCTGGTCGGGGAGGAGCTTTCCTACCGTTCCGGGACCGCGGATGATCCCGATCTGAAGGTGGTGGCCCCCAGCGATGTCCTGGCCGACATGTTCTGGGGCGACCTTTCGCCCACCGGCCCCTATATGGACGGGACCCTCAAGGCTTTCGGCTCCGAGGAGGACCTCGTCCGCCTGGACATAATCATACTCTTGATCTGGGGTGGCTGAAATGGCCGGCTTGAAGAGGGTCTTGACCCTGCGCACGGTGGTGGCCACCAGCGCCGGGCTCACTTTGGCCAGTTCGTCGTTCGTGGCGGCGGCCCAGGTGGCCTACCTGGTGGCGGGGGATTCGGCGTGGCTGGCCATCCTGGTCGGCGGGCTGCTGTGCTTCGCCGCCGCGGCCTGCTTCTCCGAACTCAACGGCCTCTACCCCTCGGCCGCCGGTATCCGCCTCTATTTCGCCCGCGCTTTCTCGGACCGGCTGGGCCTGACCACGGCGCTCCTCTACATGGCCGTGGTCATGAGCATCTTCGGGGTGGAGAGCTACGTCCTGGCTGCGGCCCTTTCCCAGGTGGTGCCGGGTGTGCCGCCCATCGTCTGGATAGTGGGCATGGTGGCGGTGGTCGGCGTCCTCAATATCCGGGGCGTGAAACTGGCCGGAGGCTTTCAGGACGCCGTCACCTACCTGTTGATGTTTTCCCTGGTCCTCCTGGGCGTACTGGCACTGGCCCGGGGCGGTTTCCACCTGCACGCCCCGCTGACCCCCGGCCCCCTGGGCAACTTCGGCCAGGCCGTGGCCCTGGGCATCTTCCTTTATATCGGCTTTGAGTGGGTGACCCCCCTGGCGGAGGAGGTCACCAAGATTCCGCAGATTTCCCGGGGCATGATGGTGGCCCTGGGGATCCTGGCCGTGGTGTACGCCGTGTTCACCGTGGCCATGTCCAATGTTCTGCCCCACAGCGAACTGACGAGCACGGCCGCCCCGCAGATCGTCTTCGCCCGGCGGGTCTTCGGCTTCGGCGGCGCGGTCTGGATGCTGGCCATGTCCGTAGGGGCGTCCATCACCACCTTCAACGCCGGACTGATCGGCATCTCCCGTTTCGCGTACGCCTCGGCCCGCGAACTGGCCCTGCCGCCCTTCCTTTCCCGGGTCAGCCGCTGGTTCACTCCCTGGGCGGCGATCGTCACGGTGTGCGTGCTGGGCCTGGCCATCGCGGCCGCGGTGCTGTATACCGGGCGCTACCGGGTGCTCATTGACCTGGGGGCGGCGGTGGAATGCCTGGTTTACGCCCTGGCCGGCCTGGCCGTCTGGTCCTTACGCCGGCGCGAACCGGCCAAAGACCGGCCGTACCTGGCCGGCCGGAGCCTGTTGCTCCCCCTGGTCACAACGGTCGTTTTCCTGGCCTTAGGCGTTTCGATCTTCCTGACCGACCAGTCGGCGTTATTCTACCTGCTCTCCGGCCTTTTGGTCACGTTTTTGTATGTTGTTTACGTCGTACCCGCCCTGCGGCGGCGCTACGGGCGCCGGCCGGGCGCGCGCCGCCGGGCCTCGCGCGCCGATGTCGCCGAAAACCGGTAAAGTTACGGGGGAAGTCACATGAGACTGACGCACGCCACCGATTACGCCGTCCGGTCGGTTATCTACCTGGCCGGCCTGCCCAGGGGGACCATGGTGGAAGCCGCCGAGATCGCCGTGGCCCAGTGCGTTCCGGTCCGCTTTCTCCTGAAGATCTTCCGCTCCCTGGCCGCCGCGGGCATCGTGGGTTCCCAACGGGGTCCGGGGGGTGGCTACGTCCTGTTGCGCGACCCCGCGGAGATCACCCTGCTGGACATCTTCGAGGCCGTGGAGGGGCCGATCGCCATCAACCACTGTTTGATGGACCCGGAGTTCTGCAGCCGCCACGCGGCCGACCACTGCCCGGTGCGCCGGTCTCTCGGCTCGGTGCAGCAGGTGCTGGTCCGCGAACTCTCCCGGTACACCATCGCCTCCCTCGCCGCCGAGGACAGGAAGGGGCTGGTGGACCCGGAAGAGGAGCAGGCTTAACGGGGCCCGTGGGGACCGTAATACCGCTTTCCGGTTCCCGCAGGCGGGTCTCCGGCAGGAACCGGCCCCGCCCGTAGCGAAAGAATCAACAGGGGGCTCCACTTTCTCCACCGCCGTCTCCATACGAACATCGGGGGTGTCCCATACGGGCGAGGTCCATGCCATCCGGGTCAACCACAGCTTTCTCGACACCGGCCACCTTCTGCTGGAGGGTGAACTCCAGGTTCTCCTGGCGCCCTACGGCGGGCGGGAGATCAAGGTGGACCTGGGTCAGGGCGGCGCCTTGCGCGGCCGCCTCAACCGTTCGGCCAGCCTGCTCCAGAGCAGGGATGTGGCCCGGGTGATCGCTCTCTCGGAGCAAAAGGAGATCTACGGCTGGCTGTCCGGCGGGGTCCTGTTTTTGCGCCCCGATCCCGGGGACTTCGCGGGGGAGGATCGGAACACCGGGTCCCCGGAGCCGGATGAGTACCAGATCTTTAACACCTTGGTCGGCCGGTTGGCCGCCCTGCAGGGTTACAAGCCGGGAACACGCCTTTCGCCCCGCGATATCGAAAAGATCTTTACGGACGGCCTGGAACGTTACGGTCCGGCCAGACGCAAGTCCGGAGCGAAGAAGGCCGCGGCACCCGTCAAGACCGCCGGGAAACGGCCTCCCGTGGATCCGGTGGTCGAAACGGCGGCGGAATTGCCGCCCCTGCCCCCGGTTACGGTTTCCTTCTCGCCGGACGAAGACCGGCAGGTCCTGCAACTGGCGCGGGGGGCCGCGGCCGCCCCGGCCGACCTCCACCTGCACCGGCAGGCCCTTTCCCTCTTGCTCTCCCCCGGTTTCGACACCCTGCTTGCCACCGGCGCCGCCCGGGATATCCGGCTCCTGGACTACCAGCTGGCCACGGTGCGCCACGTCCTCAAGCACTTGCGCGGCCGGGCCCTTCTCTGCGACGAGGTGGGACTGGGCAAGACCATCGAGGCCGGCCTCATCATGCTCGAGTACCTGCTGCGGGGCCTGGTGCGCCGGGTCCTGATCCTCACCCCGCCCTCTCTGGTGGAGCAGTGGCGGGAGGAAATGCAGGCCCGGTTCAACCTGGACTTCGTGACCTACGACTCGCCCGTCTTCAAGAACACGGAAAGACCATGGTCCGTCCTGCCCCGCATCATCGCCTCCTTGGACACGGCCAAGCGGGAGCCGCACAAAAGCCTGGTGCTGGAGGAGTTTTACGACCTGGTCATCGTGGACGAGGCGCACCGCCTAAAACAGAGCCGCAGCCAGTCCTACCGGCTGGTGGGCGCGATCAAGAAAAAATACATTCTCCTGCTCACGGCCACCCCGGTGGAAAACGACCTGGAGGAACTCTTCAACCTGATAACCCTTCTGCAGCCGGGTCAACTGGAGACGGCCGCCGCCTTCAAGAAGAAGTACATCGCCCGGGGCGACCCCTTGCAGCCCAAAAACGCCGACGAACTGAAGAAGCTGGTGCGGGAGGTGATGGTGCGCAACCGGCGCTCCGAGACCGGGGTCATCACCTCCCGGCGCCGGGCCGAAGTGGCGGAGGTGACTCCGTCCCCGGCGGAGGCCCGGTTCTACCACCGGCTCACCTCCTTCATCCGCGAACATTACGGGGACGACGAGGTGAAAGGCCCGTCCCGCCTCGTCTTGAAAACGCTGCAACGGGAAGCGGGCAGCAGTATGGACGCGGTCGCGCCCACCCTGGAAAAGCTGGCCGGACATGAGGGCTACCCGCCCCGGTGGCGGGAGACGTTCTTCTCCCTGGCCGCCGAGGCCCGGGGCATAGCCGGCCAGGCCAAGGCCGCGGCGCTCACGCGGATCCTGGCCGGGCTGGGTACCAAGGCGGTGGTTTTCACCGGGTTTCGTCAGACCCAGGCGTATCTCGCGGGCAGCCTGCGGCGGGAGGGGCTTTGGGTGGCCGAACTGCACGGCGGGATGTCCCGGGCGGCCAAAGAGGAACAGGTGTCCTTCTTCGCCCGGGAGGCCCCGGTCCTGGTCTCCACCGAGACCGGGAGCGAGGGGCGCAACCTGCAGTTCTGCCACGTCCTGGTCAATTACGACCTGCCCTGGAACCCCATGCGCATCGAGCAGCGCATCGGCCGCATCCACCGCCTCGGACAGGACAGCGATGTCCGCATCTACAACCTGGCGGCGGCCGGCACGGTGGAGGCGGAGATCCTGGAGATCCTGGACGCCAAGATCAACATGTTCCAGCTGGTGGTGGGGGAACTGGACATGATCCTGGGCGACCTGGACGAAAAGCGCGACTTCGAGGATATCGTTATGGACATCTGGGCCGGCAACGAGGCGGATGTACGACCCGGCATGGAAGCCCTGGGCGAGCGGCTGGCTTCCGCCCGTCAGCATTACCAGGCGGTGCGGGAACTGGACGACCGCCTCCTGGGCGGGCTTTCGCCGGAGGATTAGAGGGAACCCTGATGAGCGGTAAAATAGATTTGAAGTCTTTCGTCACCCTTGGCCTGGAACGCTGCGGGGGCCTGGTGGAGGAGACCGGCTACGCCCTGGTGCAGGCCGTCCTGCCCGGGGAACTGGCCCTGGGGGAGAGTCTCCAACTGGCCTTCGACTACGAGGTGGCCGGCGAGAATCCCGAGGCCGTCTTCGTCGCCTACGGCAGCCAGTTCCTGGACAACGTGGCCCGCATGGCGGTCGGCTACGGGCGTTTTACGGCCGAGTACCACCCCGGACCGAACCTCAAACTAAACCGGAATTATGACCGGGAGATCGCCGAAAAAGTGGAGTTCGTCCGCTGCCGCGCTCCCCGGGTGGTCCACCAGCGGCCGGTTCTGCACACTTTCTGGCGCTTTTGCTTTCTGGCCGTTTTTCACTCCTTCGAGCGGACGGAGGAACTGCTCCTGCTGACCGTGGACGGCGCAAACGGCCTTCCCGTTCCCGATTTCGACCGCTGGTGGGGCGGGGTGGTTCCCGTGGCCGAGCCGGAGTACGACCTTCCGGCGCAAGGACTTTCCCTGGAACGGGTCTACGCGGAGGCCTGCCGCCAGGCGGGGGAAGCGGCCCGGGAGAAGGGTTCCCTGCTGCAGCAGCGGGCCGCCGGGCTGCTGACCCGGGAACTGGTCAAGGTGCGCGCCTATTACGGCCAGACGGTGCGGGACACGGAGCGGAAGCTGGAGTCGGCCGGCGATGCGCGATCGGAGCGCCTGGTCAAACAACTGGAAGCGGTCCGGGCCGACTGGGACCGCCGGGAAAAGGACTGCCTGGAGCGCTATGCCGTGGCGGTGGAACTGAAGCTGGACCACCTGGTGGCCTGCCGCCTGCCCCGCCTGGGCCTCCAGGTGGAGGCCCAGAGCCGGGACCGCGTTTTTACCGGGACGCTCGTGTACAACCCCGTGGCTTCCCGGATCGAAACGCCGGTGTGCCCGCTGTGCGGCAAGGCGACCGCCCGCCTGGTCCCCCACGCGGACGGCATACTGGTCTGCCCGGAGCACGGGTGAAGTAGGAAGAGTCGGTGGACAAGGCCTTGACAGCCAATAAGTGGTGCAATATACTGGGTTGAAAGAACCCAATCCAACATAGGGCAAGTTTTAAGGGGCACCAAGTCCTTCCTGGAAGCGTGCCCCCATTGGTTCATCTGCACGCGGGTTGCCTCACATGCCTGCTCCGAAAGTCTTTTTTGATCCAAACCTTGGCCGGAGCTTGACTGGGCTCGTCGGAAAAGAAACTTTTCATCTGACCCAAGCGGTGGTTGGGACGACGTCGAAGCCGATCTTTTGATCCGGCCGGAAAGGGGCACTTGGGCAAATAAGCGGATCGGGCCGACTTGGGGAGAAGACTGTTTGGAGAGGACAGAGGGACATAAAGATCCAGGTCCGGGGTT
>JAJYZD010000159.1 GCA_021800315.1 Bacillota bacterium | reverse complement strand
CGGAAAAGTGTTTACGTTGCTGGCTTTAACGTTTATGCCGAAACCGCACGCTGCCCAGGCAAAGACCTTTACGGCCTGTTCAGCCGAACCCATTCTTCCATGACTTCCAGTAGCAGCTTCCGCTGACGGGGGGTCAGACGCCGGGCGGCACCCAAGATCCGGTCGGGGGGAAGGTTCGTCCGGTACTCTTCCGGGGTTTCCCTCAGGACGTTTCCGTAAGTTTCGGCCGGGTCGTTGTCCAGGAGGCTTGGTACGCCGATCTCCAGGGCCTGGCAGATCTTGAGGATGGTGTCCCAGGTCGGCGACGTCTTACCGATTTCGATCTCGCGCAAGGTGGACTGGGCGATGCCGGCCAGCCGGGCGAGCTTGGTGGTGCTGTAACCTTTCTCCTTGCGCAGTTCGACAATCCGGGCGGCAATGTCCATGCTGTCTTGTGCTCCTTAAAGGGAAACCGTTAACGGTAATAGTCTACCGTATATTATGGCCCTTGTCTTAACGAAATATCGTTGACAGTTGTCGATATTTCGTTTATTATGTTGGCTAGGGCCGGCGGGCCACCAGAAAGGAAGGGATTATGCGCCGTGGGTGTTTACCTGGGTTTGGAGATTCTGCCGCTGGAGATTGCTCCCGGGGAATGGAATGACTGTTATGATCAGGCCTTGGAACTGGCCCGGGCGTTTCCGCTGCCCCTGCAGCGGTTTACGGCTGAGGAAAAGTCGGGCTGTTACAGGTTCATTCTTACCCGGAACCTGGAAAGCCGGGACAAAAACGGCCGCTTTTTCGCCGTAACCGGAGACGCCCGGACAAGGGAGCGGTCCGAGCAATTCATGGTTTACCGCGATATCGACTACTACCGGAACAGAATCGACAATAGTCCGCCGGAGGAAGAGGAGTGCCACTACTTGTCCGATATCCTGTTCCGGGATCCGGTTACCGTATTCCATGAAAAGACCCAGACCCACCCTTATCACGACTTGATCTGGTGCCTGGTCACCCTGGCGGAAAACCTCTTTCCCGGCCGCGCCTGCGCCGACGGCGACCTGGATGCCCGCGAATGGGCGCACTGCCGCCGATGGCTGGCCGGGATGACGGGAAAACCGATGCGCAAACCGTTGCGGCTGGATGTCGAAAGGCTTTGGCAGGTCCTCTCCCAGGGGTACAGTGGACTGGAACTGGTACAAAAAACGGAAGAGAATCTGAGGGCCAAGAGCGCGGCCGTTTATCGCCTGCTTGCAGCCAAAGACCCGCTTCTTCTCGATTCATGGGCGAAAAAGTGCCTCAAGGAAAACAGTCCTAATACACTGGGTGCGCGGTTTGAATGTTTTCATATCATCGAGGGTACGGGAGACCTGTACGGTCTGGTGCGGATGGCCTGTCTCGATCCCGACGGCCCGCGGTGGGACCTGGAGCGGGTGTTGTCCATCGCCCACACCGTGGGTGCCTTTGATCCCGAACCGCCCGCAACAGTCAGGGCCTGCGGTTTTCTTCCGGCCGGGTTCCTGCCCTGCTATTACCTGACCCGCACTTACTTTGAACCGGAGGAGGCATCGCGGGAGATTGCCCAAATGGCAGGTATTCCGGCGGAAAAGGTCCGGGAGACATTGCAAAGGCTGCAGGAAAAGAGGCCTGTTCAGCCCCCGCGGAGCCAGGAGGATCCCGAGGTTCGGCCACCCCTGGAGATTCCGTACCCGGCGGAGAACATCAATTTTCTCCGGCAGGCGGTAGCCCGCGCAGGGAGGAAATGGGATGGGGCAACCCTGCACGGCCTGATAGACCCGATGGCGGAGAAAAAAAGCATTGTGCTTTCGGAAGAAATCTGGCAGCTTATCGACCGGGAACAGGATCCGGACGTTCTGGCCGGTATTCTGGGATGGATGGCCTGCTGTGAGGGTCATGAGGGGGAAAAAGCGGCCTTGGAATTGGCTTTCAGCCATCTGGGTGAAATAGGGGAGGCCTGGCGGAGCGGTAAGTCCTGGACCTGGCCGGAAGAGGCTTTGACGGCTGATGACGGCGTTTGGTGGGGAGAAGAAAAGAATTTCGTGCATTAGTTACGGATTCAGGGCGACGGCATAATTGTCTTTACAGTTATGGTGTGTCATAGACCCCACAGTTATGGTGTGTGAATGGGGGAGGTGCGCCGGACGGAAGAGAAGCCCGGAGTGCAGGAACGTTGCCTGCCCGAAGGACAGGTGGGGGTGACGCGAACCGGCAGACTGGGGGCCCATGTCATTGGTCACCTGGGTCTTTATACTTTCCATTTGACTGGTTCGCAGGATTCAGGGTTAAGTTGTGGTGGTTAGATGTAAGTTGCTGTTCATCCCCGAGGGGACGATAGCCAGCCGGACAAAGCCTGGCTTATAATTGACATAGTAGGTCCTGCAATCCGTTTATGGCGTAAAGCGGTAGGTTGAGCAGCCCTTCCTCCCGGCGGAAATCGGACAGGGAACAGCGTAGGGAGACTGCTGGCGAAAACCGCTCGCGATAGCTTTTGAGGCTCTTGGCCTGCAGATTTTCCGCCGCTTTGACTTCCAGGGGCACGATAGCGGAGCTGTGCTGGAAGACGAAATCAATCTCGGCCGTACCCTTATCTGATGACCAGTAGAAGGGTGTTATCTCCCAATAGAATGGCGCTCTTTGCCTACCGGCCATGAGTTGCTGCAATACAAACTGCTCGGTTAAGGCTCCTTTGAATTCGGTAAAGACCCTCTCTCCCTTCAGAAGGGATTTCAGATCCAGTTCACTCATGGCGCTAAGCAGTCCAACGTCCAGCATATATAGCTTAAAAGCCTTGAAGTCCTGATATGAAGCCAGGGGTATGGCCGGCTTGGTGACGCGGGGCACCTTGTGCAGCAGCCCACAATCTAAAAGCCACTGGAGGGCAAGCTCGTATTCCCTCGCCCTTGCTCCATGTCTCACCAAACCGTAGATGAATTTGCGGTTTTCCTTGGCGAGTTGGGTAGGAATTGAGTTCCAGAGCATTCTCAAGCGGGGGACGACTTCGTTAGGTGCATGTTTTGAAAAGTCCTGTTCGTAGGCCAGGAGCAAGCGTTTTTGCACCTGGCGCACCCGGGTGAAATCCTGCGAAGCGGCAAAGGTTGCGACCGACTCCGGCATCCCGCCGATATAGTAGTACTGTTTCAACAAATCGATGAATCGACCTTTAAAACTGCTGATCAGGCGGAAATCGCCAATAATAATGAGATTAGCTAGGTCAGCCTTGCCGAGGGCATCGAGGAATTCTAAAAAATCAAGAGGATGCAAA
The DNA here is from genome assembly GCA_021800315.1 of Bacillota bacterium. Lineage (GTDB taxonomy): Bacteria > Bacillota > Desulfotomaculia > Desulfotomaculales > JAJYZD01 > JAJYZD01. The sequence continues at coordinate 5,660 of JAJYZD010000159.1, read as the reverse complement.
TCCAGAAAATCAACCTTGCCTATAGGGAACGAGGTGCCGGGATGTAGAGCAACACCAAGTAAGCTACCGGCGGCCATGACATGATAATGGGGGGCATTTTCCCGGAAATATTTTAATGAAGTCAGGGCCTGGGGCACCTCTTGCACCTCGTCAAAAACGATCAAGGTATTATTCGCATCAATTACCACATCGCTTTCAATTTGGAGAGCGGTAACAATTCGGTCGATGTCGAGATTACCGGCAAAGAGACTGGCCATGCGCTCGTTATTTTCGAAATTGATGTATGCGCATTTCCCATAATGGGTCTTGGCGAACTCTTTCATAAGCCAAGTCTTGCCCACTTGTCTGGCGCCGCGAATGACGAGGGGCTTTCTGTTGGGGGATGTCTTCCATGCTATTAAATCGTTCATGGCTCTTCTGAACACACAGAACCCCTCCTAGCATTGGATGTTCCTTGCCAGATTCTCCATCCAGAATAACACTCTAAAACACAAAAGTCAAGTGAGAATTGCAAACATCCTCCAAATTGTCAAGGGGGAAATGCACCACACTCACTGACGGAATGCCCCATACCTGCTGTTCACCAGATCCACGACCGATCTGGAGGAAGCAGAGGCGGTTGTCGAGTGCCTTCGGATGGTTTCATACTCGACCACCAGGAGCGGTCTTCTACATGGGGTTGGGGCCGAACATAACCAGCACTTGGATATGGGACACGCCGTTGAAGTATGTGTTCCGGTATATGGGGTACGACAAACCCGGGAGGATAACAAGGAGCAGCGGACAACCTGCTGACTTTAGCCTTCAAAAATGTCTTGTGCGGAAATGGTATAGCCGTCCTGGCCCTTCTGGTCTCGGCAGTGCCATTATCCTGACCCTGCTATATCTCTCCAGCGCTCTGAACCGGCAGGTGAACGAGACGGTCTCAGCGGTAGCCGGGAGGGTGGTGGTGTCACCCAAGGACGCACTTTTGGGCGGCTTGTTTTTCAGTACGGGCACGCCGCTACCACCTGCGGATATGGCCGTTGTGCGGAAAACTTACGGTGTGACTGATGTCTGCAGTAGGGTGGTCATCAGCCTACGACGATGATCCGGTGTTGATGCTTCCCCTCACGGGGTATTCCCAGGCAGAAATCCGCCCGGAGCAGTCCCTTTTCCGCCATCGTTGAAGGAAGGGCGCCGGCCAACGACCATGAGGTAGTTGTGGGGAGTATGCTCTTCAACAGTCTGTCCTTTGTCGGCCAGAAGTTTACGGTCGGTAAGACGTTTGTGACTCCGGGAAAGCCCCAAACCATTGACCCAACTGCGACCGGCGTCTTTCAGACCGGAGACGAACTCTCCGATACCACCGTCTCAGGGTTCGCCAGCCTGGCAGATCGCCCGGCTGCCTGCCGGGGACTACTCCAGCCTCAACGTGAACGTCGCCGGACGATGTTGCTCTCGTTAAGACGGCCATAGCGGGTGCTCTGGCGGGCAGTAAGCCGCCCGTCCAGGTGGTGGCACCGGAAAGCCTCCTCAATCCTTTGGAGGCGAGCATGAAGACGGTCGAGCGCTTCCTGCTGGCGGTGACCGCTGTTACTCGGTTGCAGCCTGTTCGTCTCCATCATCATGTCCATTACCATCCTGGAGCGGAGGAAGGAGTTCGCCGTTCTGAAAGCTGTGGTCTGACGGGGCCACTACCTCAAAGTGGCGGCATCACTGCCAAATTGTCTGTTATTCGGGGGAACAACCCTATTGGCCATTTTGGTTGGAACGGGCTCTATCCGGCCGCCAAGGCGAACGGTTTCGCCCTGGGCGAGGTGTTCAGGCAGGGCTGACGTGGAGGGGGATTGGCGTTGATCTACGTGGAGAACCTGGTCTACGGTTCCGGCCGTCTGGCGGTTGCTCGACGGCCTCAGCCCGAACTTCGAACGGGGTAAGCTCTGCGGTGGGGGTTTCGGGCAGCGGTAAGACCACGCTGCTGACCATCCTGAGACCGGCCTACGGCAGGGAAAGTTATCCTGGACGGCATCGACGTGTTTTCCCTGCGGGAGAGGGATCACTTGCGCTCGCGCAAGGTGGGCTTCGTGTTTCAGCTCTACCACATCATTCCCGCCCTGCGGGAGAGGGAGAACAACTGGTGCCGACCGTTCCCTGGCGGGGGGAAGGCAATCGCTACCGGGAACGCGCCAGTCAATTGCTGGAGACGGCCGGCCTGGCCGGTAAAGAAGACCGCTTGCCCGCCCACTTGTCCGGAGGTGAGCAGCAGCGGGTGGCCATTGCCCGGGCCCTGGTGCTCGACTCAAACCGTCTCCGGGAGGGTATTGCCCCGACGCCCTGACGGAGGAAACCTGCTCACAGACGGGGAAGAGGGCCTGCCGGCATTCTCGACCTTATGGCCTGTTGTCAGGGACAGGACCGAATTACTGTTCGGGCATTGGCCTGCCATACCTGGAGTAACGTCCGGACGATGGACTTGACGACGGGATCGGACTTGCGCCTGGCATTTCTGCCGTTCGATGGAGTATACCGGAGATGCTTGTGCTACGATTCCAGGGATCGTGCTTTAGGGGGAGCCGTCAAGGATGGGGCCGAATTCTAAGAAGCTCCGGCATGAAAAACCCTGTCGATTCTTGGCCCTATTTATGGTACGAATGGGAATTGACTTCAGGCGTATCTTGCTTTACGATAAATTATATCACGGAGGAAAAGGCCTGGTGCCGACTCGGCCAAGATGGCAAGCGATGGAACAGAGAATGGTTGAACCGGAAGCGCGCCACGTGACGCGTTTCCAAGACGAGGTACGTTCAAGATGATCCAATTGCCCAAACCGCAGACGGTCCGCTGCCAACAGGCTATCGACGACATACGCAATACCGCCGAAACCTGCGAGATTTCCGCTTGTCCCCGCCGAGCTACGGAAGTCCGCCATATCAAGTCCAAGGGATCAGGCGGGCCGGACCTCCGCTGCAACCTCATCGCCTTGTGCCGTGAACACCATGCCGATGCGCAAGTCTACCGGATTCCCCAGGTGGATCTTTTCCGTATCACCGTGCGGCGGGAGGGAATCGCCCTGGCCCGGGGGTCTATTCGGCCGTCGGACTGGATCCTCCACCGGACATAGAGAGCCGGCAGGCGGACGTTATTTTGTTCGTTCAACTGCAAAGCGACGAACAGGAGTACGGCTGGAAAATTGCCGTACACGCGTCCTACATGCTGAGCAAGTACGGGCGGGGCCGCTAAACTGGCCCGCGAGGCCGGGATCTCCGCCGGGTATATCAGAAGATTGGGCGCTACAGCGCGTGTCTTCCCGGAGGCCCAGCGGAACCCTCAGCATGAGTCACCACCGCGTCGCGGCCGAGACCGGGGAGCCGAAGGTTTGGCTGAAGCGGGCGGAAGTGGTCGGTGCGGGAGATGGAGAACGCCAGAAAGGACAGGCGGGTGGATGAGGAGTACCGGGACCAGGTGGAGCGGCTGGAGAACATGGTCCGAAGATTTAACGAGGCATGGGGGGCCACGAGAAATGTCCGGGCCGTGTTGGTCTGGGAGAGTTTAACGATCGCTAGAAGCTGACCCCTGTGGTTTACCCCTATCCTTGCGTCCATCCGCGTGGTATAATATTAGAAAGCCGGTGGCACTGTGGCTGAGAAGGACCAGGGACATCACAATGTCCATGATAGGGGGTATAAGGAGCTTTTTCAAAATAGGAAGATATTTTTGCAACTCCTTAAAACTTTTGTGACGGAAGACTGGGTAAACCACCTGGATGAAAAGCACCTAATAGCCGTCCAGAAAACTTTTATCCCCAAAGACTTCCGCGACAAGCTGGCGGATATGCTGTATCGTCTTCGAAAAGATGATCTTGACATATATTTTTACATCTTACTGGAATTGCAATCGACCGTGGATTTCTCGATGCCTATCCGTCTTTTATCGTATTTAAATGAAATCTGGCGGATGGTGCTAGAAAACACCCCTGATCACATGGTTGAACGGAAGAATTTTCGTCTGCCGGCCATAGTCCCAATGGTTCTGTACAATGGCGAGCGTTCATGGACCGCGAAGAGGAGCTTCAAAGAAGTACAGGCAGGCTACGAGCATTTTGGGGATTATTTGGTAAATTTTAAGTATGTATTATTCGATGTTCACCGTTATGACGATATGGAGTTGCTTCAGTGTGCTAATGTAGTATCAAGTGTGTTTTACATGGATAAGAAGGTAGTCCTCGTCGAGGTGCTATCACGGCTTGCTATATTAACGAAGAATGTATTAAGTAAACTTAAAACGAACGAATTAAGAATATTTATACGATGGATGCGCCATGTATTGATACCAAGATTACCAATAATTATTCGAGAAAATGTCTCCAGTATGTTACATAGGATAACCCCACAGGAGGTGGAGAAAGTGGTTTCCAATCTAGGAATCGCAGTAGAGGAAGCGCTAAGGGATGCTGAGGAGAAGGGGATAGAGAAAGGGATAGAGAAAGGGATAGAGAAAGGGATAGAGAAAGGGATAGAGAAGGGGATAGAGAAAGGCGAAGAGAAAGGCGCAGAGAGAAAGGCGAAAGAGATGGCCATGGCTGCGCTGAGAAAGGGATATCCAGTCGATGACGTCGTAGAAATTACCGGCTTGAGCCGGGAGACCGTCCTCCGGCTAAAGACTGAAGTGTGGGGGAAGAACGCATGGTAACGCAGTCTCCGTAATTATTAGCCGGGAGTGTCGCTTCCCTTTAGGTGGGCAATGACGATGCAAAACCAGGTTTCCTACTCTCCCCGTGATAGGCAGCCGCGGGTTTCAGCCAGAAGAATGGAATGCCCAAACCTCGCCAGCCAGTCAAGCGACAGCCGGGGGGCGTGGGGACGGCTACTTCTGCCGGCCTTCTGCTCTATCGGGCATGGGCATTCGACAAATAGTTCTATGTTTTTTCCCATGTATGGGTATTGACTTCGCCGGCCCACGGGCCTATGATATATTTTATAAGTGACATCACGGGATGCGAACTATCGAGGAGGACCATGGTGGAAAGCGAGAGGTCGAAGGTTCGGTGTGTGATCCTATTATATGGATGAACTGGAAAAGGAACTTAAGTTTCCTTTCCAGTAAGAATCTAGGCATGGAGCCCGAGGAGACTACTTTCCAATGCCCGAATTTCCAAAAACGAAAGCGGTGCGTTCCCAGTCAGTCATAGATGACGTTCGTAGCGCCGCCGAAACCTGTGAGATTCCCGATTGCCCTTGTTGACCACAAGAGGTGCATCATATCCGAACCAAGGGCTCCGGCGGATCCGATATTCGATGCAACCTAATCGCCCTATGCTCCGCCCATCACGCCGAGGCCCAAACATATCGTATACCTCAGGTGGAGCTTTTACGTATCACCGCGCACCGTGAGGGAATGACACTGACCCAGGTTTATTCGGATTGCGGATTGGATCCTCCTCCGGACATTGAGTGCTGGAAAGCCGATGTCTTCCTATTTGTCCAACTCCACAAGAACGAAGAAGAATCGGGCTGGAAGATAGCCGGGCACTCAGCCTACATGCTGAGTAAATACGGGCGGGGGCGCGGGCACCTCTCATTTTCGCTCGAAAATTAGTTGACAAGCCTGCGTGTTTCAGGCGGCGGCCTTAACCAGCAGGGTGTCAGGCTTTTGCTGAACTTCCGGTTCCGCCGGGTGCC
>JAJYZD010000158.1 GCA_021800315.1 Bacillota bacterium | reverse complement strand
GTTTTGAAAAGGTCGACGACTTCGGCTCTGGCTTTGCCCAAAACATAGGTACGCGTTTCATCGCAATGGTAACCCCAATAGCAGGTGGGTATATCAACTATCACCAGGTCGCCGTTGTTTATCCTGCGCGATGAGGGTCCCGCGGGTACGGCCGGACTGAGACCCACCCCGGTAACGGTATTGGCGAAACCGCTTACCTTGAACAGGTTTTCGCCGGAAGCAAGCGGACCGCGGCTGATATAGAAATCAAAATTGCGCATGGACAGTATTCCTTCATGGCCGGCCTTTCTATGGGCACCCTCCACTTCCGCCGCCAGTTCCACCTCGGTCATTCCTTCACAAAGAACGGCAAGAACCCTGTCCTGGCCTTTCTTCATGATGCCACAGGCTTTTCTGATCAAGTCTATTTCTTCCTGGTCCTTCCCCATCCTTTGGGCCATTATCTCATCCGAAATATTGACGGGTTTAAAATCAGCAAATATACCCGTTAGCTTTAAAAAGAGTTCGGCGGGCAGGACATCCATTTCCAGCCCCAGTCTTCCGCCGTTAACGCCTAGCTCTTTGAGTTTCAACAAGACTTCCTTGAAACTGCCGGTGTCGATAATTTTGCCAGTGTCTATCCATGTTTCGTTTAGCACAAAGTCCAGGGCCCTTCTTACGATCAGGAAATAATCGTTGAGAGTTACAACCAGGATACAGGGCTGGGCCGTACCGGAATAGTAAAAGATATCTCTCGATAGAATTAAGACGGCGACATCTACGTCTAAATCTAACAGTTTTTGTTGAAGGTTCCTCAATCGTATTGACTTATTCATACTTATCACCCTCCACGTGACTAATATTCTGGCACCTATCAAGGAGATTCCTTATTCCAGTTCAGTGCGCGGGCGTCTGTCGCGGAGATCAAAGGAGATCGGGCGCGCAGGAATCGAATAATTAGAAAAAATCCTCTGAAAGTCGGCTAAAGGGGGGGTACCCGCCCGAAGATGGGTCGTGGTCAAAGAAGCAGGTGCTGAAGCTGTCCGCCTGAAAGGCGGAGGCATCAGACCAGGCGGTTAGAAAATGAAACAAAGTAGCACTTTCAGGCCGCTAAGGCTAATAACATAATTCGATAAACTTTGTTACGTTCCGACAGGCCAACCGCACGGTCCAAGGACAATTCCCTTGCTTAAATGATAAGGATAAAAGTCCTTAAATGAAATCGCTCGAAAGCATGAAAGCCAGGCTATACGGAAGGGTAACTATTCCGGGTTGGCAGGCTCACCCCTTTGGGGAAGTATGGGAAGCCTTCCCGGCATCAATGATGCTTGTCAGCCCGAGCCCCCGGCATCATCGTGAAGCTTGCGCGAGCTAGCTCCGGCCTTCAGGTCGGGGTAGTTGACGAGCATTCCGGAAGTATAATCAAAAAGTTTCCCGGCTGGTGACCGAAAACACCCGTCCCGCGTGGGCACCCATTTTCGCCGGTCAGACCTGCCGGTAACCACCTCCCGCCCGGGCGCGTAAGATAGAGTAGTCCGGGACGCGGTGGGAACGGGAAGGAGCTTTCCTTCGTCTTCGCCGGAAGGGGCCCCCGAAGGCCGGTCCCCGCGCGCACCCCTTCCACCGCTCCGGATCCGGCTTCCACCTTTAAGCAAGAGGTGACTTGTTTCATGACTATCTACGTTGTTCAACCCGGCGACACCATGTCCGGCATCGCCGCCATGTTCGGGGTCCCGCTCGCTGATTTGACCGCCGCCAACCCCCAGATCAAGGACCCGAACACCATTTACCCGGGCCAGACCGTCTACGTGCCCGCCGGTGGCGGCCACCACGCTCCCCCCAGCCATTTCTACGTGGTGCAGAAGGGGGATACAATGTCCAGCATTGCGGACCGGTACGGTCTGTCCGTCGACGCCCTGATCAAGGCGAACCCGCAGATCAAGGACCCCGACACGATCTATCCCGGTCAGGTTATCTACATCCCCTGAAACGACGAGGAGAAGGGCCGGCGAAAGCCGGCCCTTCTCCTCCCGGGGGCAAAACCGGTCGGCGTCCGGTCGCCCTACTCAATCCGGTATTGGGTCTCCACCGCGACGTTGTTCTTGAGCATCCGCCAGACCGGGCAGGTGAATTCCCTGGCCGCACCGACCGCCTGATCCACATCCGCATCCCCGGCATCCCCGCCCGGCTTACCGCGCCTCCCGCACCCGTTCCAGGGTCTCCCTGGCTCCCGGCACCGCCTCCAGCACAAAGCTTACCTTCCGGCAGGGATATTCGGCGCAATGGCCGCAGTTTTCCATCTCCCTCTCCCGTCCGCACTTCCGAATTTCGCACAGCCGGCAGAAATTGAAAATGCGGCCACCGGGCGACTGGCAGCCGTCGCAATTGATGTCGGCGGGAGCTATGTCCGACTTGAATTGCTCCGACCACTCTTTGGCGACCGCCGCCATTTTTTCGTCATCGTCCTCCCGGCTCGCCAGGTAGGCGGGGCACTCCGTGCAGGTTATGCCGCAGTAGGCGATCATTTCCGGACCATCCTTTCCCGCCGGTTGACCGGTTTGCCGGCGTACGCCCAAAGGCGCTCAGAATCCTCCCCAGCGTTTGGAACCTTCGTAGGCGTACCGGCGCGCCCATTTTTCCGCCTCCACCGGGGTCTTGAACGATCTCAGGCGTCCGTCGCCCCGGACGCAGGACTCGGCCAGGCACTCGGTGCCATCGGGCACCACCTGCCAGAAAGTGTTGCTGATGTTGTTGCTTCTCTCGCCGTACTTGCCCACCTCGTTGAACAGGGTCGGCTGGCGGTAGGCGTGAGGCCGGTACAGCGCATAGAACCTTTTCACTTTGAGTCCACCTCCCGTACTGTCTATCGCCGGTCGGGAAGCGTAGCCCGCCCGGCGCTGAAAAACCAGATAAACTAAGCTTATGATCCCGGTGCCCGAGACATGCCCGGTATTTTCCGGGAAAAGAGCCGTATGGACAATTTACCATTGAAGCGGCAACAATGCAAGAGAGAAATTATTTTGCTGGGCGGGCTATACCTGGAATCGACGCCAAGCCCCTTTTTTCCCTGAGAAATACTTAAGCTCCTCCGGACCGGGACGCCAAATCAGGCCTTGTCCTTAGGTTGTCTTCCGCCTGCTGCCTCCAGCCGCCGGTCTCTTTAGAATGGGCCTTGTTGCATGTATTCCCCCGCCATCTGCTATAATGTAATCTGACTGATCAAGGGCCCCCTGCCCCTGGGGTCCCCAAAGGAGTTGTGCGCTTTCATGCGGGTGATGATTCTTTCCTCCAGTTTTGGAGACGGGCATATGCAGGTGGCCCTTTCGATCCGGGAGGCGATTGGCGAACTCCATCCGGGGGCCAGGGTGGAAACCATTGATTACTACCAGTATGTCAGCCCTCTGCTCAACCGCGTGGTCCGCACGGCCTACATAGGTAGCTGCAACCGCCTTCCCTTCCTGTACGGCCTCTCCTACCGCTTCGTGGACGAACCTTCCCTCGAGCCGACACTGCCCAAGACGGTTTTGAACAACGTCGGCCGGGAGCGACTCTGGGCCCTGCTCGTCGAGCGCAAGCCGGCCGTAATCGTCAACACCTTCCCCTCCACCGGCGGAGTCGTTTCCATCCTGAAGGAAAAAAGGGGCCTCGACGTTCCCTGCGTCACGATCATTACCGACTACGATTTCCACAGCCAGTGGCTGCACCGGAACATGGACCTTTACTGCGTGGCCACCCCGGATATCAAGAGAAACATGCAGCGACTCGGCATCGACGGCTCGCGGATAGTCAGCACCGGCATCCCGATCCGCCGCCGCTTTTTCGCCCCGTTTTCCCCCCAGCAGGTCCGTGAAGCCTATGACCTCGATCCCGGCAGCCCGGTCGTATTACTCATGGCCGGCGCCTACGGGGTGCTGCCGGACGTCCGGGCCATCTGCGGGATCCTGGCCTCCTTCCAACCCCGGTTGCAGGTGGTGGTGGTCTGCGGCCGCAACGTCCGCCTTTACCGGCAGCTTCAGGAAGCCTTCGGCCGCCACGCCCGCTTCCGGATTTTCTCCTACCTGGAGAACATCCAGGAGTTGATGGGCATAGCCGACCTGGTGATAACCAAGGCCGGTTGCCTGACCATCACGGAAGCCCTGCACATGCGTCTCCCCATCCTGGTCTACCGGCCGGTCCCCGGCCAGGAGGCCAAAAACACCGAATTCCTGTTGAACAAGAGAATGGCCATTTTGGCCACCACTTTGGGCGAACTCCAGAGCGCCCTGGAACGCTCGTTTACCAGCGGCGGCCTCCTGGCCATCAGGAACGAAATGACCGCCTGGCCGGGAGCGGATGCCTCCCGCCTCATAGCCCAACAGGTCCTGGCCCTGGCCGGTAAAACGCTCGAACCCGCCTCCAACCGGCCGGCGAACGGTTAACACCTATTCCCACTCCAGTAGCGGTCTTTCACCGTTAAACCCTAGGTTTTGACCGCTTAGCTGCGATTACGACAGATAGAACGAAAGTTCGCCCTAAAGCCTTGAAAAATCAGGGAGGAAATTATCAATTTTTGTTGAACAAGATCCTAGGGTGGCACCAAGGGGACAGGGAGATGAACCCATGCAGCTAAAAGACTGGTTCTTCACGGATGCGTTTGTCAACTTTTACTCCGTCGCCTGCCTGGAGTTGGGAGCAACCATCCGGTTCCTGCCCGCTCACCCCCCACTATGCCCTCCCTGTCGCCGCGGGTGCCTGAACGCGGGACAGGATATCCCGGTATTTCTCGATCCCCGCTGGACGAGCCGCCAGGCGCAACAGTACGCCACCCGCGCTATTTTTCATCACCTGATCGCCCTGGAAGGTTTTCCGGCGGTTCGCCCGAGGAACAAAGAGGATCTGGCCCGCAAACTGTGCTACCGGTTCAACTGGCGCGTCCTGGGCCTGGTGGTAAACCAGAAGATGGACCAGTTCTTCCCGGCCGAACAACCGGACCTGCTGTTGACCGACCTGTTCGTGAACACCGTCAAATACATGAACGTCTGCCACGAGCGGGTCCACGACCACCTGGAACTGAGCCTGCCGGTCCTGGATATCTTCTACCAGTACTTCTCGTTGCGGCCCCGCCAGCAACGGCAGTTGGCCGGAACCGTCAAGCACAAATGGACCCAGGTCCACCGCCTCCTAGGGCACATGGTCGATTTGTCCGAAAACTTCAGCGTCATGCAGCCGCCCGAATGCGCTAAAATGCTCAAAGGGATGATGTCGCTTCTGGGTGCCGGCGACGCGGTCGAAGTATATTACCGGGACGAAGACGTTCCGGCCGGCTGTTACGTAAAGGACCGGCCGGCGGACCGCCAGGTTTGCCGGCCGGTCCCCTGATACCGCCCTATAAACCCACGCGGAACGGGAAATACTACTACCCGGAGGTGAAGGTGATGAGGCGTTCCAGGACCGGCATGGTTGTTACCGGGTTGGGCGTGGCCGCAACCGCCGTCGGCAGGATGGTGGGCGGTAGCGTCGGAGCCGGCATCACCGGCTTCGGCGTAGCTAACATTGTTCTGGGCATGTTGGACGGACTCAGGCCGAGCGTCCGGTAGTAGCGTCACTTCACCACCAGCGCCGGAACCCGGGTTCACCCCGGGTTCCGGCTTCTGTGGCGGCGGGCCCGACGCGGCTGCCCACCGGGACACCTTAAGTTTGGTGGAGGTTTTTGGGCAGTGTGGGACCGTCACCGGGCCGGCCGGCCTGTGTACCATCAGCCTGCTGTGGCGCCCCAATGCCGAAGTTCCGCCCTCATAGCTCCCGCTTCGGCGCGCCGGTTAAACCTACTTGCCGCTGAAGGCCGGCTGTCTCTTTTGCAGGAAGGCGTCCATACCCTCCGCCCGGTCCTGGCTGGCGAAGCACACGGCAAACAGATCCGACTCCAGGGCCAGGGCGGAGGCCAGGTCCATCTGCAGCCCCTGGTTGACCGCTTCCTTGGTCAGGTTCACCGCCACCGGGCCGCGGCGGGCCATCCGGCCGGCCAGGTCCCGGCAGACCGGGAGCAGTTCCTCTTTGGGCACTACGTAGTTCACCAGCCCCATCTCCCGGGCCCGGGCCGCGTCGTAGCGATCCCCCGTAAAGAGCATCTCCTTGGCCAGGCCCGGCCCCACGAGGCGGGCGAGGCGCTGGGAACCGCCGAAGCCGGCGATTATCCCCAGGTTCACCTCCGGCTGCCCGAACTGGGCGTTATCCGAAGCCACCCTGAGGTCGCAGGCCAGGGCCAGTTCGCAGCCGCCCCCCAGGGCGAAGCCGTTGACAGCAGCGATGACCGGCACGGGCAACTTTTCCAGCGCGGTCAGCACCGCGTGCCCCTGGCGGGCGAATTCCCTGGCTTCCAGGGGGGAAAGCCCCCGCATGAAGGCTATGTCCGCCCCGGCCACAAAAGCCTTGTCGCCGGCCCCGGTAAGGATGAGGGCCCGCACCTCCGGCCCCAGCCGGGCCACGGCCCGGCCCAGTTCGGCCAGGGTCGGCCCGTCCAGCGCGTTCAACACCCTGGGCCGGTTGATGGTGATGACGGCCACCGGTCCCTCCGTCTCCAGGATCAGGTTTTGAAAATCCACACTTTTCCCCCCTCAGGACTGGTAGGAATAGAACCCCCGGCCGGACTTCCGTCCCAGCCAGCCAGCCGCCACGTACTGGCGCAGCAGCGGGCAGGGACGGTACTTGGGATCACCGAACCCCCGGTAGAGCACCTCCATGATGGCCAGACAGGTGTCCAGGCCGATCAGGTCGGCCAGCGCCAGGGGACCCATGGGGTGGTTGGCCCCCATCTTCATTATTGCGTCCACCGCCTCCGGGGTAGCCGTGCCCTCCCAGACGGCGAAGACCGCCTCGTTGATCATGGGCATCAGGACCCGGTTGGCCACGAAGCCGGGGGCGTCCTTGACCACCACCGGCGTCTTACCCATCCGGACGGCCGCCTCCACCACCAGGTCGCAGGTCGCCTGCGAGGTGGCCAGGCCGCCGATTACCTCCACCAGTTGCATCACCGGCACCGGGTTCATGAAGTGCATGCCGATGACCCGGTCCGGACGGCCGGTTACGGCCGCCAGTTCGGTGATCGGCAGGGACGAGGTATTGCTGGCCAGGACGGCCTGCCCGGGTAGAACGCGGTCCAGTTCCCGAAAGACGGCCGTCTTCACGGTCATGTTCTCGGTGGCCGCCTCGACGGCCAGGCTTACGCCGGCGGCGTCGCCGAGACTGACCGAAGGAACGAGCCTCGCCACGGTCCCCTCCATTTCCACGGCCGTCAGGCGACCCTTGGCCACGTCCCGTTCCAGGTTTTTGCGGATGACGCCCAGGCCCTTTTGCACAAACTCTTCTTTGACATCGTTGAGCAGCACCCGGTACCCGGCCCGTGCCGCTACCTGGGCGATGCCGGCGCCCATCTGGCCGGCGCCCACCACCATAATCTCCTGCAAAATCCGGCGCCCGGGTTCTCCGGACCAGCGCCGGGAAACCTGCCTGAGTCACTTCCCCGCGTGGCCGTCCCGGGCTTTCGCTCCTTTCGAGACGATTTAGCTTGTAACCCTCAGGAAATTCCTTCGACCACCAGGGCCACCCCCTGGCCGCCGCCGATGCACAGGGTGGCCAGCCCGTACCGGCCCCGCCGCCGGGATAGTTCGTGCAAAAGCGTGACCAGGATGCGCGCTCCGCTGGCCCCGATGGGGTGTCCCAGTGCCACCGCGCCACCGTTGACGTTGACCCGCGCCAAAGGCAGTTCCAGAAGACGCGTCACGGCCAGCGCCTGGGCGGCGAAAGCTTCGTTGGCTTCGATCACATCCAGGTCGGCGACGCTCACGCCGGCCCTGGCCAGGGCCTTTTGCGAAGCCGGCACCGGTCCCAGGCCCATGTACGCGGGGTCGACCCCCGCCGAGCCCCAGGAGCGCACCGCCGCCAGCGGACACACCCCCAACCGGACGGCGGTCTCGGCCCGCATGACCACCATGGCCGCCGCCCCGTCGTTGATCCCCGAGGCGTTGCCCGCCGTCACCGTCCCGTCCCGGCGAAAGGCGGGTTTGAGGGCGGCCAGTTGCTCCAGGGTGCAATCCCGCCGGGGAAACTCGTCCACGGCGAATTGAAGGGACGGCCCCTTCTTCGTCGCTACCGGCACCGGAAGAATCTCTTCATGGAAACGGTTCCCCTCAATGGCCGCCCGCGCCTTGTGCTGGCTGTCCAGGGAGAAGGCGTCCTGCTCCTCCCGGGTGATGCCGTGGCGCGCGGCCACGTTTTCAGCCGTGATGCCCATATGGGCGTCGATGAAGGCGCAGGTCAGCCCGTCTTTGAGCATGGTGTCCGTAAGGCGGGTGTCCCCCATACGGCCGCCCCAGCGGTGGTCCGGGTCCAGGTAGGGGGAAGCGCTCATGTTCTCCATGCCGCCGGCCACCACCACCTCGGCATCCCCCAGGGCTACCGTCTGCGCGGCCAGAATAACCGCCTTCAGACCCGAGCCGCACACCTTGTTGATGGTGTAGGAGGGCACCTCAAAGGGCACTCCGGCTTTTACCGCCGCCTGGCGGGCCGGGTTCTGCCCCAGCCCCGCCTGCAGCACGTTGCCGAGGATGACCTCCTCCACCTGCTCCGGAGCCAGACCCGAGCGGGCCAGGGACTCCTTCACCACCGCCGCGCCCAGTTCAACCGCGGGAACCCCCTGCAGCGACCCGCCGAAGCGGCCCACGGCCGTACGCACCGCCCCCGCTATAACCGCCTGATACATGGCCCTACCCCTGGGCTTTCAGTTCCCGGACCGCGATGGTCAGTTCGGGAACCACTGCGAAGAGGTCGCCCACGATGCCGTAATCGGCCACCTTGAAGATGTTGGCATCGGGATCCTTGTTGACCGCCACGATGCACTTCGACGACCCCATGCCCGCCAGGTGCTGGATGGCGCCGGATATGCCGGCGGCGATGTAGAGAACGGGCGAAACCG
>JAJYZD010000157.1 GCA_021800315.1 Bacillota bacterium | reverse complement strand
ATGAAAGCGCTTACTATGCCCTAAAAACGGCGATATTCCCCGAAGGAACACCATTTTTTCCCTGGGCATCGGACCCAAATGGCCCTGCGGCAAAACCGAAATCCGTAAAAATCACAGCACCCCTAGGTTTGTGCCGGTTAAAATCTCTGGCGAAGCATTTGTCTATTAAGGAATTACGTGACTTACTCGATTCGACGCACCAAGAATTTCCGCCCACATAGGGGGGTTGCATCCCCGGCATATTCCTCGCACGTTTTCGCAATTTACATTAGGCATATCTGTAGGTAGAAAATTCATGATACATGGGCAGTATTTACAAAAAAAGGTTATACACGGTATTACGCCTTTTCAGACTCCGTTCGTGTTTTCGCCTTGTTGGTAGGTCACCGGCCATCGTCATTATATGCCAAAAAAGTTTTTTTGGCAAGATTTATTTCCATGTATACATCCAACGTATTTATGTATATAATAGGGTAAAGGGTGGTGCATATGGACCAGAAAATAATTGGGGCGAACCTCCGCCGGATTCGGGAATCAAGGAATTTAAGCCAGTCCCAGGTAGCAGAGTTGTCTGGGATTTCCAGGCTTACTTACCGCAATATTGAAAACGGTACCTCGATCCCTAAAGTTTCGACACTACAAAACATTGCTGTCGGCATGGGAATAAAACTTCAGGATTTGTTCGTTCCGATTCGCACCTTGAGAAAAGTTAGATTTCGCGCCTCGAAAAAAATGAATAGCCGGGATAGTATTTTAAGCGAAGTTGCGCGTTGGCTTGATGATTTTGCCTATCTAGAGGAAATACTGAACGATCGTAAGAATTATCAACTTGGGGATCTCGCTAAAGAGTTATCCTCGATACCCAGCGGAAATGATAAAGCTAAGTATGCAGCGAGGAGGGCGAGAAAGGCCCTTAATCTTAATGAAAGAGAGCCAATTCGCGATATTGCGGGTTTACTCGAATGTTACGGAATAAAAATCTATCCTCTTAGTCTTGTATCGAATGGTTTCTTTGGCCTATCTGTTTCCGAAGAAGATGGGGGCCCTGCTATTATTGTTAATGTATGGGAGCGTATTTCAGTTGAACGTTGGATTTTTAGCGCCGTTCATGAACTTGGACATTTGCTTCTCCACTTAGATACTTATAATATAGAAGAAGGTGCCGAGGTAAAAGATCAGGAAAATGAAGCAGATATCTTCGCCTCTTATTTCTTGATGCCGGAGGAGACTTTTCAATCGGAATGGGCAGAGACTTATGGCTTGCCCTTTGTCGATCGGGTTCTTAAGGTTAAGCGTATTTTCCAAGTAAGTTATAAAACTGTCTTGTATCGTCTTTCTCAAACTATGGGCAACCCGATATGGGGAAAATTTCAAAGTGCTTATAGGCTAAGGACTGGTAGAACATTAAGTATTACCGACGAACCCGGGGCTTTACCCCCGAATAAATTTCAACAATCACCAGAAGTATTGCGGTCGCATGAGCCAGACTCACTATCACCGTCACACTTCATTGAAGATCGCCTATCTAGATTGGTCCGCAATGCCATTGAAAAAGAGGCTATTACCATGAGTCGCGGGGCAGAAATACTAGGATTGAATCTCCCAGCCATGCGAGATAGAGTTTCTTCATGGGTGTAGACAGATGATAGAAAAAAGGAGGCACTGTTTACTACTGGACGCTAACGTGCTCATCGATTTCTATAGTTGCGATAAGACGATCCTTAAACTGATTTGCAACTACGTGGGCCAAATATATTCTTCCACCCCGATCTTAAATGAGATCAATGAAATTAACGAAGGTGATTGTAGTGAACTAGGAATTATTTTGATAGAACCCAAACTAGATCATCTCATAGCAGCATCTATAGGAAAGGGTCCACTGTCCTTCCAAGATAACATGTGTTTCCTCCTTGCAAAGGAACATGGCTGGACGTGTGTAACAAATGATAGGCCTTTGAGGCGAAAGTGTGAACTTGAAGGCGTGTCCTTAATTTGGGGAATTGAACTTATTTGCATGCTGGTAGAATACGGTGGACTATCTGTCGACGACGCGAGAAATATTATACTAAAGATACAGATGAACAACCCCAGATATATCACGCAAGATATTGTACAGAAAGCATTCGAGAGGCTAAGAGCATGAGTTCTCCCTCTCTGGCTAACCATTGTTTACTATTTGTGTGCTTACCACTGGCGGCCAAGGATAAATGGCTGTTAGTATCTCTTATATAAGGTCTGGTTGGATAGCGACCGGGGAGCAGCTACCACCGTTCGATCGGAGGCCGAATGGCCCGCCACCTTAGCGTCCCGTGCGATTAAGGGCTTGGCGCTAGAGAACGGCAAATCAGCAACGCAATTTCGCCCGGGGTGGGGATATATCAAGTGCCACCATCCCCTTTTTCGCTGACCTACTGCTTTCCGGCCAGCGGCAACCATCCACCAAATAAAGGACCAGCTGGCACCAACACCCCGCAGCCATCCAACAGATAAATGAATAATGATTTAACGACGTGGTTGGCCGCTTGCATTGCCCCAGCCTTATATGTATCACTTGCATTCGACAATATATTCCCAGCAAAAGGAACTCTGCGAACTACTGCGGGCCCTTCGAAAAACTACCGGACCCGTATTGCGTCACAAGCCCCGGATCCCTTGCGGGACGCGGCCTCCGGGGCTCCGGGTTTGGTCTGACTTTTGGTCTGACACCCGGTCTGACTTTCAGTCTGACTAGGTGAAGAAACCTAGAAAAATCAAGGGTCCCTTGCGGGACCCTGTCTAGCCCTCCGTGTGTTATCAAAATGCAAGAAGCCTTGATTTTCAAGGCTTCCCGGTGATGGCTTGGTGCGCCTGGCAGGAATCGAACCTGCGCGCCCGGCTCCGGAGGCCGGAGCTCTATCCCCTGAGCTACAGGCGCATGTTTCGGTAGCATCTAATATTATACTCCTTTTTCCGGCCGATGCAAGTGTCAAATATACCGGTCAGGCCGGTCAGGCCAAGCCGCTCTCCGCTATCACCGATTTCAGGACCCGGGCCGAATCGCGCAGGGCGGTTTCCTCTTCCGGAGCCAGTGCCAGCGCCAGGGCTTTGTGGCGGCCGGAGTGATCCAGGATGCAGGGCAGGGACAGGCACACCCCGTCGAGCCCGTACTCCCCATGTAACAGGCCCGATACCGTGAGGATGGACTGCTCGTCGCCGAGAACGGCTTCGATGATCCGGCGCACCGCCAGGCTCACCGCATAGTTGGTGACGCCCTTCCGGGCGATGACGGAGTAGGCCGCCGACCGCACCTCGGTTTCAATCTCCCCGCGGGAAAGTTGCGCCAGGCCGGACAGACGGGCGAACTCTTCCAGGCCGACCCCGGCGATGTTGGCGATGCTCCAGGGGAAGACCTCGGAGTCACCATGTTCCCCCAGGACATAGGCATGGATGTTGCGGGCCTCCACCCCGTAGCGACAGGAGAGGGCCTGCCGGAAACGGGCGCTGTCCAACACCGTCCCGGAACCGATTACCTTTTCCGGACCCAGGCCGGAAATCCGCAGGGCGGCGAAAGTCAGGACGTCCACCGGGTTGGTCACCATGATCAGCATGGCGCCGGGCGCGGCCCTGACGACGGTGGGCAGGGCCCTCTTGAGCACGGCCAGGTTGCGGTTGATCAAGTCCAGCCTGGTTTCGCCCGGTTTTTGGCCCACCCCGGCGGTGAAAACCACCGCACCGGCACCCTCCAGGTCGGCCCAGTCACCGTCATAGACCTTTACCGGCCGGACAAAGGGCGTACCGTGGGCCAGGTCCATGGCCTCCCCCGCCGCCCTTTCACGGTTAACGTCGACCAACACCAGTTCCCCGGCCAAACCGCCGGCCAAAAGCGCGAAAGCGCAGGCCGAACCCACGGCGCCCACACCGATGATCCCGATTTTGTGGCTCCCAGGTCCCAACCTCCACATCCCTTCCGCAAAGGGTCATATTACTAAGTATCATGCGTCGAAGGCACCCTGTGTATACCGGCAAGCGGTAAGACCGGGCCTTCCCTGCTCTTTTTCTTCAAAGCCTTGCATCCCCGCCCAGGTCAAGCCACATGATCGCCGCGTCTTCCCCGGTATCCTCGTAATAGCGGGGACGGACCCCGGTCCGGCGAAAACCCAGGCTTTCGTAAAGGGTCAGGGCCGCCGCGTTGGACACGCGCACCTCCAGGGTCATCTTGCGGGCGCCCAGGTACAGCGCCCGCACAATCACCTGCTCCATCAGCCGGCGTCCGATACCCATACCCCTCAATTCGGGCCGCACGGCCACGTTGGTTATGTGGGCCTCATCCAGGATAATCCACATGCCGGCGTACCCGGCCACCTTTCCCTCTCTCAAGGCCACCAGGTAGTCGGCGAGGCTGTTTTGCAGGATTTCCTGGACAAAGGCTCTAAGCGGCCAGGGAGCTGGAAAACTCGCCGCTTCTATGGCCGCCACCTGGGCCACGTGTTCCAACGTCATGGCTGCGAAGTCAATCACGGCCGCGACCGTATCTTTGGCGCCAGACCACTTCCGCCTCCGGCAGACGGACATAGCGGGGAAGAACCGCCAGGGGATCACCGCCCAGGCCCTCCGCCAGGATGACGGCCCCCAACTGGGCCAGGTAGTCGGCCCGCGGAGCCCAGGCCACGGGCGGCGCCTCCGTTATATCCCGGTCCATTCGCTCCAAAACCGCCCGGGCGAACGGCAGGCCGTCCCCCACCGTCACAATGCGCCCCGTAAACGACTCCAGGATTCCGGCCAGTTCCCGGGGCGGCACCGCCATAGGACCGGCCAGGCACTCCGGTCGGACGGAGGCCAGGTAGACTCCGGTATAGACCTCGCCCCGCCGCGCGTTCAGCATAGGTACCACCAGCACCCCTGATCCGGCGAAAGGAAACGCCAGCACTTCGAGGGTGGACACACCCGCCAGGGGCAACTCCCATACGCGGGCCAGGGTGCGGGCACAGACCAGGCCGATCCTCAGACCCGTAAAGGAACCGGGCCCGGTGGAAACGGCCAGCCCGGTCAAGTCGCCGGCCTTCACCCGACCATCCTGGAAAACGTCCCTAATCATGGGTAAAAGACATACGGAATGGGAACGGATACCGCTGACCAGGCGGGACGCCACCAGGCCGTTTTCGTTTACCAGTGCCACCCCCGCCACGGGCGTGGCCGTGTCAATGCCCAACACCAGCAACTTCCAACAACTCCGCGGCCAGTTTCCGGTAGCGCCCGCCGAAAGCCATGATCTCCACGAGCCGGTCCTCGTCCTGTCCGGGCACGAAAGAAAAGCGGATCTCCAGCCGCTCCCGGGGCAACAGGGGGACGACCCTCTCTCCCCACTCGACGAGCGTAACTCCCGGACCGTAAAAGTACTCCTCGTAGCCCAAATCGACCAACTCGGCGGGGTCATCCAACCGGTAGGTGTCCATGTGGTAAAGGGGCAACCGGCCGCCCTGGTATTCCCTGACCAGGATGAAGGTAGGACTGGAAACCGGCCCGGACAGCCCCAGACCCTGGCCCACTCCTCCGGCGAACAGGGTTTTGCCGGCTCCCAGACCGCCGTTCAACACCACCAGGTCCCCCGGTTGGATCAGGGCGGCCAGGCGCCTCCCCAACTCCCTGGTTTCCTCCGGGCCGGTCGTATAAATGGCGCCCGCGACATCACCGTCCATGAGACCCTCCGTCTGGAAGGAAATGTTCAAAACCGCCCGGCAGTAGGGGAACCGTACGGCCATCCGCCCACGCCGTCCACAGCCCCTCCTCCCGGACGGTGATGAGGCCGACCCGGGTCAAGGCTATGTTCGCCGAGCGGCAGGCATCAACCAGGGACTCCGCCGCGGCCGGCGCGACACAGACGACCAGGCCGTAGTCCTCGCCCCCGTGCAGGGCCCATTCCCACCAGGGACGCCCGGCCGCCGCCGCAATTTCCCTGACCGCGGCGTCAACCGGCAGGCGTTCCGGTTCAATCAGGCAGCCCACACCCGACGCGCGGCAGATTTCATGCATCTCGCGCGCCAGGCCGTCGCTGTTATCGTCCAACGCTCCCACGCCGAAGGAGGCGAACAGTTTCCCGGCTTCCAGGTGCGGTACCGGTTCCAGAAAACGCCGGACGACGGAACCGGCAGCCTCCCGGGGCCAGGAGCCGGGGTTTTGCAGGACGAAGAGGCCCGCCGCCGCCGCTCCCATGGACCCGGTAACAAAAACGAGATCACCCGGCCGGGCTCCCCGCCTGGTGACCACGGTGCCCGGGGCGGCCTTGCCGGCCAGGGCCACGTTTATGACCAGGGATCCCGGGCTGGCCACCGTATCACCGCCCACCAGGCTCACCCCAAACTGCCGCGCGGCCCGGTCCAGACCCAGGTAAAGAGACTCTACGAACTCCGCGGGCGTGGACCCGGGCAGGGCCACCGAGATCACGGCCGCCCAGGGCGTGCCGCCCATGGCTGCGATGTCGCTGACGTTGACGGCCAGGGCCTTGTAACCCAGTTGGACGGGAGTGCCGTAACCGGCCTGGAAATGAACCCCTTCCACCAGCATATCGGTAGTGAGGAGAAGCCACCCCGGCGGAGAGACCAACACGGCCGCGTCATCCCCCGGGCCCAGGATTACTTCCGGCGAAGATGCCAAAGGGCGGGTGATAAGGTCGATGAGCCTGTGTTCCCCGACATCCGCCACGGTCGGAGCCGAGTCCCGGCCCCCTTTGTCGTCCCTCCCGGTCCATATACCCAAAAGCGTTCACCGCCCCGCATACGTACTTGCCAAAACGCCCGCTGACCGCGGGCCCCGTTACGAAACATTATACCACGGGCAAACGAAATAGCCTCACCTGGCAGGTGAGACTTTTTTGAGCCGGGCGGCTTAGGCCCTGATCATGACGAGCAGCATTTTGAACCGCTCCGCCGCAGTGACGGCATGGGGAACATTCGCCGGCAGGACCACCATGTGTCCGGCCGGAACCTGGACGGGGTTCCCGCCCACTACCACCCCGGCCTGGCCTTCCACCACGAACACCAGGGCGTCGAAAGGCGCCGAATGCTCGGAGAGCCGTTGGTCCTGGTCAAAGGCGAACAGGGTCACGGTACCCTTCTCCCGGTCCACCAGGGTTTTGCTCACTATGGCGCCGCGGGCGTATTCCACGAGGCCGGCCAGATTCAACGTCTGGCCGGGCGGAAGTAAATCCTGCACAAAACCACCCCTGCCGATATTCTATCCATTATCGCGGTCGTGATGAACACGGGTAGCCACGGTTTGCATGGCCTTGGTGATTTCCCTGACGATGTCGGCCTTGTACTGGATGACCAGGGCGTACGACCGCTTTTTCACTTCGCCCTCGAAAGTGACGACATAGGCCGGGGGCAGACTGTTTAAGACTATGGCCGCGATATCCAGCCGGCATCTCTCGCAATGACAGGCGTCCCTGGCGTTTTCGGAGCTGAAGATCTCCTCGACGGTTTCCAAAACCAGATGCTCCATGACATTGGTAAGGATCAACAATTATCGCAGCCCCCTCAAAAATATTAGTCCGAAAAGCCTTTGTCATGACTTGTCCCCTCTACTCTACCAAAAATTTCTCAGTGAGGCAATACGTTCACCCGGTGCTGTCGCTACCATTAAATGGCTGGAGGCCGGATGGTTTTTCGAGCCGATGCCAGTCAATCTAAATATCTTAAATATTTTTTACCATTTATGTTTATATATTCATTCGAGTGGTTATACTTACAACTGGAACGAGTAAACGTGCAGGAGGTGAAAAAGTTGGCATTCGAGGTTTATGTTCCCCGTAGGAGCGAAAGGAAGGCCAGGGCCAAGCTGCCTATGGTAAAGCTATCCAAGAACTCTATCGTACTGAACAAGATCGCCCGGGAGAGGTTGAGCAGCAATAACATCCAACTCGCGTATGATCAGGATAGCCGTACCATAAGGATAAAGCCGGCGGAAAGCGGTGGTATCCTGATCAAGAAGACCAAGATTTTCGGCAAGGGCTTCTTCAAGCAGTTCGGCATCGAGTTCAAGGGGGCCTTCCCCGCCACCTATGACGAACAGGAAAACGCCCTTTACGTACCCGTCACCAGGCAGGCCTAACAGCAGGAAGGGAACCCGGGCGGGCTCCCTCCGCGACAAATCAGTTACCCAGGCAAGGGGCAACCGCTGCAGGTTGCCCCTTGCGGTGCTTTTAGGAATTGAACTGGACCACCGTTGAAGCGTTGAATCCCGGAGCATCGGCGGTAACGGTGACGTTTTGGGCCGTCGCGTCGTTCAGCGTGGTCTGGGCGATGCCGGACGAACTGGTGTCCACCGGCCCGGCACCGATGGTCGCCGAACCGTCCACGCCGAAGGTGACCGGTACGTTAGCCATAGATTGCCCCGCCGAATTATACACCGCGGCGCTCACCGTCACCGCTTGCCCGGCTATGGCCGGCACCGGGGTGTAGGTGAGCTGGATGCTGCCCACTTCGGCGTTGAACGCGATGGTGGTCGAAGTGCTCAACCCGGCGGCGGAGGCGGTAACGGTGACGCTCTGGACGGTTGAATCATTGAGCGTGGTCTGGGCCGCGCCGGACGGATTGGTGTCAATCGTCCCGGAGCCCACGCTGGCCGAACCGTTCACGCTGAAGGTGACCGGCACATCGGCCAGGGCCTGGTTGGATGAATTCAGGACCGTGGCGGTCAGCGTTTCCTGCTGGCCGGCGTAGGCCGGCTGCGGGGCGTAGGTGAGTTCGATGCTGCCGGCCGTGGCCGAATTAAACGTAACCGTGGCCGAGTTGCTCACCCCCGCGGCGGAGGCGGTGACGGTGACGCTCTGGGCGGTCGTATCCGTAACCGTGGTCAGGGCTGCGCCGGACGGGTTGGTGTCAACCGTACCGGAGCCCACACTGGCCGAACCGTTGACGCTGAAGGTGACCGGCACGTTACTCTGGACCTGCCCCGAGGAATT
>JAJYZD010000156.1 GCA_021800315.1 Bacillota bacterium | reverse complement strand
CAGTTATGGTTCCGAAACCGACTACCCAGCGTTATCCATCTCGCGCAACGGGCCCCGGCGCGGAATGGCCTTGGACGACCGGGTTGACCGACCCACCCTTCGGGTGGGTACCCCGGGCGCATGGCACCCTTCACTTGAGCATTTGCCGGGTGGGGGAGTTACCCTGGTTACCTGTCCCACCGGTTTCCGCCTTGAACGTCGAATAAACCTCATCCGATGCAACAACTAAACACATATCCTGGCCCTTTTCCATCATGGCTGCCCATTGCAAGTGGACCGACGGGACCGGAGCCAGCGGGACAGGCTTAAAAAAATCACCACCTCCTCTACGCCGCGTCTTGTTTCTCCTTTCGCCGGTGCCTGGCGTAGGCCGGATAATCGTCCAGGACCCAGTCCTTTTTGTAGGCCCGTTCCCGAATCGCGGATTGCCTGGTGTGCTTGAGCATGCCGAAAAGTTTACCCCATCCCTTCAGGTGACTGCCTGCTTCCGTAGCGGCTACCACCTTTCGGACATTCCGGGGCACTTTTTCCTTGTAGTCAAGCGCACGCCGGGCAATAACCAGGGCGGCGGCCTGGTGGACCGCCAACCCGTAGCTCTCCATGCCAGCCTGTTTGGCTGAGGACTCCCGGGCGTACAGGACAGCCCTTGTTCCTCCAGGGAGATTTTCGCCCAAAAGGCGTAAAATCTCCCTCCTGGCATAGTGCCGCTGACCGGAGGGAGTACGAATGCATTGGATTTCCCCGATCTTCTCCCATCTCCGCAGGGTTAGCGGCACCACACCGGGAATCGCACAAGCCTTACGCATCGGAAGGTAGCTTTCCAGTTCATGTTTCATATGCCTATAATACCATTGATTAGAAATAATGGCAACTGCAAATTAGACCAGGTGGATTCCCACCTTGCCGCGTAGCCGTTCTTCCTTCCCGGGAGGCTTCAGCACCACCAGGGCACCTATATAGTCCATTTATCACTATTTACCATTTATCCCAATAACCTCACTACGGCAGAGATGGCCTTTGCCTTAAAGAGGTTTTCCATAGCCTCCAGATCAGTCTATCAAGACCTTCATGCCCCAAGAGACTTTTCAATTCCGGTTAAATTCCGTTAGGATCACATAAATCCTCAACCCCGAACAACCCGGCAGTAATGTTCAATGATTTCCCTCCTCCTGATTATTCCGATAAAAACCAGCTTGTCATCCACAACCGGCACAAAACTCTGCGCCAGCGCCAGGGAGATCAGGTCCTCCATTTCTGCCCCGATCTGAATCGGCTCTATTTTCAGCCGCCTCGGGATATCCTTCAAAGGCACCTTTTCCATATCGGCAAAGGTCAAATCGGGTGTGTACTTGAGTTTACGCAGCAGGTCCCCTTCGGCGAGGGTCCCGGCGTACCTGCCTTCCCCGTCGAGAATGGGCACGGCCGTGTAGCCGTGGTGCTCCATCTTTTCCACCGCCTGCCGCATGGTCGCTCGCAGGGGGAGCCAGACAGTCTCCTCCTTGGGGAGCAGAAAAAAAGCGATATTCACCGGCCCAACCCCCTCCGGTACCATATTCCGGACTCCATTTTAGCGCCGACGCATTAATATTTCCTGAAACCCCCGGTCCTTTTTCCCCGCCTCCCCAGCCCCCGCACCCAGGCCTCCGGCCCTCATTTTTTTGGATATTCCCGCAGACGACTTTCCCTGCCGCCCGGAGCATCACAACCGGCTGCCCACTGCAGTCGCGACTGGTTATCCTTGGTGGTTCATATTAATAACCGGTCATACTTGTTAATTATTACATCCAACACCTGACTTGCCGCCAATAACCGCTGATCATGCACGGTCTTTTTCCCCGCCATTTTACATAGTTCGGCACGTACCTCTTCTATCCTTTTCCTTAACCCATCGAGTTCGATCATCCGTAATTCCCCCAGGCAATTCCTCACTCTAGTTTCTGTACCCAGCTGGAAAAATATGAACAACAATATTGAGCTGGATTTCGGGCCATTCTATTATCCGAAGGGGATATGCATGACCCGGAACAAAGACAAAAAGAGTAAGACGGCTCGCGCTTCCCGCCCGCCGGCATTTCGGGCCGACGCGCAATCCGCCCTGGGCGTTGAAAACCCGGGGCAGGATCCCAAGCGGGACGAGGAAAAAACAAGCAGGAAACTTCATTGGCAAGGATAGCAGGAAAACAGCGGCGCCGCCCCGAGCACGGGCGGCTTTTCGCTAAGGAGGAGTCCCTTCGGCATTTGGTCTTAGCCTCAATACTTGGTTGACAGGCCTGTCCCGCATATGCTAAGCTATTACCGCTTAATGTAAAAATCCTGGTACTTTCTGCCGGTGCCCGCCTTTACGGAACGATAAACGCCCTTTCTGCAGTTGTCCCTGGAAAAGGCCGAAGGTCGCAGTTTTGGGGAGGACTTTGACTTGAACTACTTTCTCACCCCCGAACAGGAGTTAATCCAGCAGATCGCCCGCCGGTTCGCCCGGGAGCGAGTGGCACCGTTGTCCGCCGCCCTGGACGAGAAGAGCGAGTTTCCCCGCCGGTTACTGGAGGTGCTGGCCAAGACCGACCTCTGCGGCGTGTACATACCCGAGGAATATGGTGGTCTGGGCGGGGGCATGTTCGAATTCTGCCTGGTGGTGGAGGAAATCAGCCGCGTCGATTCGGGGGTGGCCATCTCCTTCGCCGGTACCGGGCTCGGCACCATCCCCATCCTGTTGTACGGCAACGAAGAGCAAAAGAAGAAATATCTCCCGGACGTGGCCGCCGGCAAAAAGATCGGTGCCTTCGGCCTCACCGAGGCCAACGCCGGCAGCGATTCCTTCGCCCAGGAGACCACCGCGGTCAAGGACGGCGACTACTACGTGATCAACGGCACCAAGCAGTGGATCACCAACGCCGGGGAGGCCGACGTCTACACGGTAGTCGCCGTCACCAACCGGGCCAAGGGCGCCCGGGGCATCAGCACCTTCATCGTCGAGAAAGGCACCCCCGGCTTTTCCTTCGGCAAGAAGGAAAACAAGATGGGCATCCGCGCCTCGACCACCGGGGGGCTGGTGTTCAACAACTGCCGCGTGCCCAGGGAAAACCTGCTGGCCAAAGAAGGCATGGGCATGATCGTGGTCGGGAGAACTTTCGACCAGTCCCGCCCCGGGGTGGCGGCCCAGGCCGTGGGCATCGCCCAGGGCGCGCTGGACCAAGCACTCAAGTTCGCCCGGCACCGCGTCCAGTTCGGACAGCCGGTCATTCGGATGCAGGCCGTACAGCACATGCTGGCCGACATGGCCATCCAAACCGAGGCGGCCCGCGCCCTGGTTTACAGCGTGGCCCGGGATATCGACTCCGGCGGGAAGGGTGTCGCCAAGGCGGCGTCCATAGCCAAGGTATTCGCGTCCGACGCAGCCATGAAGGTAAGCACCGACGCCGTGCAGATCATGGGGGGCGCCGGCTACATGAAGGACTACCCTGTGGAGAGAATGATGCGGGACGCCAAGATCACCCAGATCTACGAGGGTACGAACCAGATCCAGCGCAACATCATCGCCTCCGAACTAATCAAGGAGCGGGATGAATGGTAACGGCTTTTTCCTATTCAGAATGTTCTTCGGGTGGTGCGTGAGATGAACATTGTAGCCTGTATTAAGCAGGTCCCGGACACCTCGGAAGTAAAAATCGACCGGGAAACGAACACCCTCATCCGGGAGGGCGTTCCCAGCATCATCAACCCCTTCGATCTCAACGCCATCGAAGAGGGTCTGCTGCTGAAAGAACGGTTCGGCGGGTCGGTGACGGTGATCAGCATGGGCCCGCCCCAGGTGGAAAGCGCCTTACGGGAAGCGCTTTCGCTGGGCGTCGACCGGGTGGTCCTGCTCTGCGACCGGGCCTTCGCCGGCTCGGATACCCTGGCCACCTCCTGTACCCTGGCCGCGGCGATAAGGGAAATAGGCTTCGACCTCATCCTGTGCGGCAAGCAGGCCATCGACGGGGACACGGCCCAGGTCGGGCCGGAAATCGCCGAATGGCTCGATGTTCCCCACTTGACTTACATAAGCGCCGTGGAAGAGGTATCAGACCGCTCCATAACGGTCTCGCGCCTGCTCGAAGGCGGTTACGAACGGGTCCGGGCTTCCCTGCCCGCCCTTCTCACCGTGGTCAAGGAGCTGAACGAACCCCGCCTGCCCGGTTACCGGGCCAGCCTGCGGGCGAAAACCGAGCCCGTCACCACCTGGGGAGCGGCCGGTCTCAACCTGGACCCCGCGAACATAGGGATGAAGGGCTCGCCCACCAAGGTGACCAGGAGCTTCGTTCCCGAACTCGGCCGCCAGGGACAGTTCCTGGCCGGAAGCCCCGAAGAGCAGGCCGCGGCCTTGATCGCCGCCCTGCGTTCGGCCAGGATAGTCCATGGTTCCGCGAAGGAGTCTTAAGGCCATTTACAAACAACGAGGAGGAACGGTGTTCCTGCCCGTCCGCGGGACGGACACCAGGTGACGAGATGAAGCTGTATTCTGATCGCTGCGCCGGCTGCGAAGCCTGTGTAAACGCCTGCCCCTACAACGCCGTAACCATGCAGGGAGGCCTGCCCGTCTTCAGCGACGCCTGCAACCTCTGCGGCGCCTGCGTGGAAGCCTGCCCGTCCGAAGCCATCGAGCGGCCGGGGAACGGCGGGCCCGCCGTAGAGGCATCACCGCACCGCGGCATCTGGATTTTCGGCGAGACTAAGGACGGACAACCGACCCGGGTGGTTCTGGAACTCCTGGCAGTCGGCCGCCGGCTGGCGGAGAAGACCGGGCAGGACCTGGGCGTCGTGCTGGCGGGAGACCGGCTGGGAACAATGCCCCAGAATCTGATAGCCTTCGGCGCCGACCGGGTCTTCCTGGTCGAACACCCTGACCTGGCCGTGTTCCGGGATGAACCGTATACGGCGGTACTGGCCGCCGCTATCAAGCAATACCGCCCGTCGATCCTGCTGTTCGGAGCAACCACCACCGGTCGCTCCCTGGCGCCTCGCCTGGCCGCCCGGCTGCGCACCGGTCTCACCGCCGACTGCACCGCCCTGGACATCGACCCGGAAAGCGGCAACCTGTTGCAGACCCGGCCCGCTTTCGGCGGCAACATCATGGCCACGATCATGTGCCCCGTCAACCGTCCCCAGATGGCCACAATGCGGCCGGGCGTCCAGAAACCGGCAACCAGGGACGGCGGACGCACCGGCGAGGTTATCCGGCTGGAGACCGGCCCCTCCCTCCTGCTCGCCCGCACGGAGGTATTGGGGTTTATCAACCGGAACGAGGAAATGGTCAACCTGGAGGAGGCCTCCGTCATCGTGTCCGGAGGCCGCGGTCTGGGCTGCGCCGAAAACTTTTCCCTGGTCCGGGAACTGGCCGCCCTGCTGGGGGGCGTGGTAGGCGCCTCCCGGGCGGCGGTGGAAGAAGGCTGGCTCCCGTACGCCCACCAGGTCGGACAGACCGGCAAGACCGTATCCCCCAGGCTGTACATTGCCTGCGGCATCTCGGGCGCCGTCCAGCACCTGGCGGGTATGCAGGGTTCGGATATAATCGTGGCCATCAACAGAAACCCGGACGCCCCCATCTTCAAGGTCGCCTCCTACGGCATGGTCGGTGACGTGGTACAGATCCTCAAAAGCCTCATCGAGCAACTCTAGGCCGGCTGATCCGGACGGTTCAAAGGTCACCGGCACGCCGGTGACCTTTGGTGTCTTACGGAGTGAAGACCCTGGCAGACAGGCCGTAAGGGCGCCTGCTACGATCGCCCACCACCTGGAACCCAGGAAGTGTTGGACAGCCACGGCGACCGCAGCGCTGACCGCGGCAACCCCCACGAACAACCGGGACCCCAACTGGGACACCATGAGCCCCGTAAAGGCACCGACAAAAGCAAAGTCCAGGCCCAGCGGTATCGCCCGGCGCATCGCGATGATCAAGGCGGCGGGGGACATCCCGGTCATCACCCTCGTCTCCGCTCCCGACTGGATGAAGGAACCTGGCGCAGGTTGACGAAGAACGTGGCCAGGACAACGGCCAGGCCTGCGGCCCCTTGCTCGAGCAGTGCCAGTGCCACAAACTGGGAGGCGCCGGCAAACACCGGCCCCGACATGGAAAGGGTCTGGGCCAAGGTCAGATGGCCGGCGGGGGCCAAAATACCGTAGACCGTACCGTAGGCGAACACCCCAGGCAAAAGGGCGCCGAGTCCCGCAGTCCGGTTAGTATCGTTGACCTTGATTCCGGCATGAATGCCGGGGATACCTTTCGAAAAATCCCCGGCGTTTGCGCATGTCCGCCAGGCACACCACCGACGCGCAATCAAGGTCCCGCGTACAGTTGGAACAGGTCACGATGCCGATTCGGGCCACAGTTCAACACCTCCTGTTCCAATACAGGTGGTCGCGGGGCGGCTCAATGCTTTCCACGGCGTGAATTATACGGAGCGTCTTGTCCAAGTAAGCTTCCTCTGCCCGGCAGGCCGGACATTCTCCCAGGTGCCGGGTTACCATTCCCCGTTGCGGTTCCGGGAGTTCCCCGTCCAGATAAAGGCTCAGGAGCGGACGCACTCAATGACAGCTCAAAGTTTTCGTACCCCCTCGCAACAGCAGGTGTATTCCCCGACCAACCCGGCACAACCCGACTGCACCAGGTGGTTCCGGAAAGCCATTCTGGCGCGGTGCAGGCGGGACTTGACCGCGCTGGACGAAATAACCAGGACCCCGGCTATTTCGTCGTAAGAAAGGTGGTGAAGATCCCGCAGGACCAGGACCAGCCTGTGGTCTTCCCGCAGGTGGTGCTGCAGGATGTGCCGGATGCACAACTGCAACTAAGTTTACTCTCAAAGCACGCAGCCAGCCGATGCTTTGCAGTATCTCTCGCTCAAACTACAATGAGAGAATAATTGGGGAATAATCTTTGCTATTTGTAATTTTTGAGAGAACGACACCAGAAAAAAATAATTTCCTTCAAACTTCTTAATCCTCGGCGATTCCGGGACGACCTTTAATCGTCATCAATGTTGCTGTCATTGTGGCAACCAACTTGGGTTCTTCTGCACTTAGAGTAAGAACCTCGCCTGAACAAACTGTAATTGTCCGGCCCGGTTTGACTACTCTTCCTCTGGCTACAAACCTTTCTCCTTTCGCCGGAGCAAGAAGATTCACCTTAAATTCAACTGTCAGAACTGAAGCGCCAGCAGGCATTAGGCTAAAGGCTGCATAACCGCAGGCACTATCAGCGATAGCCGTTATAATGCCCGCGTGCAGGAAGCCGTGTTGCTGGGTTAGATCATGACGAAACGGAAGAAGAATCTCAACCTCACCCGGAAGGACATTAACTAGTTCCGCACCAATTAGATTCATTACCGATTGTTTGATAAAGCTTGACTGAACACAGTAATCGAAATCCGGGTTTTGTGGGGCAAACTTACCTTTATACTCCACGAGATTGACCATTCCTTCCCTTATATACTATTACCTACATAATTTGAGCTCCTGCAGCCGGTATTGATCGCGTGGTCAGCGTTTTCCGGACATCCCGGGCGTGGTTGGCCACAGTAGAAAGATGGCCGCCGTCCGAATAGGAGGCGCAACGCATTGCCGGCCACCCCGGAAGTTCTAACTCCCCACCACTCCCCGCAGCGCGGCCAGGGTGGCCACCCCGGCCAGCATGGCCCAGAACGGCTTTTTGGTAAACCAGGCGATACTCAGAGCCGCTGCGGCCGCCGGCAGATAGAGGTTGAAGCGATGCACGCCCTGGTGCAGCAGGACCGGCGGCACGATCATGCCGGCAAAGGCGCCGATGGGGATGAAGGAGAGCCCTCTTTTCAGGCGCGGGGGAAAATTGACCCGCCCGCCCAGCCACAGCGGCGGGAACCGGGTTAGGTAGGTAACGGCGGCCATGCCCAAAACGACCAGGTACACTTCAGTCTTCACCGCTGGCCACCCCCAGCAGGCAGGCCGCAAGGGCGCCGGTCGCGATCGCCCACCAGCTGGAACCCATCCGGTATTGGGCGACCACGGCTACCAGGGCGCTGACCGCGGCCACACCAACGAGCAGCCGGGAACTCAGTTGAGACACCAGCAACCCCGTAAAGGCGCCGATAAAGGCGAAATCCAGGCCCCAGCGCTGCGGGTCGGCCAATAAAGCGGCCAGGAAGAAACCGGCCGCGGAACTGACGGTCCAGGACCCGAACAAGCCCGTTGCCGCTCCCAGGAAATAGCCCGTGCTGCCCCGGGGCCCCCGGCATAAGCCGCCATGGTGACGCCGTAGCTCTCGTCGACCAGGCCGTGGGCCAGAAGTGCCAGTCTGCCGCCGCCCGTCCCCTTCAAGTGCGGGCCGAGCGACAAACCGTAGAGCACTTGGCGCAGGTTGACGAAGAAGGTGGCCAGGACAATGGCCAAGCCGGCGGCCCCCTGCTTGAGCAGGGCCAGAGCCACGAACTGGGAGGCGCCGGCAAATACCAGCACCGACATGGAAAGGGTCTGGGCCAGGGTCAGATGACCCGCCCTGGCCAGAATACCGTAGACCGTGCCGTAGGCGAATGCCCCCAGGCAAAAGGGCACCGCGTCCTTCAGCCCGGCCGGCACTGTTGAGTCCAATTAAGGCATGGTGCCTCCTTTATGCACATATTTAAAACATTGTCCCCAGTACAGTGGCCTGTCTTATCTATATGTGCAATGATAGCCGATCTGTTCATGATAGTACTCTATCACGCCGATTTCTCTCATCCGGTCATTCCTTTCCTTCCACCGCTCACGCAAGGTACTGGTAAACTGTCTATCGCAGGGATATTCATCACATTGAAAACAGTAAGCAACACCCTTTTCTCTATAACAGGATTCCGCAGAGCAACCTACTACAAGACACTGCACATTGTCACCCCTGCATCCACTACACGAAGCATGGGCAAAGGAATGAAGGATCTCTTCAAAATGAGAATAATGACTAAATACAGGCTTCCCCTCTATT
>JAJYZD010000155.1 GCA_021800315.1 Bacillota bacterium | reverse complement strand
GGGTGAGCCACTCGCTGACGAAGCCGTTAAACGGCGGCAGGCCGGCCGCCGCCAGGGAGCCGGCGATGAAGAACAAGGCGGTATAGGGCATGACCCGGGACAGCCCGCCCAGTTGGTCCATGTCCTGACAGCCGGTCGCGTACTCCACGGCGCCCGCCCCCATGAACAGCAGCGACTTGTAGACGGCGTTGTTGACCGTCTGGTACAGGGCGGTGATGGCGGCCAGGGCGGCCAGCACGGGCAGGCCGCTGGCGCGGTAAACGCCGGCCGCCCCCAGGCCGGCCAGGATCCAGCCCGTGTTTTCCACGCTGGACAGCGAGAGCATGCGCTTTAAGTCATGCTCCATGAGCCCGTACAGCATTCCGGTGATGGCGGTCAGCGCGCCCAGCACCAGGAGGGCGAGACCCCACCAGAGGGGGGACGGCCCCAAAAGGTCCAGCCCCACTCTGGCCAGGCCGTAAATGCCCAGGGTCAGGGTGGCGGCGGAGAGTACCGCGCCCACGTTGGCCGGCGCGGCTCCGTAAGCGGGGGCGAACCACCCCTGCAGGGGCACCAGGCCGATCTTGACCCCGAAACCGAGCAGGGTCAGGATGAACACCGTGTTTTTCACGGCCGGGGGCACGGAACCGATAGCCGCGCGAATCCCGGCGAAGTCGAAGTGTCCGGTGTAATTACCCAGGAGCGCGAAGGCGGCGATCAAAAGCAACGCCCCTATTTCGCTGAACACCAGCATGAAGGACCCGGCCCGGGTGTTTTCCGCGCTCTGGTGTTCGAAAACTATGAGCAGGTAGGAGGTGACGGTCACAACCTCCCAGGCGGCCAGGAAGGTAATCAGGTCCCCCGCCAGGGTGGTCAGCATCAGGGCCAGGAAAAGAAGGTTGTACAAGGCGCCGAAAGCCCGCAGGTTGTAACGCCCCTCGAGACGGGTCAGGTAGGACCAGGAGAACAGCGAAATCAGCAGCCAGACCAGGCTGATCAGCAGGATAAACAGTAGAGACAGGCCATCAGCGCTCAAAACAAAGGTTCCCAGGGGCGGCCACGCCAAGGCGGCCAGACGGCCCGCCCCGCCGGAGGACATGAGAAGCGCCGCCCCGGCCATTCCGGCCAGGGCCGCCAGGATGGAAGCCCCCATGGATACCGCGGCCGCGGGGCGGGGCGAAGTGGTAATGGACATCGACAATAGGCCCAGGATGGCGAAAGCCCCCATCAAATACAGGAAAAACAAGCCCGTCACGCTATCAACTCCTTGCCGCCGTCATTTGCCCGTCCGGTCCTCCGTGCTCCGCCCGGCCGGCGGCCAGCAGGAGGCCGTGCAGGATGGTGAGCGGCGCCGGCGGACACCCCGGGATGAAAACGTCTACCGGCAGTACTTCCGGCAGGGGCACCGGAGTGGCGTAGCCCACCCCGACCGCCGGACCGCCGCAGGCGCAGGTGCCCAGGGCGACCACCTTCTTGGGCCGGGGCACGGCCTGGTAAGTTTTTTCCAAAGCGTAGGCCATGTTTACGGTAACCGGGCCGCTCACCAGGAGGAGATCGGCGTGCCGGGGCGAGGTGACGAAGAAAAAACCGAGCCGGTTTAAGTCGTAAAACGGGTGGGATACCGCCCCGGCCTCCCAGAGACAGCACTCGCAGGCCCCGGCGTCCACGTGCCGGATATAGACGGAGCGACTGGAAAACCGTCGGGGCAGTTCGCACTCCGGAGCGACGGCCGTCCGAAAGTCGTCCCGCCAGGTCAGGATCCCGGCTGGACAAACGTCAACACACCGCCGGCAAAAGATACAGCGGCGGTACGCGATGAGCGGGGTCCCTTCCTTGAAATCCACAGCGCCGCCCGGACAGGCGTCCAGGCAGGCCCGGCACCCGGCCGGACATTCCCCCCCGGCCGCCGCCGGGATTCCGGGCCAGGCCCCGGGAATGTCCTTGCTCTGATGCGGATACCTGGTCGTGACCACACCGCCGGCCAGTCCCCGGTATACCCAGTTGGCCATTTGTCTGTCACTCCTTCTAACGGTCGCTTTCGGCCAGGGAAAGGCCGAAACTGGCCAGAATGATCGGGAAGTCCTGGAAGGCGCACCCCTCGGTGGCCTGGGGGAAGGTATGCCAGTTCAGAAGCGAGGGCGGCCTAAGGCGCAGGCGCCAGAGACGGTTGTCCTCCCCGGCGCTGATCCAGTGCAGGACCGCCCCCCGCGGGCCCTCGCAATAGCCGGAGGCGGCCGCGCCGGGCGCCAGTTCCGGTGGGCGGGGATTTTGCGGCGGTCCCCCCGGCAACGATGAAACCAGTTGTTCCACCAGGGCCAGGGACTCCTCCACCTCGGCCGCCCGGACTTTCAGCCGGGCCAGCCCGTCGCCCTCGCTCTCCACGGGCACCCGGAACTCCAACCGGCCATAGGCGGCGTAAACGTGGTCACGACGCCAGTCCCGGTCGATGCCCGACGCCCTGCCCACCGGTCCGGTGGCCCCGAGGTTGGCCGCGGCGCCGCTATCCAGTACCCCGATGTTCTGCAGGCGGTCCAGAAAACTGTCCGTGGCCAAAAGAGCCGCGATCCAGCGGCGGAAGTCCCCGGCCAGGGCCCGCAGGGTATCGCGCATAAGCGAGATCCGCTCCGGACCGGGATCGCGGAGAACGCCGCCGAAACCGATCGCGTTCATCAGGTACCGGCTGCCGCTCAACAGGCAGTTCAGGCGCAGGAGACGCTCGCGCAGCACGAAGCCCTGCGCCGCGCCCACCCCCAGGGAGGTGGATTCGCAAATATCGGCGAGGTTGCCGACATGGTTGTAGATGCGTTCCAACTCCGCCAGCAGGGAACGCAAGAAAAGGCCCCGCGGCGGGACTTCGGTGCCGGCGGCCGTTTCCACCGCCTGGCAAAAAGCCAGCGACTCGGAAACCGCCCCGATGCCGGAGATGCGTCGCACCATCTGGAGGACTCTTTCCAGGGGGATATCCTCCCCCGCCTTCTCCAGACCCCGGTGTTTGAAAAAGAGCTGCGGGACGACCCAGAATACCTCTTCCCCTATGGAAGTCAGGGTGAAATGGATCGACTCGGCTACCCCGGCATACACCGGGCCCAGCGGCATTTCGAAGACACCCCTCCCTTGGGCCTGGTGCGGGTGGCTGACGCAGGAAGCCCCGGGCAAGGGCGTGGAGCGCGCAAAGTCCTTGCGCAGGGGAAAGGGGCCCCCCTCCCCCTGCCGGTGCAGCACAAAGCCACCCAGGGCCGGGTGCCCTTCGGGCAGGACGCCGTACATCTCGTAGATTTCCCGCTCGAACCAGTCCGCCGCGTGCAGATGCAGGCTGACCGCGGGATAGGCAGGCGGGGTCCCGGTGACCGGGGACTCCATGGTGACGAAGGCGTCCGGCGGTGCCTCGAAAACGTAACGGACCAGGTAGTCCCGCGGCGAACCGGGGTCGGCCAGGGCAAAGGCATCCGCCAGCCTGGCCCCCGCCTCCCGCCACCAGGCGGCGACCAGGGGCAGGTCACGGGCCGGCACCCGGCAGGTATCGCCGGCCGGGGACAGTTGCGGCCAGGCGGCACGAAATTCGTCCATTGTCTTTTTCATTTCCGTCTACCTCCCCGCAAAAACGGCGGCAGCCGCCCGCAGCAGGCTGGAGAGCCACGGGAGCAGCAGGAGACCCGGCAGCACGACCAGCAACATGTTAAACCCCAGGGCCAGGTTGCTCCAGCCGCTGACGGCGGTTTCCGTCACGCCGCCTTCCCGGGGACCGAAAACCATTCCGGCCACCGGCCGGACCATGCCGGCGAAGGCCAGTGCCAGCAGGAGCAAGAGGACCGCGGCCGCGGCGGGATAAGTGCGGAACCCCGCGATCAGGATCGAAAGCTCGCTGAGGAAAACGCCCGACGGCGGCAGCCCCACTATGGCCAGGGTGGCGCCGAGAAACACCACCCCGGTGAAGGGCGCGCTCCGGAGGATGCCCCGGACGCCCGCGATCTCCCTGGTGCGGTACTTCTGCAGCACGTTGCCGGCGGCGTAGAACAGGTTGGACTTGGTAACGGCGTGGTTGAAGAGGTGGAACAGCATCCCGAAGATGGCGAGCGGGGTGCCGAAGGCGGCGCCCAGGCCGGCGATGCCGATATGCTCCACCGTGGAATAAGCCAGCAGGCGCTTGTAGTCCCGTTGCTGGAGGATGAACACGGCCGCCACGGCCACGGACAGCAGGCCGAAAAAGAGCATCATGTGCTGGGCCGCGGCGCCGATGGCCCGCACGGCGATAAAATAGAAGCGCAGCACCACGTAAAACGAGACCGTGGTCTTGGCCCCGGAAAGCAGGGCCGACACCGGCGAGGGGGCTTCCCCGTGGGCGTCGGGCAGCCAGGTATGCATGGGAGCCAGCCCCGCCTTGGTGCCGTAACCGATCAGTGCCAGCAGCAGGACGACCTTGACGGTCCGCGGCGCGAGCCCGGCCGCCAGGCCGTACAGACCGGGCCAGTCCAGGCCCACCCCGGGCCCGGCGGCGTGCACCGCCGCGTAATACAGGAGCACCAGGCTCCAAAGGCCCAGCATGGCGCCGACGAAGGAGAGCACGAGGTATTTCCAGGCCGCCTCGCTGGCCCGGCCGGTGTATTCGTAGCCGACCAGGAAGACCGAGGCCAGGGTGGTCAACTCCAGGGCGATCCAGACCAGGCCCAGGTTGTTCAGGAGCGGAATCGACAACATGGCGAAGGTGAACAGGTTGAACTGGACGTAATACCGCCGCAGGGCCCAACCCGTGACCGGCTTGCCCTCGTGGGCCGAGCGGACGTAGCCGGCGGAATAGACGGCCGCGCCGCAGGAAACTACCGCCACCGTTACCAGGAACAGGGCGCTCACGGCGTCCACATAGAACCAGCCCCCAACCAGCGGACCGGCGGCCACCACCCGCCAGGCTATGTCCAGGGAAAACCCCAGCGCCGCCACCTGGACCAGAACCGTCAATACGGCCAGGAAACCGTCCGTCAGGGTCGCAATCACCGCCGCGGCCAGCGGCATCGCCAGGATGGACTCGGGCATTTCATCACTATCCCTTCAAGCGGCGCAAGCTACCCGCCGCCGTGGTCTCCGTATGGGCAAAGAGGCGCATCACCAGCACCCCCAGGAGCAGGGCCCCCACCAGGACGTCGAAAAACAAACCGAATTCGACGATGAGCGGCACACCGAAGGCGGTCACCACGGCGATCAGGATGATCCCGTTCTCCATGACCAGGAGCCCGGAAATCTGGGGAACCGCCTCCAGCCGCCCCACCGTGATGAAGAGGCCCACCAGGGCCACGGCCGAGCCGACCGGCAGCAGCAGCCGGGCCAGGGTATCACCGGGAAAAACCAGGGCCGTACTGGTGAAATAAGCCAGGAGGGAAAGCAGGCCACCGATCAGCAGGGAACCCGACATGCCGAACACAAAGTGGATCTCCCTTTTTTCGAGCACGGTGTCGTGGATAACCCTTTTCAACGTATACGGGATGGCCAGCACCTTAAAAAGAACGGTCAGGGCCGCCACCAGGTAGAGATACCAGGAGCCGGTCAGGTAACCCACCGTCGCCGCCAGGGCGGCCAGGAGGGCCGAGTGGCCGGCGTAAAGATTGATGATGCCCCGCATCTGGCGCGCCACCAGCAGGGCATAAGCCTCCAAAAGGAACAGGGCGCCCAGGATGCCCAGAATCTTCAGAGCCGCATCGTAGTACACTCCCGAATTCCCCTCCTATACTCCGATGAAGAAGGTGACCAGGCCGAGCAGGGACACGACGAAGGCCGCTCCCAGGAACTCGCCCACCCGGAACAGGCGCAGCTTGGCCAGGCTGGATTCGATCATCACGATCACGCAGGCGCCCACGAACAACTTGAGCCAAAGCGCGCCCAGGGCGAGCGCGAGAGCCGCCGGGGTGAGGGCCGCGGCCAGGCCCCAGGGGGTAACCAGCACGTTCATGAAGATGGTCAGGAGGACGAACAATTTCATGTAACCGCCCCACTTGACCAGGCCCAAGGCCTTGCCCGAATACTCGAGGGATTTGGACTCGTCGATCATGGCCAGTTCGAAGTGCCCCTCGGGGTTGTCCACCGGGAGGCGGCCCGTTTCGGCCAGGATGACCATGAAAAAGGCGATGACCACCAGGACGTGGGACGGGTAGATGACGTCCGTCCCCCCCAGGTACCAGGCCTTGTTGACCACGTAGGGAATGGTGGAGCGGGCCACCAGGGACACCACGAAGAAAACGCACATCAGCACCGGCTCGGCCAGGAAGGAAACCATCCTGGTGCGGGAAGAGCCCATCTGCCCGTAAGGACTGGCCGTGTCCATGGCGGCCAGGGTGGCGAAGAAGCCGCCGAGGGCGAGAATGAACCCGCTGGCCAGCATATCCCCCATAAAGGCCCAGGTCAGGGGAAAGGAGGTCAGTACCGGAATCAGCAGGGTTACCAGGATGGGGACGGCGAAGGAAAACAGTGGTGCGGCGCGGAAAACCCAGGACGCATCCTCCGATATGACCTCGTCCTTGCGGAAAAGCTTGTACAGGTCGAAGTACGGCTGCCAGACGGAGGGGCCGTGCCGGGACTGCACCACGCCTTTGAGGCGCCCGGTCACTCCCTTGAGCAGCGGCGAAAAGAGCATAACCACCAGTACCTGCAAGAGGTTGGCTACCAAAAGGGAACTCAAGATCCCACCTCGCTTCGGAAAGTCGGCGTACGTAACCGCGAAAGAGTTCCACCGGATTTTGCGGGGTATACCCCTTCCCATCCCCCTCTCCCAAAAAAGAAGCCCCTGTCAGCAATCAACCAACAGGAGCCATCAGCTGCGCAAGCTTTTGACGGCGAGCTCCATCGCCACTATGTACCGCTCCATTTTATTTTAGGGGCGAACGGTTGTCAATACGTTGACGACCCGCGCTTACCAGGGATCGCACCGCTACGGATGGTTGAAACGGCGTCCGGCCAAGGGACCACGCTCTGTGTCCGGTTAATATGCGAATTATCTTACTACTCTAACATTTCTCGAACGACACCACTGTCAGACATATTTTACGGTTTTTGCAGGACCGGAATCTTAAACCTGGCCATCCCGGACGGCCGCTCCATCGCTCTTCATAGTTATCCCTCGCCCGGCCCTGCGCCATGCCCGGGGGGACGGGCTGGTCTCCCGGGCGCCCCACCCCCTCAAACGGGTTCGCCGCCCCGTATATGGTGGCAATAGACCGCGGGGTGCCCGACCCGGCGGAACGTGTTCATAGGGAGGTGCTGATATAGCACAAAGATATCTTTGACCCCGTCTCCAATTCGTTGTACAATCGTCAATAAGCGCAATTCACCGGCTTTTCAGACATCTCCGCGTGCCTGTTACCCGGCACGGCCTGTCAAAATATCATCCAAACATCTGTTGCATCAAACAAACCGGTTATCGGGATTTTCCGCGCCGGTTGGCGCGACCGGGGACACGACCAACGGTTATGAGGCCGGTCCACAGGTACCCGCGAAGGCCACGGGCATGCCCTTCGGCGGAACGGATGCTGGTTGCATGCTTCCTCCGGACGTCCCGCAGCCGCCGGGTTGCGCCTGATAACCTGGCGGAGGAAAACCGGCGTGAGGCGGACGCCTGATCGTGGGGCGGCCGTTCGGGATATTTTGACCGTCAACGGGCTGGCGTGCGATCTTCTCAAGGTGCCCCGCGATTGCCAGGTACCGGAGGTAATCCACCGGTCCCGGGCCGGCCCGCTGCAGGTACACGCCGTGACGTCTTCCTTCGTGCCGTCCTGCATCGCTTCCTCCCCCGGTTACGCGGACTGTTTCCCAAAGGGATGGTGATGGCATTCACTAACTGCTTTACAAAAATCGGGCGGGAAAGCCCACGGCTTCAGCCGTGGGATGAGAGCCCGGAAATCTTCCAACAGAGTATTGCCTTAGACAAACAGGGGGAGGTGGCACAAGGATGCTATGCCGGTTAAGTTAGGGTTATCCGGCCAATCCGGAGCCGAACACGAGTACGCTCTTTCGAGCGTACATTTTCGTAAATTGGTTCGGAGAGGTAGGGCGGTGAGGCGAAAGCATCAATTTTGGAGGGACGGCCCCACTCACCGGTGGCCTCACGGTCACCGGTGAGTGGACCACGGTCGCTAGAGTTGACGGCACCGCCACGGCCACTGTCACGGCGACCGTGGCCGGCGCCAACGGGCAGCCGGTGCCAGACGACAGCGTGGACTTCACCGCTTCGGCGGGCACGGTGCCCGCCGCCGTCCAGACCAATGCGAGCGGGCAGGCCACCGCCACCTATACCGCCGGCACCACGCCGGGCAGCGTGAACATTTCGGGCACGGAAGTCATTGACTCGGCCAGCGGCAGCACGACGGTCAGCCTGACCGCGCCCGGTTATACCTACACCGGGACCTGGGACGGGCAGACGGTGACGCTGACCCGCGTCACCAACGTCACCGTGGAAGGCCTGCCGGATGAGACCCTGCTGCCGGCCCAACTGGACAACTTCCAGACCAACGATCCCGAGTACACCGCGCTCAACGGGGAGAACATCAACGTGTTCACCGCGCCCACGGAGTTCCCGGGGGTCGACGTGGTTCACAACGGCCTGATGGGAACCCAGTCGGTCTACGGTACCTGGACCTTCACCCCGCCTTCGTCCGGCGCCACCGTGGCCGCTCTCAGGATAGACGAATCCTGGTTTCTGAAACACGCCCAAACTTGCGCAGGCAGGTGTAAACGTGTTCCTCTCCCGCTGACTAAGCGGGGTGGCAGCGTCACAGGATTCAGCTGCTGAGCCGCGGACTCCCGTCCGCGCTCCGGGTGGCTCACCATGGGGATCATCGCCGCCTGGCCGGGGGCGCCAGTTCTGCCCGGCAGGGGGGTGTTACCCACCGCCTGAGTCGTTGTTCGTATGGCGACGGCCTTTCACTGCGTGTACCGCCGCCATACCCTGCCTTTCGGCAGGTACCTATCGACCGCAAACTTTAGGGGTTTTACCCTGCTTTTAGCACGTTCTTTCTGTGATGCTGCCAGGAA
>JAJYZD010000154.1 GCA_021800315.1 Bacillota bacterium | reverse complement strand
GTGGAGGACTCTGCGGATGGCGGGGGCGACGTGTAAGCGTCCTGCCTTATGCCATTCCGCTAAGACTCCCTCCCTCTGCGTAATTAGTGGCCTATGCTAAGGTTTGCTTACGTTGCGAGGAACGGTTCCCAGCAGTGGTGATCCACGCACGCCCCGTGGGTGAACACCACCAGGGGCCTACTTCCGCGCCCCCCCCTTCCCAGTAGTGCGGGGGACAGCATTGACGCTCCAACACGTGCTCCGTCAGCCGGTCCAAACCTATCCCTCCAATCGACCGAACGATCCGGCAAGAGCAGATCTACCTGCCCTTCCGTCCCGTTCATCCTGATCAACTGCGTGGCCCGTTCCACCCCCACGACCGCCGGCAGTCCGTATTCCCGGTCCACCACGGCACCGTGCGTCCTAAGGCCGCCCACCCCGGTCACCAGTCCCTGGACCGAAACGAACAGCGGCGCCTTGGCGCCCTTACCCCCCCGCGACCCCGGGCTGCGTCAAGCTCTGAACCTCCGGCACATACGGGCCCACACCTGTCCCCCCAACCGGCATCCATCCACCTCTGGTTCATTGTACCCACGTCTTTTATTTCAGTCAACACTGAAACAGATGAAACATCATGATACCGAAAAAGAAGACCGCACCCGGTATTCCAGAATATACAAGGATAGACGGTACCCGGTCCTCATGGCCGCTTATAGGCTGAAGCTCTGGCGGCAAAATATACTGCAGATCACGCAAGGCATTTGGAGGCAAGCCGGTGTTTAACCTTGTCAATCTCGGCCTGGTAAATATCCTTCTGAGTAGCGATAACGTCTTGGTTATCGCGCTTTTTGGCGAAGAACTTGGAGAGAGAAAACGGATTCCGGTCCTGTTTTGGAGCATGGTAGCCTCTCTGGCGATCCAATTGGGTATATTATACGCCCTGTCCTTCCTGTTCCGGATCAGTGCCACACAGTCCCTGTTCGGCCTCATAATCTGCTACATGGCCTTTCGCCTTCTGCATAAAGGCGAGCCCGGGAAGAGAAAATTAAACCATCAATCGACACTTTCCTCCATAGGGAAAATAGCTGTTGGCAACCTGATGATGAGTTTTGAAAATGAAGCTACGCTAATTGGTTTGTCCCACGGGAATGTATGGGTGGCCTGGCTGGCCATAGCGGCGACATCTCCACTGATCTTCTTTGCCAGCAACCTAATCGTCTGGATACTGCGTAAATTTGACTTCGTGGTTTATGCCGCCTCAGTGCTCCTCTTCAAAATAGGGTTGGACATGATTTTCGGTTTGCCGGCTTTGACCCGCTACGTGCCGGACGTGCCCTGGATCCTGACCGGCCTGTTCGGCCTCTACGTCGCCGGCCGTTACCTCCATAGGCACAATATCCCGAGGATGCGCCTCTTTTGACGGAAACGATGCATAATCCCTCATTCCGGCCGGTACCGTAACCGGTTCACCACCACTGCTTACCCGGCGCCCGCATCCCGCCAGAAAAAAGCACCGATTTCGGCCTTGCGGAGCATGCTGGGAACACCAGTTTTACAACGACCCGTCAGCGGGGCAACCGGCACAGCGACAGCCCCATCGGCTCCAGCCGGGCAAACTCCGGGTCCCCGGTCACCAGGGTGGCCCCCGGTTCCATAGCCAGGGCCGCCGCAAAACTGTCCGCCCCGGCTTCTTCTTCCAGGAGCGACAAAACCGCAAAGGAATCCAGCACAAACCTGTCATTCATGCTGTCTTTCCTCGCGCCGTGCCGACAACAGGGCTTCGGTAAGAGAGTCTTTTCCGGCGAAGGCCCCCCTCAGAGCCAGCAAAGGATCGCGCGGCAACGGGGTAAAAACGATCCTGTCACCCTCCATGGTCGCGGCGAAACGTTGCCCCGCCTCCAAGCCGGCCTTGCCGCGAATTTCCGCCGGTATTACCACTTGGCCCTTTTCGGATAGAGTGGTCGTCAGCATTGCACCGTCTTACTCCCTGCAACAGTTTACTCAATATATTCTTTGTAAATGGTAAGACGAAAGCCGGCGGTATGTCAATTAATTTTACCCGGCCTCCGCGGCACCGCTCATTCCTTTCCCCGCCACACCGTAACAAGGCCGGCCCACCTAAGTGGTCCGGCCTTGCCCTGATTCCCGCTTTCCTGCCCCTGGCTCAAGCCTCCTGGTCGTAGTCGTCCGGTATCGTCGTTTCCGCCGGTGGTACTCCGGGAGCCTTGTGACACCCCACGGCGCCACCCAATCCGCCGCCCACCGCCGCGCCAAGGCCGGCCCCCAGCGGACCGCCGGCGCTCGCTCCCACAACGCCGCCTATGGCGGCCCCGGTCATGGCTCCAACGTGTCCCGCCCTGGCATTGGTGCAGGAAGAGCGGGCCTCCTGCACCATCGCCCCCCAGCCGGATCTGATATTGCCGGCCATACCGCTTATCGCGTCGGAGGTTTCGCTGATTCCCCGGCTGGTCATTCCCGCCGCCGAATGCAGGCCCTTTTTCAGGACCGGCAGGGCGATCACGGCACCCAGTCCCACCAGAACCAGCGTAAGCGGCGAGGCCTCGGCCAGAGCCTCGGAGGCCGCATTAAGGATTCTGATTTTCTCACCCCCTTGAATGGCTTGCGTATAGTATGTCCCGGGACCTTCCGAACGATCAAGTTATAATTTTCTCGGGGGCGAAGGAGGCGTTAAGATGGCCGCTGCAGCAAAAGAAAAGCTTGGACGCAGAGTAAAATATTTTTTCGCCGTCACCGGCACCGTAACCGACGAACTGATCCAGGAAGCCATCGAAGCGTTGGCCGCCGGTGGTATAGCCGTCATCCGCCAGCAGGTCGCCAAAGCCCTGGAAACCGCCCGGACCGGGCTGTCCACCGCCAATCCCGG
Source organism: Bacillota bacterium (assembly GCA_021800315.1). Lineage (GTDB taxonomy): Bacteria > Bacillota > Desulfotomaculia > Desulfotomaculales > JAJYZD01 > JAJYZD01. The sequence continues at coordinate 6,149 of JAJYZD010000154.1, read as the reverse complement.
CCCGGACGGAGTGAGGCTGTGGCTGGAACGTTTCGCGGGATCGGCCTGCGCGGCGGCGGCGGAAGAACTGGCCGGCCTGGTATCCGGCCGGATCCCGAACCCGCAGGGCGAAGCGGAGTTTATAGACACCCTGAATGATGGCCTGGGGGCCCTTGCCGTGGGGCTGACCCGGACCTTGACGACGACTTCACGGAACTCTTGCGGGGGTTATACTCCGCCATGGACAAATCGGTAACGCAAGCCCGCGGGGTCGACCACGTTGTGGAGTGGGTTGCCAACCAAGGGATCGGCCTACTGGGGGTCCATCCCTGGCTGAAGGAAACCACCGCCATGCTGCAACCTCACCGGACGATCCTGAAGGTGCTGGACATCGGGAGGGAACAGGTCGAAGAACGCTGCCGGTCCTAATGGAACCGGACCTTGACGGGACTTTTGGCTCATGTCGCCCGCAGGTTGACCAGCGAACTGTCCATCATGTGGACGCAGCATCTATACCGGTGCCATGACCGGTACCTGGAGGATGTGGGCCGGGACAGGAGCCCGGACCGGGAGAGACTTTTCGCCTGAGGCTCCGGACCGCAATACATAAACAGCGCCGGGGTTGGCAACTTCCCACCCCGGCTTTTTTCATAGACTTGCCCCAACTGGAAATACTGTTGGTTATGACTTTTGCGTGGGGTGAGCCGTTTGACTCCTGACCGGCCGGCTGAAGGTATCCGGGTGCGCAACCGCCTTCCCGGGCGGTTGCGCCTGCAAGTCAGCGCCTTGTTCCGGCAGGATGACCTGGCCGGTTTTCTGAGCCGCGAACTGTCGGCTTTGCCGGACGTAGTACTGGTCCGGGCCCAGGCCCGCACCGGCAGCCTTCTCGTCTGTTACCGCCCCCGCAACCGCGCGGTCGATCCGTTGCTCCAGGCGGTGGAGCGGACGGTAGAAGCCTGGCGTCAGCCGGGCTTCCGGACCCCGGGCGAACGCCCGCCAAGGCCGGACATCCTCCCGGTCCTGGAACTGCTGGCCGGCGTCACGGCGGGCCTGAGCTGGTACTGGGGTCAGGGCCTGCTTGGCCTGGGTCTTCTCTCCCTGGCCGGCTTGAGCCTCTTCCTGCGCCGCGGCGGCACCGTTCCCAGGGTGGTGGAGCACAAGACCATGCTCATGGCCGGCCTCGCGGCCGCCGGGACAGCGGCGGTCCACCTGGCCGGGGGACAGCGGACCCGGGTCCTGGCCGGCCTGATCGCCGGCAATCCCCTTGCGACAGGGGCGGCCGTCGTGGCCACCTGCGAGGCTGCCAGGGCCCGCCTGGTCGCCCGGGGCGTCTTCACCGCGGATACCGCGACCCTGATCAAAGCGGCGGACGTCGATACCCTGGTTTTCACCGCCGCCTCCCAATTAGCACCCTGGCAGGGGAAGATCACGGACGTTTTGCCCGTGGACCGGGACTATTCCCGGGAAGATGTCCTCCAACTGCTGGAAGATGCCCACCGGACCGGAAGTCCGGAGGGTGGGACGGACCCCTGGAACCTGAACCTGCGCACCCAGACCGGCGGACGGAGCGTCCACATCGGAACGGCCGCCTATCTCGAGGGAGCCCGGATAGCACTGGAACCGGTCAACCACCAGGTGCGCCGGGTCACCCTCACCGGCGGGATCCCCCTGTTTATGGCCGTAGATGGCGCCGTGGTCGCGATCATCGGCGTGGAACAGAAGATCAGTCCCCAGCTTTGGCGCGACCTGCAAGGTTTGCGCAGCCTCGGCCTGCAACATCTCGCAATCCTGGCCGGCGACGGGGCCCTTTGGCTCAACCCGCTCACCGCCGGTTCCGCCTTTGACCTTGTGGCCGGAGGGTTGAGCCCCGCCGCCAAAGCGGAGCACATCGGTGAACTGCAGCGCCTGGGACGCCGGGTGGCCGTGGTGGGCTCCCTCCCGGAGGACGGTCCGGCCCTGGCCCGGGCCGACCTGGCCATCGCCCTGGACAGTCTTGTCTCCACGTTGCGGGACCCTGCCCGACTCACCGGGACCGGAAAGGGTCTGGTCGTCATGGGCAGGCCGGGGGTCGGCCAAAGCCTTCAGGAACTGTTCATCCAAGGCAAACAACTGCGGGAGGCCTGCCTGCAAAACTTCATCACCACCGTGGGCGGCAACCTGGCGGGCTTAGGTCTGGCCGCCTTCGGCTGGCTGGGTCCCGGCTGGGCTTTCGCCTTCGAGGCCTACACGCTGGCCGCTTCCGCCTACCGGCGGCACCGGATACAGGTTCACCCCCTGACCCGGGCCGAGGTAGGAGCCACCGCACCACCCGTGATCGTACCCGCGACCGTGAACTACGGCCCAGGAGGTCCGGCGATCCGGCAACCGCTCTCCCGGGCCGGACACGGTCCGATCGCTCCCGGGCGGCCCGCCCTTGACCCGCGGGAGGGGTATCCCGCCTTGGGCGCCCGGAACTGGCACAGCCTGACCCCGGCGCAAGCCCTGGCCGCCCTCGACGTGGATGACCGCGCAGGTTTAACCGCCGCCGTAGCGCGGGAACGGCTGGCCCGCTACGGTTATAACGAACTGCCGCCCCCCCGCCCCCGTCCCTGGTGGGAGCTTCTCCGGGCCCAGTCGGCCGATTTCATGGTCCAACTCCTTCTGGGCGTGGCCGGCATTTCGGTCCTGGCCGGCCGGACCGCCGACGCTCTGACCATAGTGGCCATCGTCCTGGCCAACGCCGGCATCGGCGTGTTTCAGGAAATGCGGGCGGCCAAGTCCCTGGCTGGTCTTACGCAGCTGACCCCGGGACGGGCCAGGGTTTGGCGCGAAGGCCGCGAGATGGACCTCGCCGCCCGGGAACTCGTACCCGGGGACCTGGTCCTGCTGGCCGCCGGCGACCTTGCGCCGGCCGACTTGCGTATCCTGCAGGCCCACAACCTTTCGGCGGAGGAATCCTCCCTGACCGGGGAGACGTTACCGGTGCCCAAGAATGCGGCCCCGGTCCCCTGTAGGGCGCCGCTCACCGAACGCGCCGGCATGATCTACGCCGGCAGTTGCGTGGTACGCGGCCGCGGCCTGGGGGTGGTGATAGCCACCGGGCCGGCCACCGAAATGGGCGATATCGCCCGTTCCCTGGGAGACGAAAGGCGCGGTCCGACCACCCTTCAGCGCAGCATGGGGGAATTGGGGCGGAACATGGCCTACGGCTGCCTGGGGATCAGCGCCCTGGTCTTCGGCCTGGGCCTGGTACACAGGCAGGGCATCTTCAACATGTTCGTCACGGCGCTCAGCCTTCTCGTTTCGGCCATCCCCGAAGGCCTCATGCCCATGGTCACCATCGGTCTGGCCATGGCCGTCTTCCGCATGAGCCGCCGGGCCATGGTGGTGCGACGGCTGACCGCGATCGAAACCCTTGGCTGCGTAAGCACGATCTGCGTAGACAAGACCGGTACCCTGACCAAAAACGAGATGACGGTACGGGAGGTCTATGCCGGAGACAGGCGCTGGCTGGTCACGGGAGAAGGATACGATCCCCGTGGCGGGTTTTCGCTCCGGGAAGGGTCGCCGGACGGTCCCGCCCAGACGGACCTCAACCAGCTTTTGCTGGCCGCCGTCCTGTGCAACAACGCCCGCCTGCGGCGCGGACGACGCGAAAAGGGAGCCGCCCGCGACGGATGGTCCATCCAGGGGGATCCCACGGAAGGAGCCCTCCTGGTTGCCGCCGCCAAGGCCGGGCCGGGCGACAGGGGTGCCGGGCTGACCCGGGTGGCCGAAGCGCCCTTCGAAGCCGAGGACCGGCAGATGGCGGTGGTTTACGAAACCGCTGAGGGCCGCCGCACCCTTTTCGTCAAGGGAGCTCCCGACCGCGTTTTGCAGCGCTGCGCCCTGCACCGGCGGGATGGTACCACCGTTAACCTGGATGCCGCAGCCAGGGACGTGATCAACGGAGTGAACGAGGAGATGGCGGCCGCCTTGCGGGTTCTGGCCCTGGCCTACAAGCCCCTGGAGGCCGGCGAGGATTGGCGGTCCGCCGGCGGCCTGGTTTTCGCCGGCCTGGCCGGTATGCAGGATCCGCCCCGGCCCGGGGTCCGGGATGCCCTGCGCCTGTGCCGCCGAGCCGGGGTGGCGGTGATGATGATAACGGGGGACCACCCCAGTACCGCCCGGGCCGTGGCCCGGGCGATCGGCCTCCTCGACGGCGGCCTGGTGCTCACCGGCGACGAAGTGGACGCGCTGGACGACCCGGACTTGGACGCCGTCATCAAGGAGATCCGCGTCTGCGCCCGGGCGCTGCCCCGCCACAAGCTGCGTCTGGTCAAGTCCCTGCAGCGTATGCGCCACGTGGTGGCGATGGCCGGCGACGGGGTCAACGACGCCCCGGCGGTCCGGCAGGCCGACATCGGTCTGGCCATGGGGCTGACCGGCACCGACCTGACCAAGGGTGTTTCCGACATGATCATCAGCGACGACGACTTCACCACCATTGTACGCGGCATCGAGGAAGGCAGGGCCGTCTACGAAAACATCCGCCATGCCGTGGGCTATCTTCTGTATACCAACGCCGGGGACGTGGTGCTCATGCTGGCGGCGTCCTTCCTGGGGCTGCCCATGCCCCTGGTCCCCATCCAGCTTTTGTGGATCAACCTCTCCGGGGACGGGCTGCCGGCGCTGGCCATCATGGCCGATCCGCCGGCCGCGGTACAGATGGCCCGGCCGCCCCGCCCCAGAAACGAAAGCCTCCTGGCGCACGGCCTGGGCCGCCGTATCGTCACCCGCGGCGTCGCCATCGGCCTGACCGGCTTCGCCACCTACTGGTGGGGGCTGACCCGGTACGGATTACCCGTCGCCCGCACCATGGCCGTGGGCTCCCTGGGGCTCAGCCAGTTTTTCCACCTGTTCGACCGCACCATCGAGGGCGACTCCCGGGCGCCGAACCTGTACAAGGTGGGAGCCGGCCTGTCCGGCCTGGCCCTGATCCTGGCCTCCATCTACGTTCCCGCCCTGCGGGGCATCTTCCAAACCACTCCCTTGGGACCGCGCCACTGGTTACCGGTGCTGTTGGGCGCCGGGGCGCTGCCCCTGGCGCACCGGGCGGCCGGGCAACTGACGGCGGGGTCAACCAGCGGTAGCCCGAACCGCCGGATAATCCCGCACTCGGTCCCCACCAGGCCGGGCCGACCGCCCTTGCCAGCCGGGGACCCCTCGGGAGCCGGGATATAATATTCCTCTGCAACATTTGCATCAATCGCGAGAATGTTGAACGTGCGGCCGTCTGTGGCGGAGATTGAAGGAGATCGAGCGCGTAACAACCGGATGATTGCGAAAAAATCCTTCTCGCGGCGGAATTTGGGTTGCGGGCAAAGCCCGCGCTAGGACTAAACGCTGACATTCCTCCCACGGCCGTTGGGTTCCCCCCAACGGGGCCGTGGTATACCGGATTTTTAATTCGCAGAAGCTCATCCAGGCTTAGGAAGCCTGTTTGTAACTACTCAGGCTGGCATGCACAGGCCGGCACGGACATGGGAATCTAGCGGAAGTTTCCTGGAAGACCTCCCTTTCGTGGTAAGTAAGTATATGTACGGCTTTTGCTTGGGGAGAATGGAAGCGAGGTGAGATAACGTGCGCCCATTGATCCTAAAGGTAAACGCGGGTAAAGAAGCTCAGGAATACGACACACGCCGGGCGGCAGAAGACCTGGCCAGGGAGATAGCCAAGAAACAGCAGGAAAAAACGGAAAAGCCCCGGGATTAGTAGCCGGGGCTTAAGTGTGTCTGTAGGCAGCCCTCTCTTTTAGCTCGCATCTGTATCCTGATTTCATCCAAAGGTAACACAAAGCCGCCCCCGTTTACTCCTCCGCGTCGGTACCAGTCTCCTCGACGGCCACCGGTTCGGCGTTTTCGGCCGACGCGGAGATTGAGCACTCCAAGTCAATCCTGATTTTGCCGTCCTCTGTGAGCCAAGCTTCCAGCACGTTGCATTTGGTTTCGGACACATTTTTCACCTCCTTTCGCTTTCCCGGGCCTCCGCCGCCCGGGCCCGCTTCTCCCACTTCCCCCGGCGGATTGCCCGGCGCCAAAGGTCCGGGTCCTTCGCCAGCAGGCCGGTTAACCCGGCTTCCGTCAGGACCAGCAGGGCCTTCGTCACCTGGATTTGCAACAGCCGGTCAGCCATCGGTCCAGGCCACGCCA
>JAJYZD010000153.1 GCA_021800315.1 Bacillota bacterium | reverse complement strand
CGCACCGGAGGTCCAACGGACGGCAGTCGGATCCGGCCCCGGCGGGGGCATGTCCCCAAGGCGGGAAGGAGCGCGGCGGGACCCAGTGGCGAGCATCCGAAAATTTCCGAATGACGGGTTGCCTGTGATCTCCGCCGGAACGGTCCGTCACCTTTGCCCGGTAGGATGATCCGCCTTCGGGCGGCTCCCTTTTCTGGAAACAGATTCCGGCAATGCCATGGGTCACTCTTGACAAACAAACAGGCGTTGCCGTATGATCTAGTAGTGTTTATCACTAGTTGGCCGGTTGGATTTCGGTTTCTGTAAAATCAGCAAAAATGTTATAGAGTAGTGGTGTAAGTGGTGACAAAAATTGCTCCATGTGCCGGTGCCTGTCCGGTAAATACGGATGTACCGGGCTATGTGAACGCGATTACAAGGGGTGATTACGTCCGGGCGGTGCGTCTGATCAGGGACACCAACCCCTTTGCCTCCGTATGCGGATGGGTCTGCCCCCACCCGTGCGAGGACCGCTGCCGGCGGGCCGCCGTGGACAATGCGGTGAGCATCAGGTGCTTGAAGCGTTTCGCCATCGAGAACGCCGGGGAGCCGGTCGACAGCGCGGCCGCGGCGCCGGTGGACCGGAAGGTGGCTGTGCTGGGGGCCGGTCCGGCCGGGCTGGCCTGTGCCTGGTTCCTGGCCCGGCGGGGGTTCCGGGTAACCGTCTGGGAGCGGCAGGAAAGCCCCGGCGGCCAGTTGGCGGCGGCCCTGCCCGTTTACCGCCTGCCGCGCGAGGTCTTGGAGCGGGACGTCGACCTGATCAGGGAGGCCGGCGTGGAAATAGTTTGCGGGGTGGAGATCGGCCCGGACAAACCTTTCGACGAACTCCGCCGGGATTACGATGCCGTGGTGATCGCCACGGGTCTCCCCACCGGACGGCTGTGCAGCGTTCCCGGGGTGGAGCACCCGAAGGTGGTCACGGCCCTGTGTTTCCTGGAGCAGGCCGCCCGCGGCGCGGAAATGTGCCTCGGCTCCCGGGTGGTGGTGATCGGCGGGGGCGACGTGGCCATGGACGCGGCCCGGACCGCCCGGCGGTACGGAGCCGCCGAGGTCACCGTGCTCTGTCTGGAACCGGAAGGTAAGATACCGGCCCATGTATGGGAAATCGAGGAAGCGCAGGAGGAGGGAATAACCATTCACCCGGGCTACGGTCCCTGGGAAATTGGCGATCAGGGCAATGAACTCGCCATCTCCTTCAAGAAAGTGCTGTCCCTTTTCAACGAACAAGGGCGCTTCGATCCCCGCCTGGCGCCGGAAGTGGCCCTCACTTTTTCGTGCGACGACATAATCGTGGCTATAGGCCAGGGGGGCGACTTTTCCTTCCTGGATGACAGCGGAATCGCCATGGGCCCCCGGGGTCCGGTCAGCGAAGGGGAAAGCATGATGCTGTCGGAGCCGGGCGTCTTCATTTGCGGCGAAGCGGCCCGGGGGCCCGGAGCCGCCATCAACGCCGTGGCCGGCGGCCTGGCGGCCGGGGAGCGGGTGATGGCCTATCTCCAGGGCCGGCCGGCCCAGATCCGGCCGGAGCCGGAACAGATCGGCCCGCTGCCGGAACGGGAGATACCGTTGATCACATCCGTATCCCGCCAGGGCATGCCGATGCGTAGCGTGGCCGAGCGGTTGGCCGAGGGTCGCGCCCCCGTGGAACTGGGGTACCCGGAGGCTGTCGCGGCCCTGGAGAGCGGCCGCTGCATGGGGTGCGGGTTGGGGGCGCAGGTCAACCGGAACAAGTGCATGGCCTGCCTGACCTGCGCGCGGGTATGTCCGTTCGGGGTGCCCAAGGTCGGGAAAGTGGCCGTCATTGAACCGGAGGAGTGCCAGGCCTGCGGCATCTGCGCCGTCAACTGCCCGGCCGGCGCCATTTCCCTGGTCAAGCCGCCGGTCACCTGGGAGGGCGACGGAGCCACCGCCGTGTTGGCCTGCGAGAAGAGCCGCTTCCAGGTGCGGCAGTGGCTGGCCGGAAAGTCCGGCTTCAGCCTGGCACTCCTGCCTTCGGCGGGGGCGCTCGACGTTCTGACGGTCCTTAAGGCACTGGAGCAGGGGGCCCAAAAGATCCTGGTTTTCACCTGCGGGGAGGACCGGTGTGTCAACAACTGCCGGGATACCCTGGCCGTCAGGATGGCCGCCATCAGGTACACCCTGGAGCAGGTGGGTTGGGACGGGGCCAACCTGGTCCTGGTCAACGGTTCCGGGGACGGGGCCCTCCCGGAGTCCCTGGCCGACCCGGCTTAGATCCATCGCCGGCCATACCGTGAGCCGCCGTCCGCCGGCGGCTTTTCCCATGCACCGGGAATGTCCGGCGTTCTCCGGTAGCGGTTTCGCCCGTTTGATGATATAATCCTGGCGGAGGCCCGCTTGTAGCGGATCCATGGAGGATCAATTATGAAGGCAAGGCGTGATGACTACTGGATCATGCTGGGCTCGCTGTTCATGGCTGTGCTGCTCTGGGTCTACGTCACCGGCGTCCAGGCCGCCCCGGAACGGAGTGTCACGGTCGCTTTGCGCCCGGTGGGGCTCCCGCCCTCCCTGGTGGCTACCGGCTTGCCGAAGCGGGTCGATGTCCGTATTCAGGGTCAGATCGACCTCAACCTGTTCCCGGACCAGGCCTTTTCCGCCGTGGTGGACCTGTCCGGGGCCAAACAGGGTACCGATGTGCTGCCGGTACAGGTTTCCAGCCCCTTCGGGGTCAAGGTGGTCCAGGTCATTCCGGCCCAGGTGACGGTGAGCGTCGACCGTCTCGCGCAAGAGCGGCTGCCGGTGCGGGTTAAGGTGCAGGGCGTTGCTTCGGCCGGCTACCGGGCCGGAACGCCGGTGGTGGACCCGGCCCTGGTGGACGTGCGGGGACCGGCTTCCGTCCTGGCCGCCCTGTCCTCCGTTCCGGTTACGGTGGACCTGGCCGGGACCGGGAAGCCCCTGGACGAGCGTCTGCCGGTGGAGTTGTCCGGCGGCGGCATCACCGTCACGCCTGACCAGGTCGAGGTCCGGGTGCCGGTGGTCCAGGAGTCACCGGTCAAATCGGTGCCGGTGGTGGTCCAGGTTCAGGGCGCGCCGGCCTCCGGATACCAGATCGGCGGCATCAAGGCCAATCCGGCTACGGTTACGCTTTACGGGAGCCCGCAGCAACTGGCCGGCGTAACCTTCATCAACACCCTGCCGGTTTCCCTGGGCAATTACACCCACGATCTCGTGGAGGAAGTGCCGCTGGTGCTGCCGGCCGGAGTCGGCCGGGTGTCCCCGAACAAAGTCGCGGTGACGGTGCAGGTGACTCCGGTGCAGGGCCATGCTCAATAACGTTGGGGGGGGGCGGCGGTAATGGTCGGGCGGCGGGAGGTAAGTTTTCTCAACGGGCGGGGACAAAATCTGGCCGGAGTCTTCTGCCGGCCGGGCGGGCGGTCCGAACGGGCGGTGGTGATGTGCCACGGCTTTACCGGTTCCCGTCTGGGCGGCGGATCGCCGGAGCTGGCAGGGGAACTGGCCCGGCGGGGTTGGGCCAGTCTCGCTTTCGACTTTGCCGGGTGCGGGGACAGCGAGGGCGATTTTGCCGACATTACCTTGAGCGGCCAGGTCGCGGACCTGACCGCGGCGGTGGACTGGTGCGTCGCCGGCGGGGTACGGCGCCTGGTGACGCTGGGACGCAGTTTCGGCGGCAGCACGGTGGTCTGCCAGGCCGCCCTGGACAGGCGGGTGGACGGCGTTGTTACGTTTGCGGCGGTAGCCCGGCTTGCGGAACTCTTCACCGGGTTTGCCGGAAGAAGGGTTGAAACCGCGGGTGATCCGGAAGAACCGGTTCATCTGCCTGAAGCCACCGTGAAGAGAAAGTTTTTCGCCGACCTGGCGCGCTGGGATGTTTTGGCATGCGCCGGTCTCCTGGCTCCCCGGCCCCTTTTGGTACTGCACGGTACGGACGACGGCGTGGTTCCTCCGGCGGACGCCGAATTACTGTACCGGTCGGCCGGGGAACCCAGGGAAAAGGTTCTGGTCCCGGGCGCGGACCACCAGTTCACCAGGGGGCTGGACGACGCCCGTCGCTCCTTCCTCGCCTGGTTGGACGCGCCCTTGCCGCGTTAGCCTGTCAGAAACTTAAGAGACGGGGAGATAGGTTTGGAAAGATTGGACCGGCTTTGCACCGACACCATCCGTATGCTGGCGGTGGACGCCATCGAACAGGCCCGTTCGGGCCACCCGGGCCTGCCCATGGGTACGGCGGCCATGAATTACCTGCTCTGGACCAGGTTCCTGCGCCACAATCCCCAAAACCCCGCCTGGCCGGACCGGGACCGCTTCGTCCTGTCCGCCGGGCACGGCTCCATGGCACTGTACGCGCTGTTGCACCTCTCCGGCTACGACCTGTCCCTGGAAGAGATCAAGCGGTTCCGCCAGTGGGGCTCCAAGACGCCCGGCCACCCCGAACACGGGCACACCCCCGGGGTGGAGACCACCACCGGCCCCCTGGGTCAGGGCCTGGCCAACGCGGTGGGCATGGCCATGGCCGAACGTTTCCTGGCCGAGCAGTTCAACCGCCCGGGCCATAGAGTCGTGGACCACTTCACCTACGTGGTGGCCGGCGACGGCGACCTGATGGAGGGGGTTTCATACGAGGCGGCCTCCCTGGCCGGACACCTGCGCCTGGGCCGGCTCATCTGCCTGTACGACGACAACCGGATCTCCATCGAGGGGAGCACCGACCTGACTTTCACCGAGGACCGGCCGGCGCGGTTTGCCGCGGCCGGCTGGCAGGTGCTGGAGGTGGCCGACGGCCAGAGCCTGGAGGCCCTGGCCGTGGCGATCCGCAGGGCGATGGAAGAGGATTCCCGCCCTTCCTTCATCGCGGTACGCACCCATATCGGCTTCGGCAGCCCCGGCAAGCAGGACAAGGCCGCGGCCCACGGCGAGCCCCTGGGGCCCCAGGAGGCCGCCCGGACCAGGGAGAACCTGGGCTGGGACCACCCTGTTTTCCACGTTCCGGAAGAGGTTTACGGCCGTTTTCGCGAGTCCGCCCAAAGGGGTCTGAGGCTGGAGGAGGACTGGCGGCGGCGCTTTGCCGCCTATGCCCGGGAGTACCCCGACCTGGCCGCCCGGTGGGAACAGTGGTTTAGCGGGTCTCTGCCGGAGGGCTGGGACTCCGGGTGCCCGGTCTTTCCGGCCGGCGGAAAACCGATGGCCACCCGGGTGGCATCTGGACAGGTGCTGAACGCCCTGGCGGGGAAAATCACCAACCTGGTAGGCGGCTCGGCCGATCTGGCGCCGTCCACCAAAACCGTCATCGCCGGTAGCGGGAACTTCTCGCCTTCCGATTATGCCGGCCGCAACATCCGCTTCGGGGTCCGGGAGCACGCCATGGGCTCCATCATGAACGGCATGGCGCTGCACGGAGGCGTCCGGGTATACGGGGCCACCTTCTTCGTCTTTTCCGACTACCTGCGGCCGGCCATCCGTATGGCCGCCTTGATGGGTCTGCCGGTCGTCTACGTTTTCACCCACGACAGCATCGGCGTGGGTGAGGACGGCCCCACCCACCAGCCGGTGGAGCATCTGGCCTCTTTGCGGGCCATGCCCGGACTCACCGTCATCCGCCCCGCGGACGCCGCCGAGACGGCCTGGGCCTGGCGCCAGGCCATGACGGGCGGGGGTCCGGCAGTCCTGGTGCTCTCCCGCCAGGACCTGCCCGGGCTTCCGGGAACGGGGGAAGGCCTGAGGCGCGGGGCCTACATCCTCAAGGACGCCCCCGGCGGCAAGCCGGAGGCTGTTATCCTGGCCAGCGGGTCGGAGGTGCATTTCGCCCTGGCCGCGGCCGCTGAACTGGCACAGGGGGGCATCGGCGTCCGAGTGGTCAGCATGCCCAGTTGGGAGTTGTTCGAGCAGCAGGAAGAGGACTACCGGCGGGAAGTGCTGCCGCCGGACGTCCCGGCCAGGGTGGCGGTGGAGGCCGCGGCGACCCTGGGCTGGCACCGCTGGGTGGGCCCGACCGGCGACGTGGTGGGTCTGGACCGCTTCGGCGCTTCCGCCCCCTACAAGGACCTGGCCGAACACTTCGGTTTCACCCCCGCCGCGATAGCGGCAAAGGTAGTGGCGGTGTTGGAGAGAGTGAAGCGGCGGTAAGGGAAACAGCATGTTGGCGGTAAGCCCTTCCGGTCGGTAAGGACGGGAGGGCTTGTGGCGGTTGCGGCGGCGCAAGCCCTCCGTGGCCCGGCTAACTCCGCGGCGTTCCGCTGGCCGCCCCGGTGCCACGGGTACTTCAAACGCCCTTCACTGCTGTGGGAAAGGAAGCGACAAGGTTCCTATCTTCAGGCCGGACGAACCGTAGCCCCGACCACGGACCAGGTGCGCCCTCCGTCGCCGGTTTTCAACAGTTCCGTACCGCCCGCCGGGTAGAAAAAGGGCCAGCGGAACCACGGCTCAGCCCTTTTCAGAGCCTTCCGGTCCACAACGGCCGGAAGGCTTCGTCCATAGTGGGGCGATCCGGGCGGAAGACGGCGATGTCGCCCATGCTCCGCAACGCACGGTTTTCGTCATCAGGCTACAGATGTGCCGTAAATGATCTCATCCCGGAGGATCCAGGCCAAGGGTGTCCCGGGACCGAGGGACCTTTGGGCGTGGAGTCCCCGGTGAACGCACGAAAATTGCGTGAAAAGTGGAACTTCGTTTCGGGCGGGACATAAGGGTCAAGGGGTGAATATTTTTGCCGATAAAACAAACGGGGTAAATTCTGGCAAGTATGACCGTTGTATCAAAAAAGGAGCGATGGCAGTTGTTCGGGAACCGGAAGAACGACAAGGGCGGAAACCGCGACGGTCACGAATGGAGGGACCAGTTTTTCGGGGTGGCGGTGGGCCGGTTTGTTCTGGCCCATACCGCCCTCCTGGCCTTGTGGAGCCGCCTGAAGGCGGAGGATTCCGCTCAAGAGGCCGAAAACCTGGCTGCCGGAGCACAGGAACTTGCGGCGATCACCGAGGAGGTCAATGCGTCGGTGGAGTAGATGGCGGCAGCCCACCGTGAGATCAGCGGGCTGGCCGAGAACAACCGCGCGGCGATCGAGCGGATTGAAGGGCTTCTGGTCGACGTGGCCGCCGGCATCGATAATGTGGGGGGCCAATTGGAACAGGTGGGGCAGCGTCTGGGCCAGGTCCGGCGGATGGGTGAACAGGTGGCCGCCATCGCCGATCAGACCAACCTGCTGGCATTGAACGCGGCGATCGAATCGGCCCGGGCCGGCGAACACGGCCGCGGCTTTGCCGTAGTGGCACAGGAAGTGCGCCTTCTGGCCGGTAACACGAAGGACGCCGTGGGAGCGGTGCGCAGTCTGACCGACGAGATCGGTCAACTGTCCGAAGCGGCCGGGGCCAGCAGCAGGGAGGTCCGCGGTTCTTTTGACGGGTATGCCGGAGAGATGAGGAATTCGGCCGCCAACGTGCGCGAAACCATGAGCCGGATCCAGGGGGCTTCAACGGCTCTGGAGACGGTCACCGCCCCGGTGCAGCAGGTTTCGGACATGACCGGGGACTTGGCGCGGGTCAGCCAGCGTCTGGCCCAGATGACCGGGTTCGGCACGGCCTGTTCGGTCAATGCCGGTCAGGTCCGCGAGGCTGTCCAGCAGATCTTCGACACTCTTATCGACGGCGCCGCGGAATCGGTGATCCACGTTTTGAGCGGCCGGTTGGTTGATCATGCCCGCTTCATTGAAGGGGCGATCGCAAGCACGGGTACAGGTCAGAAAGTGGCCGTCCACACCGAATGCGCCTTCGGTCGCTGGTACGCCGGGGAGGGGGTGGTCCGGTGGAGACACCTGCCGGAGTGGCAGGCCATGGATGAACCACACCGGCGGGTTCACCTGGCGGCGGCGGCGCTGGTCGACCAAGGCGGGGCCGAGCACGCCGAAGCCATGTCAAACGCATCCCTGCAGCTTTTGCGGGTCTTTGTCCAACTCAAGGAAGCTTTGAGCCGGGAGGCGTAAGGCTCGTCGCTACGGGACCCGGCCTCCTGTTTTCTGTCCGATGGCCCATCGTTCTACCTGGGAGCGAAAGGGGCAGCAACAGGGACCGCTCCTATAAATAAGTCTTCCGAGGGATGGTGTGATTTTCTCCGAATTCGGCCCCGCTCACGCCCGGAATGCCGCTATTTCAAAGCCATTTTTCGAGAAAATCACAGGACCCCGAGGCTGCTTCCTGCCAACCTGCTTAGGGATGGTGAAGGACAGACCGCCCCTATCGGGAGAATTTCCTTTCCCCGGTTCCACGCGCAGGAAGCGCTTTTCACTATGACCGGGCGAACCCAGCCGCGGGAAATCGCAGGTCCCTTCGTCCCGGGCGAAGGGGACGTTGAGCGCCGCCAGACGCAAGACGGCGTCGCCGGCCCCGGTGGCGGGCGGGTCGACCAGCCGGGGATCGCTCAACCGCCTCCACTCCGCATGGTGTTTTGGGCGTGGCGGGCCTCGCTGTCGCCGTCGGTTCCCCCGGACAGCACCGCCGCCGGGCCGTCTTTGGCGATGACCTTGCCGCTACGTCCCACTTTGCCCTTGGCGGCGATTGTCACCCGCGCGCCCTGTTCGTGCGCCGCCAGGGCGGCGCACAGCCCGGCCAGATCACCGCCGGGGAGGAGGATAGCGGTTTTCAATGGTGATGTTTTCCATAGGGCAATTATGGGCTCCTGACCTGGAAAAGGCAAGCCCCGCGGGGTCATCGAAGCGGATCAGGAAGCATACAAATAGGACGGAGAAGCCACCGGGGACAAGCCGCCGGGTTTGGGGCGGCTTCCCGGGGTGTCGAAGGGGGAATTTGCCTTGCTGCGTGATCCGGATGGGCTTTCCCGGCAGGGGACCGTTGACGTTCCGGAAGGATTCATCCCGGGAGACTATATCGTCGGCCAGCGGTTGAAAAACCTGCTGGCCGGACCGGTCATGAGCCGGCAGGCGTATTTGCGGGTCAACATGACCCGGATAGATTGCGCTTTGGAGCGGGGTGACCGGGCCCAGTTCGAGCGGCTGGCCGGGGAACGCCGGTATATCGGCTTGGAGTGGCCGGATTGAACGGGC
>JAJYZD010000152.1 GCA_021800315.1 Bacillota bacterium | reverse complement strand
CTCCAGGAGCGCGATGTGGTCGGGCGTGTGGCCGGGTGTTTCCACCACCTTGAGGCGCCGTTTTCCGGCCTCGATACAGGCCGGGGCGGGTTTTGTCGCCGCCGGCTCCGGAGCGCCCCAGACCACCATTTCGAAGATCGGCAGCGGCCGGTCCATCAGCGCGGCCGCCGCCGGATGGGCCAGGACCGGAATGCCCCGGCTGTTAAGCAGGGCCGCGTTTCCGGCGTGGTCCTCGTGGTGGTGGGTGAGGACCGCCCCAGAGATGAGCCGGGAGGCCGCCCAGGCCGCGAAGGCGCGCTTTCCCCGGGCGTGGCAGGTGTCCACCAGGAGCCCCTCCACCCAATAGGCCCGGCAGGGCATGATCCTCCTGCCCCCGATCACGCTCCAGAGACAGAGTTCGACCACGCCTCCGGGATGGGTGACACAGCAGCCGCCTGTCCGCGTTGTTTCGGTCAAAGCCCGCCCTCCCCACCACTCGTCCGGCTCGTGCCGGAGTTTTCAGCAAAACCATGATACTTCGCGATGCCGTTGCCGGTCAAACCGGCCGGCTGCTCAGCCGCCGACGGGTTAACGCGGGCTAATCCGGCGGAGTTACCTTGCGGTTGGTATTTGGAGTGATTTTCCCGCGATCCGCCCCCAATTCGGGCCCCACCTTTTTTAACCCCTTTCGGTAATCAACAGCAGAACTTTTCTGGTGTATAATTCCTGCTATAGACACCGAATGGCGATTTTAATCAAGCCGGGGGTAGGGGAATGGACTTCGCTCTTTCCGAGGATCTTTTGGAGATGCGGGATCAGTTGAGGCTTCTGGTCAGGGAGACCGTAGCGCCGCGCGCCGCCGACATCGACCGGAGGGGCAGGGTTCCGGAAGACGTCCTGGCCGCTTTTCGGGAGGCGGGACTGGCGGGCAAGGGCTATCCGGTGGAATACGGGGGGAGCGGGCTGGGTCTCCTGGGCCTGTGCCTGGCCGTGGAAGAGATAACCAAGTACTGTTGTTCCTCGGGAGTCGTCCTGCTGCTGACGCGGCTGCCCGGAGCGCCCATCCTCTACGGCGGCACGGCGGCCCAAAAGGAGAAATACCTGCGCGGCATCACATCCGGCAGGCTGAGGGCGGCCTTTGGCAACACGGAGCCGCAGGCCGGCTCCGATTCCGCCGGCATCCGCTTGCTGGCCGGCCGGGAAGGCGACCATTACGTCTTGAACGGCGCCAAGTCCTTCGTCTGGGGCGCGGCGGCGGCCGATTTCTTCGTGATTTCCGCCCGGACCGACCCGGAGTCCAGGCACGGCGGTATAAGCATGTTCGTGGTGGACCGGGATACTCCCGGGATTTCCATCGACAGGTTCGAACAGCCCATGGGGGTCAGGGGCATATCGCTCGGCGAAGTCGTGTTCTCCAATTGCCGGGTCGGCGCCGGCAGCCTGCTGGGCCGGGAGAACGGGGGATTCCCCCTGCTCATGAAGTCCCTCAATTCGGTACGTCCGGTGGTGGCGGCCCTGGGTCTGGGGCTGGCCCAGGGGGCGCTGGCGTACGCCCTGGACTACACCCGGGAGAGGCAGGCCTTCGGCCAACCGGTGGCCCGATTCCAGGGGACCCGCTGGAAGGCGGCTACCCTGGCCACGGAAATACAGGCCGCCCGCTGGCTGGTTTATCACGCCGCCACCCTGGTGGACCAGGGTCTGGCCGGCAAGGAACACGCCCCCTATCTCGCCATGGCCAAGCTGTTTGCCACCGAACTGGCAGTAAAGGCTTCCTCGGAGGCCCTGCAGATGCTGGGCGGCTGCGGGTACACCAGGGCCCACCCCTTGGAGCGCTTTTACCGGGACGCCAGGCAACTGACCATCGTCGAGGGAACCAGCGAAATCCAGCGGGAAATCATCGGCCGGGCGGTCGTAGGGGGCGCCATCGATTACCTGTAGCGACCGGTCCCCGCCAGCCGCCGACCTCATCCCGCCGCAGAAGGAGTATCGAGTAATGACAGTCGTCTTTCGGCACTGCGCCGGAGTGGTCGCGGGCAAGAAGGAAATCACGGTCACCGTGTCCCATCACCCTCCGGAAGCACGCGAGGCGGAAACGCTTACCCGGACCTTCGGAACATCCCCCGCCGGGTCGGACACCCTGCGCGCCTGGCTCCTGGCGGAGCGGGTCGACCATGTGGCCGTAAAAGCCACGTGCGCTTATTGGAAGCCGGTGTTCAACAAGCTGGAAGATACCTTCACCACCTGGGTGGTCGACCCGCTCCTGTTGAAAGCGCTTCCCGGCCGCGGGGACGAACCCGAACCGGCCTGGCTGGCGGCACTGTTACGGCAGGGATTGCTCACACGGAACATCGTTCCCCAGCACGTCCGGCGCACCCTGCGCCAGTTGCTGGACTACCGCCAGAGCCTTATGGAAGAGCGCGACCGCGAAGTCACCCGCATCCGCAAACTCCTGGCCGGGGCCGGCCGGCGGCCGCTCATCAGGCAACTGGCGCACCTGGCCCGCCTCAACCGGAAGATAGGCGCCCTGGACAAGGAACTCACCGCGCAAACCAGCCGGTTGGGGACTGCCCGGACAGGCTGGTAGACCACCGGATTTCCCCATGGGGAAATCAGCGGCCGCACGGTCGCAGGCGGCACCCGAGAGGGTGAGCAATACCCCCGTCTGCCCGCCACGGCCTGGAAATAAGCCGGGTCCGCTTGCCGGACCCGGCTCTGCCTCGCTCCCGCCTGCCTATTATTCCACGTCCTTGACCGCATCCTGGGGCACTTTTTGCAGACGTCCCGGCCGGGCCCTTCGTTGTTCCGGTAGAGGAACCGGCGGGCCGGTTGGCGGGCCACGCATGGAGGAGTGAACCGGAACCGGGCGGGGAACGGTTACCGGCCAAGCCGGGCCCCAATGGCTTCGGTACGCCCCTCCCCGACATGGCGCGGCGGTCCCCCTTCTCCTTCAGCGCCCTCATGCACCGCCCCGTCAGTTCTGTTCCATGTTATGTAAACCATCGGGGTGGAGGTATTCCCCGCCGGTCCGCCCTTCCGAAATATCGGGCCGGTCTGCCCGCCTCTCTCTCTTGACAGTCAACGAATACTGGAAATATAGTCCAGTCCGGGCTGCCGCTTTCCGGGGGCCTGTCGTCCGGTCTTGACAAAATGGAACCGGTTGCTTCAAATGGGTTGAATGGGCGGGGCCCGCCTGTAGTTCCACTTTATGGCCGGCCTTGCGCCGCCGCCCTTTCCGGACCCCGGCCGGATGCGAACATTGGGTCATTAATTAGTTGGGGAGAAGATAAAGGTTTGAAGAAGTTATCCGCGATCCCGGTCATCCTGGCTCTCGTGCTCGTCCTGGCCGGTTGCGGCAGCCAGGCCGCACCTGTCAACCAAAGCAAGGTCCTGGCTTACGCCAACCCTATCACCGACAACCTGCTCGCCGGATTCAACTCGGGGGATTATGTAAAGTTCACCCGCGACTTCGACGCCGTAATGAGGAGCGCTGTTAAGGAATCGACGATCCAGGAGTTGAGAGCCAAACTGGGTCAGTACCAGTCACGCCAACTGGTGACCATCCAGCAGACGGGGCCGGCCAACGACCCGGTCATGGTGGTTCTTTACAAGGCGGTCTTCAGCAAGGACAACAACGTCATCATTACGATCTCATTCCAGAAGATGGGAAACAAGGAACAGGTGGCGGGGCTCTACTTCAAGTAGCTGCTGACCGGCCGGGGGGCCGAAGGGGCAGGATTTACGCTGAGAGGGGGGGTGACAGCCAAAATAATCGCCGTGGCGGATTATGTTAACCACCCGGCGCCACCCTGACGGCGTCGACGCGGCCCTTTTCGTCCAGGACGCCGTCTTCCACGTGCACGGCCAGGATCTCGCCGAGGAACATGTCGTGGAGCCCCAGGTTAATGATCTCTTTGACCCGCTTCATCGAAAGCTTGTCAACACCGCTGGATTGCTACCCGAAGGTAACACTATCTCTTACGGTTCTTCACCGCAAGCTCCGCCCGTCAGGCCGGGGTAGTTGACCGAGGCTTCGTTCGCCAGATTCTGCTTTTATTGATCGCATTAAATGCAGTTCATACATAAAAGATCATCAGCAGGAAATTCCATGCGAATTTCCTGCTTTAAATTATATTATCTGGCAATCGAGACTGCACGCGTGGTGCCCCACCCCCAGAGGGGACCGCCCAACGCCGACCGCCCGCAGGAATTGGCTTCACAAGGAGGTGCGCAGCAGTTGTTTTTCCCTACTCAAAAGCCACCTGCTAAAGCAGATGGGTTTATTGCGACTGAAAGTCGCACATTTCAGGCTAAAGCCTGCTGAAATGGCCAGCGGCTGGAAGCCGCCTGAAGGTTCCGACTGAAACTCGGTTCCGTATTCACAGAGTCCCTTGATGCCCGGAACATGCATTCCACTAAACGTAGCCTTTCTGCATCTTTCTTACTGGGGCTTCTGGTCCTTGCAAACTCTTGAAGGCCTGAGGAAACAGGCACTCCCATGTCGTTACCTTATCGCTCTTCCAGGTTGTTCGCTATGTTGTCTTTACTCACGTAACTGGAGGCTATATCGATAGGCTACTTCCCGAACACCGTTATTCGATGGGCTAGGGATCAACGAGCGCTAAAGCTGTTCGCCTAAAGGCGAAGATATTAGACCTGGCGCTTTGAAAATAAAAGCTGACAAAACACTCCAAAGTTGATATCATAAAACCATGGAATTATTGACTATTGCGCGGCGGCAAAAAGCTTGGAGTACCTGCGAACAGTCTGCGTAATTATGAGAAGGGACGCTTAATAAAGCCCGGACGGCTTCCAGGCGGACAATGCAGATATTCCACGGATGAATTGGCACGGCTTTTGAGTTCCGGAGAAATGTTCGGGCAAGAGAAAAAATGCCACTTTATATGCACGTGTATCCACAAAGAATCAAGCTGATTCGGGCAATTTGGAACGGCAGATGCTGCGATTGTGCCAATTTGCCAGGGATAATGGATTTGCTGTTGGGTACGAGGTTTCGGACGTCGCTAGCAGACTAAATCAACAGCGCCGAGGATTGGCAAAAGTTCTCAATCCGGCTGAAAGGGGCGGGTACAAGAAACTCCTGATCGAATATCCCGACAGGTTAGTCAGATTTGGTTATTCCTATATCGAACGTCATCTTCGGTATTGTGGTGTGGAAATAGTTGTGATTACGGAGAGGAGCCGGATGATAGTCAGTCTGAATTGGTAAAGGATCTATTGTCAATAGTGACTTCGTTCTCTGCCCGGCTTTACGGGGCAAGAGGATCCCGCACGGGCACGACTTAACCATAGCCCGACACATGAGGTACTATATGCACGAATGTTTCCGGTCGGCGCGGGTACAGGCCGGCGAACCAATCGATCGGGGGGATACCGCCGATGAACCTGGATGATTTCGAGGAAGGCGTCGATGAAGCGATTCTCGATCACGGTTGGTGTTACTACGAGGACGACCACATCAAGTCAATCGTAGACGATGAGGGGTCAGGCAGACACAGGGCCGTGGTGTCGGGCTCCCGCGACTACAATGTCATGGACCCCGCGCCTAAAGGCGCCTAAAGGCGGGGGCTTGCGGAGGAAACTCCAAGGGCCTGCGTCTTAAGGCGAGAAAGCGGTATAAGTTGCTCGCAAGGGCACAACTATGTCGCGCTATGACCCGCCTTAGCCGCAAGCCAGCCACAAGTCAGTAAACCAAGAACATTGACCTCTCAATTGCCTGGGTCAATGTTTCTAAAGAAATACCAGGAGCAATTACTCGATACCGCCACCTTCCTTCCGCCGGCTCGCGGGAGCCGCCCCCGGCTCAGCTCCGTCCGGGCCGGCGGTACCAGGCCACGTCGCCGGGCATAATGCGTCGCGTCCAATCAATCCATCGGCTCTCGATCCCGCCCCTTAAGGAATAACTTTCCGCAATTCAGTTCCTTTGGCAATCGCCGATTGCACTGCCGGCTTACATCAGGTTCCACCGGGATTTTGGGTAAGACACTCCTTCCCCGTATTCGCCCCGGTATGTTTCTGAATATCCTTAAGGCTGTCGCAGCATCGAACCACGGCAATGTGCCGGACGACGTCGGCCTCGGTAACATTCCGGCAATAACATACCGGCACCGACGGATCATTTTCCTTGTACCACACCTTAACCCTGACATCTTCTTTGCCAAAGACCTGCGAACCATAATAAACAACGTCGCAGTCATGGGACAGGCAAAGACTGTATCCATCGAGCGATTCGGGAAGACGGGAGCTTTTCAGCAGGCTGGCCACGGTTTTCGGACTGACCATCTTGCCCGGACGCCGGCATACCGGACATATGGTTTCACTAATAGCAGGATTATCCGCTCCGCACACTTCGCCGGACATAGATGCCTCAACTCCTTTTAGTTTTCATTTCAGACAAAGGCTTCAAGCCTGGCACACCGCTACCTATTATCTTTTACTATTCCCATACCCAATACTGTTTCGCCCACAAAGCCGCCTCATTAACCGGAATGAATGCACCCTGTTGGTCCGGCCCGACCGAGCCGTAAAAGTTTATTTTGGTTCAGGTGCCGCTGCAAAGTCTCGTTCCTTCTTCCGGCTCGGTCAGTTGAATCCAAATATTTTCGGGTATCCATTTTCCATCACGAAAATGCAAAGTGATTTCCCGTCTTTCGTCTGCCAAAAAGGATCTGACAGTCGCGTCTGTATTGAGCGCGGCAGGGATTGCGGCCGCGTCAAGCGCACACCAGGTAAAGAACCGCTTTCCCCCAAGGCTCAGTTGATGTGGCGCCGGTACGACAGACAGCCCCATAATACCGGTCAAGTCATCCGTCTCACTAAGCGTACAGCGTCCTTCCCCGGCCATGCGTACCAGTTCCGTCTTAACTTCACCAGGGGGCCGGCCTGGCGAATCGGCCAGGAGAGAAAGGGATACAGGTTGCCCCCCGAGGAGAAGCCGAAATCCAACCCGTGATAATTCTCTTTCCCGTTGGGGACGGCGTGTTTCCCATGAGTCCCACGTCTTCTTGATCGCTGTCGCCAAAGCCTGATTGTTGTTGCCGCACACCTTTACGGTCTCCCATCCTTCCATTTGTTTCCGCCGGCGTCTATCATGTAAACAGCCACCCTGGCAAGGGGCACCTTTCCGATTACCCGTTTTTTCTTCTTTCGCCTCCCGCCGGCAGTTCGAACCCCCGGTAAGATAACCGTGTTCGCCCGCCGGGGCCGGTGCCCCGTTCACCGCCCGGCAGCCGCGGCGGTTCCACCGGTAGCGGCAGGGGCCGCCATAGGCATCATCTCCCGATTCGGCTTCACTTCGCTGATTCGTTTGTTGGTACCCAGCTCTTATCCAACTCAGGCATGATTTCCCTCTTCAGCACCGGACAGGCTATAATTTGGTCAGCGCGGTCCCCGACCGCCAAACGGGCAACATCCAGTATGTTCCGGATCTCGTCACCCGCCAGCCGGTAATAGACCGACCTTTTGGCCTGCCGGGTGACAACCGCCCCGCAGGTACGCAGACAGCACAGATGGTTGGAGACGTGGCCCTGGGTGAGTCCCAGCCTGTGGACCAACTCGCCGACATTGAGTTCTCCCTCCACCTGCAAAAGGAGCAGGATCCGCATCCGGACGGGATTTCCCAGACTACGGAAAAAGTTAGCCAGGGCCTCTTCAGGGTTCTGCCGCATACTCGACTCACCTCCAGGCTATTATACAATAATAATGAAATATGTCAATATAATTTTGTAAAAGGCGACGGGAAAAAAACCGCCATTGCGCGTTACAGCAGGCAAAAACCTGGGCCCAACGCCGCCGACCCGCCGGGGGGTTGGACGTCCACCATAGTCCTCAACGGTCAACCCGAACTTTACGGCCAGGGTTGCGGCGTAGATGACTTCGCCCGCAGTCCCGGCCACCACGTGCGCTCCAAGGAGTTTTCGGCTTTTGGCATCGGCGACCAGCTTAAACAAGCCAACCGTCTCACGGTTGGCCAGCGCCCTGGGAAAGGCCTCGAGCGGCAGGACCGAGGTTATGACTTCATAACCTCGGTCCCTCGCCTGTTCCTCCCCCAGACTAACCGTGGCAATTGAGGGGGTTGTGAATGCCACCGCCGGAACCACACCCGGATCAACCTTACGGTTTGCGCCTCCTACCGCATTCTCAGCGTCGATCCATCCCTCGTAGGCCGCGACAGATACGAATTGCGGACCGCTTGTGACATCACCCGCAGCATAAATCCGGGGATTACCCGTACGAAGAAACTCATCGACAACAACCTCACCACGCCCACCGACCTTAACATCAGCCGTCTTTAGATCACGGCTGCGTCAAACCAAATTTCCTTCTAGAATCGACCTAATTGGAACATCCTGTGGTGACGAGATTTCTGGGATGTGGTATGCTGGTAGGGATGGGTAGTTCCTGGGGAGGAAACCAAATCCTAGACGGCGGCGGTATGCCGGATGCTGTCAGCCTCGACACCCTCCTGGTGAGGTTAGTAGTCCCAGACGGGGAGGAGAACTGGGACACGTTGATGGCTGATCATTATCTCGGATTCCAAAAGCTTACTGGACCATCGCTTAAGCACGTGGCAATCCTTGGAGGCCAATGGGTGCTGTTCTCCCTTGACTGGCTGGCATTGCCCCGAGTGAGCCGACTTTACGCAGGACGATCCAATCCGGAGATGGCGAGGATGTCGATCACTGGGTATACAAATGGTTGATGGAACAGTCGCAAGACAGTGTGATCGCCGAAGACGGCAAGGTTGTTCGTGGCTCAAAGTTCGCCAACGAAAGACCTGCCCATCTCGTTTCCGCTTTTCTGCACATGGCTGCTGTTACTGTTGGTCAGGTTCAGGTAGAGGACAAGAGCAATGAAATCCCGGATTTCCGTAGCGTGTTTGAACCAATAGACCTAAAAGATAAGATTGTCTTTCTGGTCGGATACGAGCATGAGCTTGACATAGCAAAACCCGAGGACGCCCCTGTTATCAGAGGCATGACAACCTACCTCAATGATAACAAAAGTTCACTGTCGCCGCAAGCCGTTGCGGCGGTATATGATTTAATTGCTAGATGGAAGTCGCAGCTTCGTACCTATATGAACACCTACACTCCGTCCTATCAAGCTTATGTGGAAAACGCCC
>JAJYZD010000151.1 GCA_021800315.1 Bacillota bacterium | reverse complement strand
ATATAGCCTTTAATGGGATCCTAATAAATACCCAAATGTGCGGTAATTACAAATATAGTAATACATGATTCTATTTTCCACGCTTAAAAAAGGTCAAAATTTTGTCTTGACAAAGGGGTCCACCTTACCCTGTTCCCCCTAAACCGCTCCGCGAGCCAGGCCCCGAAATGATAGTAATGCAAGTTCCGTTGCGGACATGCCTCCAGGCAATTGCCGCAACCGACGCAGGCCACGGAACGCGAGACCCCCCTGACCGCCAGGACCCGGTGAGGCATGATGCTCATTTCGCAGGCCAGGTCGCAGGCACGGGTCTGACAGCGCTCGCAAGCCGTCTTGTCGACCGCTTCCAGCCGGGCCAGGCCGAAACGGCCGATGATGCCCGCCAACGCCCCCACCGGACAGAGGAAGCGGCTGAAGAAACGTGCCCCCGTGAAAGGGACGGCAACGACCAGGATGAACCAGAGAACCATCCACCAAAGCCCGGAAAAAAAGACCGCCGGGTCGGTGCCGAAAAAAGTAAAATTGATCACTTTGAAGGTGTCCAGGATGGAAAGGACCGTTGTACCCAGGAACAGGACGAGGACCGCAGGCATGGTCACCCGCCTGATCCGCCGGCCCTTTGCGGCATCCAGGTTGTAACGGATGAATCCCTGCCCGATGCCGCTCCAAAAGGCCGCCGCCGGACAAAACCACCCGCAGTAGGACACGCGGCCGAAGAGAAGGGCCAGAACGACGTAAACCAGGACGGATATCCCGGTATAGAGGGTCCAAGCCGGCTGCCCCGTTCCGCCGGGGTTGGGAACCGCCGGAAAGTTCCATCCTTTCAGGGCGTAATAGGAAATTCCCGCCGTGAAGACGAAGTAGCCCACCACGGCCAGAGCCAGCCGCCGGCGCAGGAAATCCTCCCGCACCTTGAACATCCGGATGACCACAAACGTGGATACCACCGTGCCCCAGAAGAGGACCGGCCACAACATCCCGGTGAGGGTGCCGAAGGCACCGACATAGGTGCACACGGCCGCCGGCAGAACCGACCATGCCGATGCCTGGTCGGGAACGGCAAGGTTGACCGTGACGAAAGTCCTCCAGCCACCAGTCTCCCAGACTCCGAGTGCCAAATCCAGCAGCAGGAACAAAAGCAGCGGCAGGGACAAAAGCAACCGCTTCGGTGGCGGTCCCTCCTCCGGGCCAGCGGACATGAAAGCCATCTTTCCACCCTAACCTTCCCGCTTAATTTGAAGCGGACCCAAAAACGGGTTGCGGATGGCGCTTCGTGCCATGCCGCCCCGGTTCCCCGCGCCGGCCCCGTTCGAAAGCTCTCTTATGCTTCCGACTTCCGGGATTGTTGACCAGACAACCGCCCGTTCCCGCCCTGACCGCCCTTGCAGGCCGTGAAATCCCGGAGGGACAACGCGGACCGGTTCCCGCCGGTCAGGATCTACCTTCTTCCGGCTTTGCCGCCAGGATCAGGGGCGACGGCCCCGGCGCCTCGACCGTACGGACATCCTTAAAGCCCGCTTCCCGCAACCAGTCGCTTATTTCGCCGAACGAGAACGTATCCCCGTGATCGGTGTGTACCAGCATGTTGACCGCAAATAACAGTGATGGAGGCGGACCGGTGCGTTCCTCGTTAACCAGGAAATCGGCGATGACGATCGTACCTTCCGGTGCCAGCGATTCATAGACCTTTCTTATCAAGGCCCGGCCGCGTCTCTCGCCCTCGCTGTGCAGAATGTGGCCCAAGGTGGCTATATCATGACCGTGGCCGTATTGAGCCTCAAGAATGTCTCCTTCCACGAAGGAGAAGCGCTCCGCCACGCCAAAGCGCTCCGCCACCCGGCGCGTCACCGGAATTACCTTGGCCCAATCGACTGCCGTCACCCGCATCCGCGGCCATTTTTGGGCCAGCGTGATACCCCACACGCCGGAGCCCGCAGCGATGTCGAGGACGGAAACCGGCTCTTCTTTCGCCCAAGTCAGGCCCATTACATCCGCCAGAACCTGGGCGGCGGGACGGCTCATCGGAAAGATGCTCTCGACAAATTCCTCGAAAAAAGCGCCCCCGCCATCTTCCTGGTTCATAACGCTTTCCGGGCGCCCGGTGCGGACGATCTCGTTCAGCTTCACCCAGTTGGGCAATAGTTGCCCGCATACGTGGCGGAAAAGCCCTCCATGAAAACCAGGCCTGCCGGCGACCAGAAACTCGGCGCTCTCGGGCGTGAGCGAATAACGGCCCAGGCCGTCCTTGACGAGGAACTCCAGCCCCACCAGGGCGTTCATCAGCGTGCGCAGGCCCCGTACCGAGGCGCCGGTGGAAGCACTCACATCCTCCACGGTCCGGGGTCCTTCGTCCAGAATGTCGAAAACATGCTGACTGACGGCGGCATGGATCACGAGCGTTGGGGCGAAACCGAAGAAAAACTGCATGATGCGTTCCGGTGTCGGGGTGGTGCTTTTCGTTTCCATGGTGTACCTCCTGAAATATTTTACTGGACAACCCGGGGCAACGCGTCTTATCGACCCCCAACCGCCGTAAAAACCCCGGGAAAACGGCTGATCGGCCGGGACTATCGCCGAACCGCCCGGCTATGACCCCCTCCCGGCCAGGACCTCGGCCGCCTGGGCGCGGGTGGCTGCCTCCAGGGGATGGAAGGTGTCGTCGGGGAAGCCCTTCATGTAGCCGGCGGCTACCGCCGCCTCCACGCCGCCCCTGGCCCACGGATCAATCCGGCCCCGGTCGGGAAAAGCGAGCGCCGTGGCGCCGGAAAGCCTCAGGCTCCGGGCCAGGAAAACCGCCATCTGTTCCCGGGTCAAGGCTTGAGCGGGATCGAAGGAGGCCGGTGAGACACCATTGACAATTCCCGCCTCCACGGCCGCCGAGACATAGGGCGCAAACCAGGCGTCAGCCGGCACGTCCTTGAATCCGGTCGGTGCCCGGCTCGGCGTAAGACCCAGGGTCAGCACCAGCATCTTGATGAACTGCGCCCTGGTCACCGCCTGGCCGGGCCGGAAGAAACCGTCCGGGAAGCCGTTGACGACCCCCTTGGCGACCAGCTTTTCGACCGGCGCGTACGCCCAGTAGGTCGCCGGTACATCGGACGGGACCGTCGCGCCGGCCACCGCGAAGAAGGTTCCGTTCAACTGGTCCAGGGATGGTGAACTGGCGGCGGTCAGGCTGACCACCAGCTTACCGCCGCTGAAGGCGGGCGGAGGCGAAACAGGCCTCCACGCCGACCCGTTCCACCAGTCGAGGGTATCGCCCCGCACGGCACTCTGGCTCACGGTTAGAAAGGGAGCGGTTGCCGGAGTGAATTTGTGCAGCAGCACGTCGAAGTAAACGCCTGTGCCCTTGGGCGCCGCAGCGGCCAAAGGGTCGACGGCATAATCGCTGACGAACACCTTCCCAGTCAGACCGGCCACCGCCACGGAGGTCGACGGGGCGCCGGTCCCCTCGCCGCCCACAACGACGGGGCCGCCGCCGGGAGGAGCGGCGGTGATGTTTTGCACCGCGCTGCCCGCCGGCTGCGTGACGGCGCTCCCCGCGGGCCCCACCATCACGACGCCTACCTGTCCCATGTAATCGTGCACCGTGCATTTGTACGCGAAAACCCCCGCATCGTTGAAGGTCAACTCATAGCTCCGGCCGGGAAACATGGGGCCCGAGTTCAGCGGTTGGCGCGGGGTGAAGACGGCGCCTCCCGCCGGAACACCCCAGGGGACGGCCGGAGTGACGCCCACGGCCGATTCCGTTGAGCCGTTAAGGAAAGTCACCGTGTGGATCTCCTGGGGCGCCATCTGGGTCCAGTCCACCGTGTCCCCCTGGCGGATGGTCAGCACCGGCGGCAGGTAGCGCATGACCGTGGCGTTGTCGTAACCGACCTCGCCCCCCAGCACCGGGTTGCCGCCGGTGCCGGTCACTTCCATGAACGCGCCGGTCTCCGGGACCGCGTAGACGCCCCGGACCACGGTGCTGACCGACCCGTCGCCGCCGGAGCCGATGATCAGCCCGGGAAGCGCCGTCGCCTCCTGGTACAGGGCGGAGTCCACCGCCCCGCCGTTCCAGAGGCCGTAACCCAGGAACACCTTGTAGCCGGTGCCGGGAGTCAGTCCGCCCACCCGCAGGTTCACGGACAACCCCCGGGACGTCCCGGTCAGGCTCGCCGTGCCGGATACTCCGGCTGCGGAACTCCCCGCCGGCGGGGTCAGTTGCAACACGGCCGTCTCGGCCGGACTGATACCGTTGGCCACGTGCCAGACGGTAGTCCCGTCCGGGCCGGGACTGCTCGCCGCAGCGTAGGAGGACATGGCCCGGCCGGCGGCGCCAAGATCCCGGCCGGCCTCCCGCCGGCCCTGTTGATCATAATAGGAATGGCCGTGGGGATAGGGGGTTCCCGCCGGATTCACAACCACCACCCCCTGCATCCCGGGATGCATCAGGCACTGGTAAGCGTAGGTGCCGGGCAGCGGAAAGACGAGGGTGTAACTCTGCCCGTAGGTGAGCATGGGAGAGAAGTCAGGCTGGCCGAAAGTACCCTCGTTGTCACCGTTGGTCCCGTTCCCGCTGAAAACCAACGGGTCGCTCAGGGAAGGAGGAGCCGTCCCGTTAAGGAAGTCCACCATGTGCGGTTCTCCCGACTGAACCGTCCAGGTGACCGAATCCCCTGCGTCAATGGTGATAACATCCGGATAGAAACCCAGGCCCTGGAGCGACTGGTCCGCACTTGAAGCCCCCGCCCGCACCCGCCACGGCGTCCCTTGGACCACGGCCATGCCGGCGGACCCGAAAAGCAGGAAAAAGGAAAGGGAGACGAGGACCATTGCCAGCAGGAGTGCCAATCCTTTGGGTTTCCCCCCGTCGCGCGGAAATTTTGACTGCCAGGCCGCCATTTCGCCGCCTCCTTTTCGAATCAGCCCGGGCCTGAATTTACGACCGCCCCGGCCGCGAGCGAAGCCTTGTTATCAACACCGGCCGCCCCGGCTATCCTCAGCCCACCGCTAAGCGGGCCATGACCAGAATGACAGCCACCTGGAGGATGCCTTGAGACCCGGCCAGGAACATGTTGATTCTGTTCAACCGCACGATCTTCCCCAGATCCGCTTGCGAACGCCGCAGTTCCAGATAAATACGTACGTTGTTGGGAAGCATCACCCCCAGACCCTGCAAGGTCAGGACGGTCAGTATCGCCAGGGCGGCCACGATCCAAGGGTACCGGGGACCGGCCGGGGAAAGGAATCCGTCCCACCCGGCCAGATACCACCCGGCCGTTCCGGTGGTTGCCGCCACCACCGGCATGTAAAGCAGCGTGCGCGGTACGAGCCAGTTAATTACCGTCTTGCGCTGTTCCGGCGCCAAGCGGCGTAGCACCGGGGCAAGGATGAAACCGAGGAACAGGTCGGCCCCCGTCCACATGGCCCCCGCCAGGACGTGGGTGTAGTCCAGGAGATAGAAGGAATGAGCGGCGAGGGCCCACAGCATGGCCACCGGAAGCGCCAGGATCCACCAGGTCAGCTGGCGCGGCAAGGACGGAGCCACCCCTGCCTTTGTCCCCGCCGGCATCCTCCTCACCTGCCTCCGAAGCGATTACCGTCGATCAGATCCCTTATTGCCGCAGTCAAGCGGGCCTCGTCCGGAATAAAAAACTTTTCCAGGGGAGGGCTGAACGGAACCGGTATGTCGGGCGCGGCCACCCGTTTAATCGGCGCTTTGAGGCTGCCGAAAGCCTCCTCGGCGACCAGCGCCGCGATCTCCCCGCCGAAACCACCGGTAAGGGTGGCCTCGTGGAGAACCACCAGGCGCCCCGTCTTCTCCACCGATTTTATGATCGT
Organism: Bacillota bacterium; assembly: GCA_021800315.1. Lineage (GTDB taxonomy): Bacteria > Bacillota > Desulfotomaculia > Desulfotomaculales > JAJYZD01 > JAJYZD01. The sequence goes on along the minus strand of JAJYZD010000151.1, from coordinate 3,300 downwards.
CTCCTTGTCCAGAGGAACCAGGGTCCGGGCGTCGATCACCTCTGTTTCCACGCCTTCCCGGCTTAATTCCCCGGCTGCTTTCAAAGCCGTAAGAAGCATTTTCGACCAGGTCACGACGGTTACATCCCTGCCGGGTCTCTTAACGTCGGCCAGGCCGATGGGAATGGTATATTCGCCATCGGGAACCGGCTGGGGAATAAAGTAAAGGGTCATGTCCTCGAAGAAAATAACGGGGTTGTCGTCCCGTACGGCCGTTCTCAGGAGTCCCCCGGCGTCGGCCGGCGTAGCCGGCATAACCACCTTCAAGCCGGGACAATGCGCCACCCAGGCCTCCAAATTATGCGCATGCTGGCACCCGGCTCCCGGAACGCCTGTCTTGATGCGTACCACCATCGGAAACCTGCTCTTTCCGCCGGAAAGATAACGCAGCTTGGCGGCGTGGTTAACAATCTGGTCGGAGGCGATGGTGAAAAAAGGCGAATACATCACTTCCACTACCGGACGCAGGCCCATTGCCGACGCGCCTACGGCCAGACCGGCGATGGCGGCCTCGGAGACAGGGGTATCCTTTACCCTGCGCGGTCCGAATTCCCTCAGCAATCCATACGTGGGCATGACCGGTGACTCATGGATTCCCTGTCCAACTCCTTCTCCGGCGATAAAGACCGCCGGGTCACGGCGCATCTCCCCGGCCAGCGCCCCGCGGACCGCCTCGCCCATTGTTAATTTTTGCATATGGTGTTACCTCCCTTTACGCATAGACGTCTTGCAGCGCTTCCCCGGGATCCGGCCAGGGGCTTTCCTCCGCAAACCGGACGGCCTGTTCAACGATATTGCCTATGTCTCTTTCCATGTCCACAAAAGCCGATTGCGAAAGCAGGCCCATTTGCAATATATCCTGTTCCAGTTTATTAACCGGGCACCTTTGCATCCAGGCACTGATTTCATCCCTGGGCTGGTACGCCTGCTTGTCGATTTCCCCATGCCCCCGCCAACGGTAGGTTTTGGCTTCGATCAATACCGGCCCTTCCCCGTTCAGACAGCGCTCCCGCGCCCTGGCCACCGCCTCGTAAACGGCGGTCGCGTCGTTCCCGTCAACCGTCTCACCGGGCACGTTGTAGGCAACGGACCGCACCGCGATATCCTTTATCCTTGTATGCTCCTCCATCCGTTGAGCCCCGGCGTAAACATTGTTTTCACAAACGAATATGACGGGTAAACTCCAAAGCGCGGCCAGATTCAACGATTCGTGAAAACTTCCCTCATCTGCGGCGCCGTCGCCGAAAAAGCAGACCGTTACCTTACGGCTGTTATTGTATTGATGGGCGAAAGCCGTACCTACGGCTATAGGGATACCTCCCCCGACTATGGTTGTAGTGCAGTGAGCATCCACCTCGGGTACCGCAATGTGCAGCGTACCGCTTTTACCCTTGTTATAGCCGGTGCGTTTACCGAAAATCTCGGCCATGATCAATTTTGGATCGGCTCCTTTGGCAATGAGGTGGCCGTGACTGCGGTGATTGGCGATAATGACATCGCCTTGTTCCAGTGCCAGGCACGCGCCTGCGGCCACAGCCTCCTGACCGGTGCACAGAATCATCATTCCCGGCACCTTACCCTCAATCTGACACAAGTCGGCGAGTTTTTCCTCGAACCTTCTGGTCAGCAACATCACCCTGTACATTTCCAACATCTTGTCATTGGTCATATTCTTTTACCTCCCGGCTAATCAGGCGTCGTCCTTGGAAAGCCTTGTCGATCCGAGTCGACCGGTCGTGTTTTAAGCTCGCGGGCGCCGGGAACGCTACCGGTAACAGCAATGCGGAACAGACGCGGATGCCCCTCAAGCGGGTTTCCCGAACTAGACGGGCACCATCCGCCGGTCGGAAATCCCTTTCTTTTTGTCCAGATACCAGATCTCGCGCGGCTGGATCCGGTAAAGAAGGGACTGGGCGAGCACGCGTACAAACCCGGGATCGGAGACAATCAGGCCGACCGAGGGGAATCTGGCGATAAACGCCGGAATCAGCCTGGTCTTCTCCAAATTGGATACGGGCATCGCCTCTCCCAGCAGTTGAATGCCCCTGACCTCCCGCCAGTCTCCCTCGTCCTCGTGGATCGCCACGGCCACCCGCGGGTTCGCGGTCAGGTTGCGTCCGTGCCGGGTGGCGGGATCGCTGAGAAAGGACAAGGTAAACCGGTCATTGATATAGAAGACGGCTGAGGCCCATGGCCCTTCCTCTCCGCTGGAGGCCAGGGTCGCGACGTGATGGGAATCCAGGTAGGACAGGGCCTCGTCTTTCAATTCCACGGCCATTTACTGTGAATCCCCTTTCCCTGCAGTGACAACCTTGTTGATATTGACCTGTAAACCATGGTTACAGCGGGACCGGTAACCCGGCGGAAGGCGGTTGCACGACCCTTCCGCCGGATCCTTGACCGGACCGCCGGACTTGTTAACCTACAGCCCCATGTACAGTGCCAGCACCTTGGCCGCCTGCGCCCTGGTGGCGGGCAGGCCCGGACCGAACATGCCGTTGGGTAACCCGTTGATTAACCCCTTAGCCACATCCACTGACAACGGCCCTTTGCCCCAGGTGGGGATAGCTGCGTCGTCCTTGAAAGTGAGAGTGACTCCGGTAACCCCGGCAAGCGTTCTCCCGACCATGGCCGCCATCTGGATGCGGTCGACCACGGAAGCGGGCCGCAGCGTACCATCGGGATAACCGTTGATTATCCCCGCTTTTACCGCCGTGGCCAGGTAGGGCAGCTCCCACGGCTGGAAGGAAGCGAAATCGGCGTACTTTTGCAAGTTCCCGGTATTGGTCACCAGGGGCAGCTTGGCGGCCAGAACCAGCATTTTCACGAACTCGGCCCGGGTGACGTAATTGTCCGGCCGGAAGGTGCCGTCCGGATAACCGTTGATTACCCCGGCCTTCGCCAGTTCGAGAATATAGGTCCTGGCCCACGAGGTAGCGATGTCACTGAAGCTTACGGAAGTGGGTTTTGTAATCGTCGGTGGAGTTACGGCAGGCGGCGTTACAGCAGGAGGTGTCACGCTAACGCTGCCGACTGTCAGAGTGTAAGACTGACTGGCGGTATTGTTGTTGACATCTTTTACCGTAATGGTAAACGGGTAACTGCCGGCGGTGGCGGGCGTGCCGCTCACGACCCCGGCGGCGGTCAGGGTCAGCCCGGCGGGCAGCGTACCGCTGGTCACCGCGAAGGTGTAGGGCGGGGTGCCCTCGTTGTTGGTCGCGATCGTCGCGCTGTACGGCTGCCCCACCGTGGCGGCGGGCA
>JAJYZD010000150.1 GCA_021800315.1 Bacillota bacterium | reverse complement strand
CCCCGGATGTTGTCTAACGGGGTTGTATTACCGCCAACGGAAAAACCGACCTTGCGACCTTGTCCCAAGTGAATTGTGCCATAAAGTGGCTTTTGGGCAACAATTATGACAACAAACTAACGAAATTACGGCAATATACAATGATGTTCATTGCTGTTTGTGTCTATCGGACATGGGATGGTGTCTAGGAAATTTTGATTTCATCGCATAATAGAAAATTTCTATCGATAAATTGATACAAGAAAGGTCTTGTCAATTTTTGCAGCATGAGATAGAGTTGTTTCATAAGCACGAATGAAAATACTTCCAGGCAGGAATCGATTTAGATTAAAAAGAAAAAAAGGGGCTCTTATCCCCTTTTAGCGGGGTGGCCCTGTGCGGCAGTAAATGGGGAATTATGGATAACGAGAAACCAGACGGGTCAAGGACTCCGGAGTTGACCCTCGTTCGCTGTCCCAACCCGGGGACCCATCCCGTTGAAACCCGTTAAGAGCCTCGCAGAATATCGGATTATAAGTTATGACGGTAATAGTGTCTGGTTTCGGTATATTGATCATAACACCGGGAAGAGGGCCGAAGCAGAAATGGATGTGCTTGACTTCATGGGCAGGCTAATGATGCTCATTCCTAAGAAACATTTGCGGATGTTTAGGCGTTATGGTCTGTACAAACGAGGAGAGAACGGTATGGCCTAAAAACCGTAGATTTACATAATGCTACCAAACTTGGCATTACGCCACCACGCCGTCGATTCATTAAGAGGCGTAAGGGTTCGTGGAGATCTCGAATGATAAATAGCTCCGGGAAGGATCAGCTGAAGTGTTCGTTTTGTGGCCAGGAGATGGAGCTATGGTCTATATGGCACCGAAGATATGGTTATACCGAACGAAGAATCGAGCGAAGTTGCAGCAAGCGGGATTGGCCTGGCTCTCCCGTGCAGGCGTCCATAGCTTGGGTTCAGTGGCCATTATTTAGTCACAGGGACTTGGATGATAGGAAATATGGGTTTGGTTGGCAAATAAATGGAGGAGGGCAGATAAGAGTAAGCGATAGTTGACTTCATGGAGGTGTTTAAGAATGATAAAGAAGGTCCGGTCCCTGAGTTTGTTCCTTGTTCTTGTGGCGGTATTAGTGACCGGGTGTGCGCAGGCAGTAGTCAGGGTAAATGTGCATAAAAACGGGAGTGCTGACCTGGTTTATAGAGTTGGTATTGACAATAGCTTTATGTCGATGGCACAGTCCGGCAATCAGCGTCCTTTCGCCGGTTTTGCCCAGGGTGCGAAGGCTCACGGTTTCAAGGTGCACTATTTCCATAATGCGCAAATGACCGGTGTTATCGCCACCAGGCATGTTAATTCCCTGAGTGAGATCACCCCGAGTCTACTCAACAGTCCAAACAGTCAAAGTGTTAAAGGTATCAATGGAGGCAGCAGTCTCTTTGTAGTAAAAAGAACCTTTTTTAATACACAATACAACTTTGGTGCAGATATCAATCTGACGAACATGATGCAAGGTTCCCAGAGTCCCCTCAGTGGTATTACCAGTCAGGGGCCGAACCGCCAGGGCGCTTCGGGCAATGCTATAACGAGCCAAGGCTTGCAGAGTTTGACCAAGGGCCTGAGCAGTTTGCTATCCAGTCAATTGAAGGTTCAATACGTTATATCACTACCGTTTAAGGCGGGGGCGAATAATGCGTCCAGGGTGTTGAATAACGGGCGGACTTTGGTATGGAACCTTGTTGCCGGGCGGGATAACGTTCTACGCATGACGGCAACCGTACCTAATACCTCGCACGAAGTTCTACCCATAGTCATTATTGTCGTTATTGTTGCCGCGGTCGTCGCTTTCCTGGTTTTGAGAAGACGCAGGAAGCTCAAGATGACAACGGCTTGAGCAGCCAAGACCAGCGCACCCCCGGGCGACCGGGGGATGGAAAGGAGATAAAGCAATGCGCTTCGGCAAACGGCGGCTTTTTCTGGCTCCCCTTGCAGCACTGCTCCTTGTGACCGTGCTCGGCAGCCCGGCGGCCAGCCCGGCCCTGACCATCCATCCGCCGATAGTCTATCGGTACACCGGTGTATGGCAGGGGCAGACGGTGAACCTGGCGCATGTTCAGAACGTCACCGTGGAAGGCCTGCCTGACCACCTTCTCGTCGGGCAGATCACGAACTTCCAGACCGACGATCCCAACTATACCGCGCTTGATGGCGGGAACATCAACGTCTTCACCGCTCCCGACGAGTTTCCCGGAGAATACGTGGTACACAACGGTCTTGAGGGCTCGCAGCCCGTGTACGGCACCTGGACCTTTCCCGCGCCCGGCCAGAAACAGAACCTCAGCGTTTCCGTCTCGACCGCGCCGGGCAGTTTCACCGCCGGTCCGGACCCGCAGCAGGTCACCTGGTCGGTGAATTTCAGCCAGCCGGTGAGCGACGGGAGCATCACCCTGAGCGTGACCGACCCCGGCGGAAAGACCTCGCAGATCGGCAGCGGGTCCCCGCCTACGGGCGGGAGCTACTCCTTTACGAACGACTGGATTTTCGACACCGCCGGGACCTGGACGCTGCACGTCTCCTGGTCGGGCGACAGTCATTACGGTCCGGCGTCGGGTTCGTCCTACTTCAACGTGGAGGGCGCGTGGACCCAGGTGGGAAGACTTTCGGGCGAGGGGGCCCAGGTAACCAGCCTGGTCGACTTCGGCAACCAACTGTATGCCGGGACATCGTCGGACGGCGTATGGGGCCTGAATAACGGCTCCTGGGATCAGGTCGGCGGTCCCGCGGGCCTCCCGGGACAGGCCGCAGAAGTCAACGTACTCGCTACTCCTTCCGTGCCACAAAACCTGTATGCCGGAACACAGGACGGCGTATGGGTGCTGAGCACTCCGTGGACCCAGGTGGGAGGGGCAAACGGCTTAGCGTATGGATCGGCGCAAATAGGCAGCGTGCTGTCGGCGGGCAACCCCTTGGCCGGTTACAGGCTGTACGCGGGAACTTACGCCGGTAACGTATGGTACTGGAACGGCTCCTCCTGGTCCCTCGTGGGCCCGGCGACCGGTCCCGGCGACGGATCATGGGTCACGGCCCTGGCCCAGGTAGGCACCACGCTATACGCGGGAGGGGACGGCGACGGCGTATGGTCCTGGGACGAGGGCTCGGGGTCCTGGACCCAGGTCGGTAGCGGACTCTCGGGGTACGCGGCGATGGTCGTTGCCATCCTGCCGTTCAACGGAACGCTGTACGCCGCCACCCACCGCGGCGTCTGGTACCTGGACGGATCTTCCTGGACCCAGTTGGGCAAACTACCCGGTGACGGCCAAACCCCTCCGGGTCCGGCGTCAAATATCACCGGTCTTGCCAGTTTCAACGGCAACCTTTACGCCGGCACGAGTGACGGCGTGTGGACATGGAACGGATCTTCCTGGTCGCAGTTGGGCAGCCTTCCCGGCGACGGAACGGTCCGCGCCCTGGTCCCCCTCGACGGCGCCCTTTACGCGGGTACGGATGACGGCGTGTGGTCGTACCCGCTATCCCGCGGCTCCCAGGGCGAGGTCGTGACCAAGGGCCGGTCCGCCCCGCCGGTCGCTGCCGTGATCCTGCAGCCGGAAAACACCGGTAAGTATCCCATCATCATCGCGCTACGCATCGGCAAGGGCGCATACACCGTCGGCGGGCAGGCCTACACCGCCGTCCCCGCGCCGTTTATATTACGCGGGCGCACCTTCGTATCCGCGCACACGGTGGCCCAGGCCCTGGGCAATGTCGGATGGGACCTGAAGATTAAGTGGGAGCCGGCGAGCCGTACGGCCAGCTTCAGCTTTGGTCAACGGCAGGTCGACTTTCAACTCGGCAGCAAGACCTACCTGGCGAACGGCAAGCGCCACGCGATGCCCGTGGCACCCGTCGTTCGGAACGGTCATATATGTGTGCCGGTGTTCTACCTGGCCCAAGCCTTCGGGTTGACGGTGCACTGGGACGGCAAGACCCGGCAGGTTATGCTTGAGGCGGGGAAAACAGGGGAAACTCCGTAGAGTAAACAAAAGGGACTGTCATTAAGCCGGTAAGCCCACGGCAATAGACGGGGCCACCGCCGTTGGATCCGGCCGGTCAGGCCTCGGACTGGATTGGTTTGGAGTGGGGATCGTCACCCCGCCCCGGTGCCCGCGAGGCCGGTCGAGGCGCGCCCGGCCCCCGCGGGCCTTTCTTCACCCGCGGTCAACGTTGCCTTTGCCGATCGGCTCATCGGGGGAGCCTCCCGGATTTTGGCGACCGGTCCGGAGGGTTTGGCAGCTGCAGGATAGGGTGGAGATGAAAGGCGAAAATATTTGCAAAAAAATACCTTGGGCCTTATTGACAGCACTATCACCCAGGTATATCATAATAGTAACTCCTTGACAATCGGTATGGGGCTGTGGCGGGTCACCAGGGCTGCCACGTAAAACCGATTCCCAAGAGACCGGTCCTATGCGAAACGTTTCGCATGCCGAAAGAACTGCTCTCTCGTAGAGCAAACTTGCAGCGTAACTTCAGGACCATGAAGCCATAAGGTTCATCTCCAGCCCTTCAAAAAGGCGGAGGTGCCTCACAGCAGAGGGTGGAATCTCCGCCCTTCAGGGTGGGGAGGCTTCACTAACAGTAAAACGCAGTATTGTACATGCTTGTCCTTAGGAACGGTAGTACGTTATGCGGCGGTTTTCGGAAAAGTGCCGGCGAAGCCCAAGGTGAGCCGTCCGCAACTCGTCGGCGCGGGGAAGGTGCCCATATCATCCCTCAGCCCGGCGCCGCTGGACACCGTGCGGTATGTGATGTATGCGGAGATGACCGGGCAAAAACCTGACCAGATAATGGTATTCAGCACAACGTTCCAACACATTGCTAATTTTCCAAGGGCTCAAGCCATCATGAGGCCATCACCATTATTTACTAGGGCCGCAAACCTGGTTACTTCAAGCCTTCAGCACCCAACCGACTTTTCACGTTTACCGACTATTTCGAGTGGTTAGTCAACTGTTGGGTGGAAAGGCTTTTCTGCCCAATTTTCCACCTCTGGCACCCCGGCCCGTCAGGGCCGTTTCCTAAGAGAAAAGCCCCGGAGCCCGCCCATAGCAAGGCTTCCGGAGTTCGGTTTGGACCTGACAACCGACCGGACAAGGCCGGGAAACTCCCAGATAATAAGGGTGCCTTGCGGCACCCTATCGTCCCCACCCATATGTTATGAAAATGTTAGAAGCCTCGATAATCAAGGCTTCTTTTCTCTGGTTGGTCGGGATGACAGGACTTGAACCTGCGACCTCACGGTCCCGAACCGTGCGCTCTAGCCAAACTGAGCTACATCCCGGCGGTCGATCCCCTAACATTATGCCTCAGGCGGGGGGCAAAAGTCAAGACGCGGCCGGCGGAAAAAGGCAATGTCAGACGTTCCCCGGCGGTTTGGCCGCCGGTCGGCAGTGGTGTGCCGGGATTCTTTTCGTCAGGTCCCAAACCAGCCGGGCCGTAATCCCCCAGACCAGGTCGCGGGGCGTGCGATAAACCAGGATCCGGAACCGGCGGCCGCCCCATGGTTTGGTGTACTTCTCCGGCAGGCCCAACTCCCGGGCGGGCAGTAGGACGACCTCCCGGCCGGTGGCCTCGTCGGTGCAAGAAGGGTGCAGTTCCATGTCCGCGTGGTAGACCTCCGGTGGATGGTGCAAGAACCAGGAGACGGGAACGGTGAAGACGTATTCCACTTCGGCGGGGTTGAGTGCGAGTTCCTTCAAACTGCTCAGGTGGACGACCGCCACGAAGGCGTCCACGGTCATGCCGGTGGGGTGCACCATCGTATCCAGCACGCCGATAATCTCGATCCGGTCAAGGGAGATGCCGGTTTCCTCCACCGTCTCGCGCAGCGCCGTTTCACGCAGGCCGGCATCCTTGTCCGGATCATATTCGCCGCCGGGAAAACAGACCTCACCGCCCTGTCTGATGTCCGGAGACCGTTTTTCGAAAAGAAGGTGGTATTCACCGTCGAGCCGCACGAGCGGCAGCAGCACGACGGAATTAAAGTACTCTTCCTTGGCGTGAATGCCGGGTACCCGGGGAAGGTGCCGTTTCAGTGCCTCCAGGAAGTCCGGATCGTTCAAGGTTGAAAGAACCTCCCGCTGGGAGAGAGTCCGGCTGTCAACCGGCGGTAAAATGGTGCAGAACTTTTCTGACCGCCCGGATTACCGTCTCCACGTCGGTGTCTTCCATGGCCGGGTAGAGCGGCAGGCTGAGCAGGTTGGCGTAAGCCTCTTCGGTGTGGACGAAGGGGTCTTCCAGGGTGCAGAACTCCGGGTGACCGATCCAGCGCTGGTAGGGATGACGGAAAACCGGCAGGTAATGCACGTCCGGGGCGATGTTCTCGGCCCGGAGGGCCTCGAAGATCTCCCGGCGCCCCGCTTTCAGGCGGGAGGAAACCAACCGTACCGGGTAGAGGTAATGGGCGTCCACGATACCGGGGTCGCGGGCGGGCAGGATAAGCGGCTCGTCCCGGAAAGCTTCGTCGTAACGGGCGGCTATTGTCGCGCGGCGGTCGCGAAAAGCCGCGGCGCGCTCCATCTGGCTGGCGCCCAGGGCGGCCTCCAGTGGTCCCAGGCGGTAGCTGAAACCGAGGTCCTGCATTTCCTTGTGCCAGGGGCCTTCGTCGGCGACCAGGGCGGCGGGGTCGTCCACCAGGCCCAGGTTGCGGAAAAGGCGCAGCCACTGCGCCAGTTCGTCCCGGTCGGTGGTAACGGCCCCGCCTTCCCCGGTACAGACCCCCTGGCGGTGATGGAAACCGAGGCAGGATACTTCCCCGAAGGAGCCGGCCGGCCGGCCGTGATATACGGCGCCCAGGGCCTGGGTGGCATCCTCGATCAGGGTCAGGTTACGTGCTTTGGCCAGTTCCCGGAAGGCATCCAGATCACAGGGGCGCCCCCCGTAGTGGAAAGGGACGACCGCGCGGCTGCGTTCGGTCAGGACCCGTTCGACCGAGGCGGGGTCCAGGGTGAGGGTCCGGGGGTCCACGTCGGCGAAGATCGGTATGGCACCCAGATAAAGGACGGCGTTGGCGGCCGCCGGCGGAGCCAGGGGAGAGAGCACCACTTCCTCCTTGGGCCCGATGCCGGCCACGGCCAGGGCCAGGTGCAGGGCGGCGGTGCCGCTGGCCACCGCCACCGCGTGCCGCCGGCCGGTGTACACGGCCAGCCGGCTCTCAAACCGGTCCAGCCAGGGCTGGACTTCCAGATCCCCCTGTAGGGCCTGGGCAACCAGCATGGCGTCCCGCCCGTCGAGAGAGGGGCGCGCAAAGGGCAACAATTCCCCGCGGACCGGCCCGTCCGGCAAGGTGTTTTCCGGCAATACCGCCATCTCCCCGCTATATCCTCACCAGTTCATAATCCCGCGTACCCAGGCCCATGGCCTGGGCGTAGGCCAACTGGCGCTGCCAGTCAACCCCGGGGTAGAGGGTCCGGAACTTGTCCGAGCCGGCACTCAGGCCGGCGAGACGCCCGTCCGGCAGGGCGGCTTCCTTGTTGACCAGATCGACGGCGGCCTGGTCGAGGGCCACCGGGTCTACGGAGGCCAGGATGCCGATGTTGCGGACGATGGGCGCGTCGCTCCAGTGCCAGCAGTCGCAGTCGGGGGTAACATTGGTGACGAAGGTAAGGAAGGCGGCCTTGCCGGTCTTGTTGGTCAGCACACCCATCACGTATTCGACGATCTTTTCCTGGATGATGTCCGGTTCGGTCTTCCAGTTGACGGCAATGGCCTGCTCCCCGCAGGTTACCGTGCACTCGCCGCAGCCGATGCACTTGTCCTGGTCGATCCGGGTCTTTTTGCCGACAAGCGCAGCCGCGCCGGTGGGACACCAACGGTTGCACCGGCCGCAGCCGGTACACTTTTCTTCGTCCACCACGGGCAATACGTCCGAATGCATCATTTGTTTGCCGGCGCGCGACCCGCTGCCCATGCCCAGGTTTTTCAGGACCCCGCCGAAGCCGGTCGCCTCGTGACCCTTGAAGTGGGTCACCGCCACGAGGGCGTCGGCGTGGGCCACGGCGCTGCCGATCTTGACCTCGCGGAAATGCTTGCCTTCAATAGGAACATTGACGTAGTCTTTTCCGGTCAGGCCGTCGGCGATGATGACCGGGGCGCCGGCCACCGCGAAATCGAAGCCGTTAAGGACCGCCGACCGGAGGTGGTCGACCGCGTTGGAGCGGCGCCCCACGTACAGGGTGTTGGCGTCGGTAAGAAAGGGCCTGGCGCCCAGTTTGGTCAGCTTGTCTACCAACCGCCGGACGTACTGGGCCCGCACGTAGCCCGTGTTACCCGGCTCGCCGAAATGCATCTTGATCGCCACGAGGTCTCCCTTGTTGATGAATTGGTCCATACCGCAGGCCGTGCACAGCCGGTCGACCTTGCGCAGGAGGCTCTCCTGGTTCGCCTTCAGATCGGCGAAGTAAACCTTGGCCACAAAAACTCCCCCTTAAATTAAATCACCCGGCATCAGCCGCCTCAATAAGCCCGTTGGCCAGTTCCTGTCCCAGCACCCAGAGGGAGGCGGTGGGCAGGCTCGATGGCGCGACCGCGTCGAACAGAATGGTGGCGCGGGCGGGGAATTCCTCGTCCTGCTCCCAGAGCAGCACCGCCAGGGGAAGGCGGGGCAGGGCCTCGACCGCGAAGGAACGGTCGGCGAGGTCCAGGGGTTTTCCGCCCAGGAGACGGCCCGCCTGGTCAAAAGCCTCGGCCCGGCCGGCGATAGCGCGGGCCAGGGGCTTTTCCACCTGCTCCACGAAGGGAACGTGGTGGAGGACCCCTTCGGGCAGTTCCAGGAAGGCCAGCCAGCGTCCGCGGGGTGGCAGGCCGCTGGCACCGATCAGGTACTGCAGGATCAGGGTGGCCGCATTGAAGGGGGCCGGACGTCCATGGGCGTCCAATACCCCGCTGGTTATGCCGACCCGGTAGCACCGGCCCAGGTAGGTTATGCCCAACTCCCCTTTTTCTTCGTCCCAGGAGCACCCGTAGGACGGGTACGCAGCCGGGTCGAGGCCGGCAAAGAGGTTCCAGGCCACGGAGAGCGCGTCGGGCCGCTTTTCCACCGCCAAAGCCTTTCGCTCCTTCAGTGCAGGTAATACC
>JAJYZD010000149.1 GCA_021800315.1 Bacillota bacterium | reverse complement strand
GTTCCGACCGGCTACGGCCAAGCACGTGCCAGTCAACGAACAAACGCCGCTCCAACGTCCCGAATAACCGGCCCATTTCATCGAAATATTCATATGCTGTCCGGCACTCCGTGCTGATCACCGTCCGATAAGTGGTCTGCATGGCTAACACCTCCTTTCTTAGCCTTTACCGGTTTGGACCGACTGCACTCCGCAGACCAGTTCACCTATCGACGATCCTAGAATGGTGTCGACCTTCAGATGGCGGACGGGAAGGATAGTAGACCTGATCTTTAGCCGCCCTCACCAATACATTAAGTTTTTCAGGAAAAATATCTATCCCGGACTCAGGGAATTGGCGCCGACTCTTACCACCATGCGCGTTGCAATTGAAAGCACTGACCGACTATTCATATGATATTATACACCCGGCGTAAACAATATGTCAAAGGCAGGCAGGGTATTTTAGGAAAAAATATTTTGACTTGATTTGAATGCCAAAAAAGCCACGGACGCCGGAAAACTCGTGGCCAGCCTGTGGCCGCCATCATCCCTGTATGTCTTCTGGTACCCTAGTCCTATAAACTGTGCCCTCCAGTCCTACTCCTCACCGCGCCGAAAATGACGACATATAAGCAGCGGGGCCGTTTTCCGGCCAACGGTGTTGCCGGGCGGTTCCTCCGGCGGGCCATCACGATGCGCTGATACCCAAAAGCGGATTTCGGGGGGAAACGGATTTGGCAGACCGGAGCGCCAAACGCTACATCTACATCGTCCTGGCCCTGCTGTTCGCCGCGCTGGCGGCTTTAGGCAGTTACCAGGTGCTGACCTACAAGGCGAACACCGGATCGGTCACCGTCTGGGTGGCCAAGACGGCCATAGACGCGCGCACCCAGATCAACCCCGACGAAGTGGAGCCGCTCAAGTTCGCCATGCCGTCCTACCCCGGCGCATCGCCCTACCCGGTCGGCAAGGTGACCATGGTGGGTGTTACTCCCGGGGAGGTAATCATCAACAACATGCTGGCGCTCAATACTGCGTCTTCGGGCCTGTCGGCCCGGGTCCCCGCCGGTATGTTCGCAATGGCCATACCCGTCAACCAGGTCACGGGAGTCAACGGGGCGGTCCAACCCGGCGACCGGGTCGACCTGGTCTTGGCGGGCGGACCAGCGGGAGCCACCGACGTGGCCGCCGACGTGCTGGTCCTGAACAAGACGGCCTCCACCCTGACGCTGGAAGTGTCGCAAGGAGCGGCCCTGACCGTGGCGGGCGCGGAAACGAAAGGCACGCTAACAGTCCTTCTGAGGGGGATTGGCAGTGATTAGCATACTCATCGTCGACGACAACGAGGAAACCCGCCGGGGCATCAGGAAGACCCTCGTCCAGGAAAAGAACATGATCGTCGTAGGTGAAGCCGTCAACGGCGAGGACTGCATCCAAAGGACGGCCGACGTCCGTCCGGACGTGGTCGTCATGGATATCGAGATGCCCATCCTCGACGGCATCCAGGCCTGCGACGTGCTGACGAAAAAATACAACGACCTGGCCGTTATCCTCTGCACCATGCAGCCGACCGTGGAGAAGATGCAGCAATGCCTGGCCGCCGGCGCCAAGGAGGTATTGTTCAAACCGTACGACGCCAACGAACTGCTGGCGGCCATCCGGCGGGCCTTCGACCGCACGCCGCACCCGGAGGAAAAACAGGCCGGAAAGCTGCCGGCGGAGATAGTGGCGGTGTACTCGCCCAAGGGCGGAACGGGGGTTTCCCTTTTGGCCGCCAACCTCGCCCTGGCCTACTCCCTGCGGCGCAAGGGCAAGACCCTGCTCCTGGACTACGACGTCCATTACGGATCCGGCGCCCTTATCCTGCAGCTGCCGCCCAATCGCACCATAGCCGAGTGGGTGCAGGAAGAAGTCAAGGACGAGGATGTATTCCGTCAATACGTAATGACGCACAAATCCGGGCTGGACTTTTTGGCGGCGCCTTTTTCCCCCGAACAGGGCGACCTGGTCGACGGGGACGAGGCCCGGACCATTCTCAAATTCGCCAACAGCCTCTACGAGCACGTAGTCATCGACGTGCCCAGCAAGATTACGGAAGTGGCCATGGTGGCCCTGGAGCAGAGCACCGGGATCCTTCTGGTGGTCTCCACCGACATCCTGGCCGTCAACAACGCCAGGAAGGCGATCAACATCCTGCGCGAACTGCGCTTTTTGGGCAAGGTCCGCCTTGTTTTGAACCGATCCAACGTCGGTTCGATCGGGGTGAAGGACAACGAAATCGAGGAGGCCCTGGAACTGAAGATTTCGCACTTCATACCCAGCGACGGACGGTTGACGGTCGCATCCATCAACACGGGGGAACCCCTGGTGCTGAAATATCCCAAGAGCGACATCGCCCGGGCGGTCTTCGCCATAGTCGATCCCCCGCCCGGCAAGACCAAGCAAGCCGGACGCAAAACGCCTTTCCGGCTGCAAGCCGGGAGTATCCGATCTGGGGGATGAACCATGAAGCTTGCCGAAATGCTCAACAAACAGCGAGGCGGTCCCGCCGGCGAGACTCACACCCTCATTGCCGACGAGCGGATCAAGGATGACGGGCGCCTCCTGGATTTTACCGGCCGGGTGCACATGGAAGTGGTCCGCCGCCTGGGCAAGGCCGCGCGGCCCAACGAGGAGCAGATCGCCGAACTGGCGGCGGCGGTGGCCGACGAACTGGCCAGGAGCGAAAACTACCCCATGAGCCGGTCCGACCAGGCGCAGGTGGTGGCCTTCACCATCTACGAAATCACCGGCCTGGGTCCCATAACCCCCGTCATGAGCGACGATACGGTCTCCGAGGTTATGGTCAACGGGCCGAACGACGTTTACGCCGAACGCAAAGGAAAGCTGGAAAGGGTTCCGGTGCGGTTTAGGGACGCCGACCACGTGTTCAAGGTGATCGAGAAGATTGTGAGCGCCCTGGGGCGGCGGATCGACGAGTCCCAACCCATGGTGGACGCCCGGCTCCCCGACGGCTCCCGGGTCAACGCCGTCATCCCCCCCCTGGCGCTAAACGGGCCCTGCCTGACGATCAGGAAGTTCGCCGCCGACCCTTTCACCATGCAGGACCTGATCAGGTTCGGTACCTTGACCGCGGACATGATGCGTTTTCTCGAACTGTGCGTGCTCGGCCGGATCAACATCATCATCGCCGGAGGCACCTCCAGCGGTAAAACCAGCACTTTGGGCGTGCTCTCGTCCTACATTCCGGTGAACGAGCGCATCATCACCATCGAGGACGCCGCCGAACTCCAGCTGCGCCAGCCCCACGTGGTACGCCTGGAAACCCGGCCGCCCAACATCGAAGGCAAAGGAACGGTAACCATCCGCGACCTGGTCCGCAACTCCCTGCGTATGCGTCCCGACCGGATCATTGTGGGCGAGGTCAGGTCGGGTGAGGCCCTGGACATGCTCCAGGCCATGAATACCGGGCACGACGGCTCGATCACCACCGGCCACGCCAATTCCCCGCGGGACATGCTGTCCCGGCTGGAAACCATGGTCCTGATGGCCGGCATGGACCTGCCGCTGCGGGCCATCCGGGAACAGATCTCGTCCGCCATCGAGCTCATCGTGCACCAGGCCCGCTTCCGGGATGGGAGCAGGCGGATCACGCACATCTGCGAAGTTCTCGGCATGGAGGGCGACGTCATTCAAACCCAGGACATCTACACCTTCCAGGAGAGCGGGGTAAACAGCGCCGGCCGTACCACGGGACAGTTTGTCAAGTCCGGCATCCGTCCCCGCTTCGCCGGGAAGCTCGCCGCAAGAGGCCTGGTAATTCCGGAAAGCCTGCTGACATAGAGGGTGGTTTTATGCCCGCGGTCTGGATCGCAGCAGCTGTCTACCTCGCCGTCCTGTTCTTCTTGCTCGGCGCCGGTCCGTTGGGGGCGAGGCCGAGCCTCAAGGAGAAACTGGCGGGATACGCCTTTCGCGAAGGCGGGGAAACGAACGAGGCGGTCAGGAATTCCGTCTTCCGGAACCTGGGGCGGTTCCTGCCCGGCGGGTACCTGGCCCGCCAGGAGGCCAGTCTGAGACAGGCCGAAATCCAGTTGTACCCGGCCGAGTTCCTGGCCACCCAGATCGTGGTCGCGATCGCGGTCGCCGGCCTGGTGTCGCTCTTCAACTTCTGGTTCGCCCTGGTTGCGGGGCTCCTGGCGGCTTTTTCCCTCAACGTCCTGGTGGAGGTGAAGAAACGGGCCCGCCAGGCGTTGTTCGACGAACAGTTGATCGAAGCGTTGTCGATCATGACCGGTTCGGTCAAGGCCGGCTATTCCCTGCCCCAGGCGATGAAAATGGTGGTGGAGGAAATGGACGATCCCATCAAGACCGTCTTCGCCAACTTTATGAACGATATGTCCATGGGGGTGACCATGGAGGAAGGCCTGGAGAACATGGCCCGCCAGGCGAACAACGCCGATATGGAGCTAATGTGCACCGCCATCGGCATCAACCGCCAGGTGGGCGGCAACATCTCGGAGATTCTCGAGTTGATCCAGGCCACCGTTATCGAACGGATCAAGCTGAAAAGAAATATCAAAACCCTTACGGCCCAGGGCCGCCTGTCCGGGGCGATCATCTCGGTTCTGCCCCTTGCGATCGGACTGATCATCTTTTTGGTGGACCCTCCCTATATCGAAGAGTTGTTCACGAACAAGGCGGGTCTGCTCATGCTCGCCGCCAGCGCCCTCATGATGACTTTCGGCATCCTCGTGATCCGCTCCATTCTCGAAGTAAAGGCGTGAGTGTACATGGTCCACGTTTTCTTAAGCCGATGGCTGACCGTCACCTTTATCTGGCTGACCGCGCTGTTTATCACCGGCTTCTTCCTGGCCGAATTCCGGGCCGGACACGACCGGCTCATGACCAGGGTGCTGTTCGGCTTCCTGCCCAAGGCCTTTGATGCCAGGGGCGTGCCCTTTTTCAAGCGTTTTTCCCGCACCCTGCTCGGCTTCGCAGGCCTCCTGGCCCGTAGACGCGCCCTGGTCACCCTGCAGGACCGGCTGGACGCGGCCGGCAACCCCTGGGACATGACGGCGGCGGAACTGACCGGCGTGAAACTGATTATCAGCATCGGCGGCGCCTCCGTGACCGGGTACCTTTTCTACCTCGCCAGCGGCCCGGTACCGGCCGCCTTCATGGCCATAGTGGCGTTCCTGCTGTTCAATGTTCTGCCTTCGTTCCTCCTGTCCCGGCAGGTCACGCGTCGCAGGACCGAAATGGAAAGGCAACTGCCCAACTTTATGGATATCGTGACGCTGGCGGTGGAGTCGGGGCAAGGCTTCGACGCCGCCCTGACCACCGCCGTCGACCGCTTCGCCGGCCCGCTCGCCCGGGAATTCGCCGTAGCGCTGCGGGAAATGAGGTTTGGTCTGCCCCGCCGCGCCGCCCTGATGAACATCGTCGGACGGAACAAGGAGATTAAGAGCTTGCGGAACCTCCTGATCGCCATCGTCCAGGCCGAGCGGTTCGGCATGAGCCTGGCCGGCATCCTCAGGGTGCAGAGCGGCCAGTTGAGGCTGGAAAAGCGCCAGCGGGCGGAGGAGGCGGCGCAGAAAATGCCGGTGAAGATGCTGATCCCCCTGATCTTTTTGATCCTGCCGGCGCTGTTCACCGTGATTCTGGGACCGGCCGTCATCATGGTCCTGAAGGCGGGGATCCTCTGATGCTCAAGGTGGCCGGGACTACGGCCTCCCGCCTGCGCGGCCTGATCGGCGCCGACGGCGCCCAGGCCCTGCTGTTACCGCGCTGCAACTGGATTCACACCTGGTTCATGAGTTATCCGATTGATGTGTACTACCTGGATCAACGGGGCGGTATCGTCCGGCAGGTGAGGCTTACGCCCTGGAAGCTGACGTGTCCGGTGCGGGGAGCGGTGGCGGTGCTGGAAGTACCGCCCGGGGTTGACGGGGAGGTGGCTTTGCGTGAAAGCGCCCGGGTTTTGGACCGGCAATAGGAGCACCCTGGTTCTGTTCGTTCTGGTTGCGGGCATCATCGTCTATTTGACCCAGACGGTGAGCGGGACCAGGATCGAGAACGACGCGACCTGGTTTACGGTCTGGCAGCACCAGGTAACTCACCTGGGTCTGATCCGCGCCTACGCGCGCGCCAACCTGATCGCCGTCTATCCCCGCCTGCGTCCGATCAACTATCCGCCGCTGTACCTCTACCTGTTGAAGTACGTGCCGTTGCCCGCCATTCCCCTCGGCTTTCTCCTGTCCATGGTTATTTTGCTGCTCTTTTACCGCAAGGTGAAACTGTTCGACGTCGTGGTCTTCCTGGCCATGCCCATAACCTTCTTCGATCTGGTCATAGTGGGCCAGATCGACTACCTCCTGATCTTCATGGTCATCGCCTCGGTCCTGCTGGTCGAAGCCGACCGCCCCATCCCGGCGGGAATCCTCGCTGGGCTGGCCCTGACGCTCAAGGAAGAGGCGGTCGTCTTCCTCCCCGTGTTCGCCGCCCTGGCCCTGCGGGAAAGAAGGTACGCCTACTCCCTGCTTGCGGCCTTCACCGCCGTGCTCGCCCCGCTGGCGGGTAACCTGACCCTGATCCTCAAGGTCTCCTACCTGAACAATGTAGGTCTCTACCAGTACCTGACCATGAACGGACCCAACCTGTGGTCCCTGTTCGCCGCCAGCCTGGCCCAGCGCGACACCGTCTACATCCGCTACGCCGGCTACCTCTTGAGCGCGCTGTGGGCGGTTTTCATGTTCCGGCGGTACCGGACCGGGGGCGACTGGCTCGCTTTCGGCTACGCCATGGCGGTCGGTTTCCTGTTCTGGCCGACCCAGTCGCAGATGCGGTACGAGGTCTACCCCTTCGCCTTCGCCTTCTACCTCTGGAAGGTGAGGGGCCGGCGGGAATTCATCCTGCCCGCCTATTTCTTCGGGATTACCGGGGGTTTATATCTGGCACTGGAGATCTTCCGCGTCAACCCGCTCGTGGAACTGGCCTTCCTCAAGGCCTGCGCCCTGGTCACGGCGGGGATCGTCTACCGCGTCGCCAGGGGCAGGCTCTCCGGTCTACCCGACGGGGGTGGTGAAACGCCTGGACGGCTTCTATCGCGGGTTACAGCCCGTGTTACGCGCCGCGATTGGGCGCAGAACCCTGACGGTTGACGGGCCCGGACCGTGGTGGAATCCGCCCCGATCATCGCCTTCAGCGTCCCGGCGGCGGGGCTGACCCTTCCGGGAGACGGTGCCCGCCGGCCCTTTAAGCATATGGCCGTAACCATCCCGCAGTAAGGACGGTTGGGAGATCTATCATTGGAAAGGGGGTGACAAAAATGTTGGCGCGTGCAAACGAACTTTCCCTGAGGCTGATGGTCGGGATTACCACCTGGAAGAGCCGCCTCGCTTCCGAAAAGGGGCAGACGATGGTCGAATACGGTCTCATCCTGGCCCTGATCGCCGCGGTGGTCATCGGCGCGATATACGTACTCGGCGGCCACATAGCTTCCCTTTTCGGCAGCATTTCCAACACGGTGGCGCAGTAACCCGCCCAGGCTCGCGCCGCGAGCCTGGTACATATTCGGCCGGACAAAGCTGGTGAACATGGTGCGCATCTTCTCCTGCCCGCGGGGCCAGGCCGCGTTGGAAATGGCCCTGATTCTGCCGATCCTGCTGCTGCTGGTGTTCGGCACGGTGGATTTCGGCCTGATATTCCTGACCCGGAGCCAGGTGGAGGAGGCCAGCGCGACCGGGGCGCGGCTGGCCTCCCTGGGCACCGCGGGCGCCGCCGTAGAGAGTACCGTGGAGGCCGACTATCCCGGCCTAACGGTGAACCTGAGCTATAACCCGGGTGACACGGTGGGCGCCCAGGTAACGGTTACCGCCTCCAAGCCCTACGTGGTGCTGACGCCGGTGATTGCGGCCTTTTTGGGAACTTCCCGGCTTACGATCAGCGGCAATACGACTATGGTAGTGGAGCAGGTGCCCGGATCATGACTAAAGGGGAAAGCGGACAAGCCGTCGTCATCGTCGCCCTCCTGATGGTAGTGGTTTTCGGTTTGGCCGCGGTGGGCGTCGATATCGGCGCCGAGGTGGCGCGGGGAGTGAAACTGCAGGGAGCGGCCGATGCGGCCGCCCTGGCCGGGGTTACGGCCCTGGCCCAAAACGGGGACGTAACCGCCGCGGTTGACGCTTACCTGCAGGCCAACGGCATACCCCTGTCGGCGGTGGCTTCAATCAACAACGACCCGGACAACCAGACGGTGACGGTTGCCCTGGCCGAGCCCAATCCCTTCTATTTCGCGCCGGTACTGGGATTCACCACGGTTACCGTGAAGCGGTCGGCCACGGCCAGACTTAATGCACCACAAGTGTTCAATTATGCGTTATTCTCCAACGAAGACCTAAATCTCAGTCAAAATAAGATAAATGTTAACGGAAATGCTCATAGCAACAGCAATGTCAACATTAGCACCAATAATGGATACATTCAAACAACGACCGAGGCCAGTGGCACAATAAACCTTAGCGACATTAATTTTCAAACAACTCCTGTGCCCAACGCACCTGTGATAAGCATGCCTGATTTCTCAAGCCAACTACTGGCACAGGCGCAGGAGGCCGGTCAAGTTTATAACGGCGATTATAATATAGATGACAATAATTCCACCATTAACGGGACGATTTATGTCTATGGCAATGTAAACATATCTACCAATAACATCAAAGGAAATGGGTCAATTTTCGCAACTGGTGACATCAGTATCAGCACCAACAACGCTTCCTTCGGCGCGGGCTACATTGGTTATTACTCACAACAGAATATCAACATCTCAACCAATAACTTGACGGGGAACGGTGTGCTATACGCCCCGAATGGGGCAATCAATATTAGTGCGAATAATATCCATATAGCCGACGGCGCTATCATCGGCAACAGTATCAATCTAAGTACTAACACCCTGGAAGTAGATTCTTCCGACCTCAACAGCTACATTTTACCTAGAATGGCTTACCTTTCTAATTAATGTAAGCTACAGCGATCCGCCTGCTGCGTGCTTCAGCGCCGGGCGGTGGATCGAGCTTCATGCACCCCCCGGCTGGCGCCTCGTTTGACCGACCCCGGCCCGCATTTTGGCCGGTCTATCCGCCGCGTTCCGCCGCTGGAGAAGACGCTAACCAATTTTGGCCCCCGCGTTTTTTACTGAAAGATCGTAAATTTC
>JAJYZD010000148.1 GCA_021800315.1 Bacillota bacterium | reverse complement strand
AACCCCGCCTCCCGCAATCTGTTGGATACAGCCTACCGGTTTCTCCGAACTCCGGCTAACGGGGTCGCCTACTGAGCGAAGGCTGCCAACTTCAAGTCGTGCCAGACCGAATAGAATTGGGTCTGCTTAAATGGTTTTAGACCGTTATGCCAACCAATCTTTCCGTCCAGACGCTTGAAGCGGAGTCTTGCCTTTCGGGTCATCCCTTTTCCTTCCCCAGGTTGGGAGTAAACCTTTTGAGCAAGGTTCTCTTTAAGAACCGCCACCTTCTTTTTTAACTCCTTGGTGATAATCTCCCGGAAACCCATGGCCCGCCGTGCGATCACCAGCGCCGCGGCATGATGCACCGAAATGCCGTATTTGTTCATGTACTTCCATCGGCCGATGGTCGAAGTGTGGGCGGACCATACAGACTTAAGCCCTACGCCTTCCTTAAAGGCCCTGCGGGCAACCGCATCCAGTATCTTCTGGTAAGGGAAATTGGACGCCATGCGGTTGAAGCGTTTGTTTGTATCCATCCGGCCCTTGCCGAAATCCAGATTCTCAACGGCCAGCGGCTTGCCAAGACTCTTGGCTATACCAATAACAACCATCGCCAGGACTCCCGCGAGATAAGTGCGCCGGTAACCACGGCTCAAGAGGCAGAGACCCTGCGGGTCGAAGTCGCGTTCTTAGGCCCGGAGGTCTGTCAACTAATTTTCGGGCAAAAATGAGACATGCCTTCACGGGCCAGCGTAAACGGACTTTGGATGAGTGGCATGAACTGGCGCCGGTCGTGGCTTGCCGCTTCCTGAACCAAGCAGATAGTCATTTCATTCATTCTTCGTAGCTCAACAAATCTTTCCCTTTATTACCATATATTGCCACTTTTTATACCTCATTGATGCTCTTTTGTCAATAGTTTTCTTTGTTAGAATAGATTAAAAAGATTGGGCCATTCATCCCTGGGGGCAAGCCCAACCTGGGCAATGGTCAATGATGCTTTTATGATACTAGTTTTGGAGTTACTTGTCAACCTTTATTAAGAAAAAAACAACTGCTGAGCCTCCTGCACCTGGGTATCAGGGATATCCGCCTGGGGCCAAGCCTCCCGGCCTTCATATCGCCGGGTGTGCTCGACGTCCTGGTCAAGAATTTCAACATCATGCCCATCACCACGGCCGACGAGGACCTGGCCGCCATCCTGCGCCGTACGGCCTAGAGCACAAATTCTTCGATCAATGGCTGCCAAAGGCGAACTTGCGCAAGATCGGAAGCTCTCCAGCGATCATGCGGGTTTTTCCTGCTCATGGTCCGTTCCTTCTGCCCGAAACCCCCTTATTCCTGCGATCTGTTTTGTGGTCGGAAACTTCTCCCGCTACGTGTGAACCGGATTGTTTCAAACCATCAAAAGGCGCGGCCAGCCTCAAATGGAATGTTTTGCATGTATAGGGACATAATATTACCGTGCAAAATACTTTCCGGCAAAAGGAGGCCGTGATGGAAAATTACAAGGGCTTAGTCTGGCTGGGAGTTCTGGTCCTTTTTCTCGGTCAGGCCGTGCCCGCGCGGGCGGCGACGGAAGTTTCCCTGGCCGGCGGGGAGGTGCAGCTTACCTACACGGTACAACCAGGCGATACCCTCTCCGGGATCGCGCAAGCCTACGGGGTGGACCTAGACAAGCTCATAGCGGCCAACAGGCTGGACAGCGACCTGATCCATCCCGGCGACCTGCTGCTCGTCCCCGGGCACTTCGAGCCGGTTCCGGCGTTTGTCTCCAGGGGGGAGGTGGGCCGGTCGGATCTGATGCTCCTGGCGCGCCTCATTTACGCCGAGGCGCGGGGAGAGCCTTTTTCGGGGCAGGTGGCCGTCGGCGCCGTTATCATCAACCGCATGGCCAGCCCGCTGTTCCCGAAAAGCATCCGGGCTGTAATAATGCAGCACAGCGGCGGTTCCTACCAGTTTCAGCCGGTAGCCGACGGCGCCATCGACCTGACACCGGACGCCTCCGCAATCCGGGCGGCGATCTCGGCGCTCAACGGCCGGGACCCGTCGCACGGCGCTCTCTACTTCTACAACCCGGTCCAGGCGCAGGATCCCTGGATCCGCACCCTGCCGGTCATTACCAGGATCGGCAACCACCTCTTCGCCACAGAGCGGTCCGCCGCCCCCACCTTCTTCCCGGAAGGTGTGACGGCGGGCCTTCCCGCTTGAGGCCCGGTTTTTGCCATTCCCTCCGGAAGACTGCCTCCCGGGTCTGCCTCCAACATAAGATAGCAGAGGGTAAATTGACGGCGCCGCGGGAAAACTGCGGTAATCAGGCCGATGTCCCGGCGGGGACAGTATTTTTTGTCCGCCGGGAGGAGGAACCGCTCGCGGGCGGCGAAATATCAATGACGAAAACAGCGCTGAATAGGGAGAGGGCTGGCAGCTACAAACATGTCCGAGGGAGAGATGGACCATCTGCACCGCCTGGCCCGGTTATACGGAGTGGAAGTCGAATACCGGGACTATGAGGGTTGCCTGCGGCGGGCCGGCGCGGAGACCCTGCTGGCGGTCCTGCGGGGCCTGGGAGCGCCGGTGCGCGGTCCGGACGACGCCCTCCCGGCCCTGCGCGAGCGTACTCAAAGGCGCTGGCGGTCGGCATGCGAACCGGTGGCGGCGGCCTGGCAGGGCCGGCCCGCCCACCTGGACCTGCGGCTGCCGGCGCAGCTAAAAGCGGTGGAATGCCGCCTGGAACTGGAAGACGGGGAAATCCGCCGCCTGGCTGCCGATCCGTCGGCCTGGCCGCTGTTGAAGTCCCGTCCGGTGGAGGGGGTCCGGTTTGAGTTGCGGCGGCTGTCCCTGCCGCCGGACCTGCCGCTGGGCTACCACAGGTTTGTGATCGAGGCCGGTACGTTACGCGCTCACGCCCTTGTCATCGTCGCCCCGCGTTTAGCGCACGGGTTGTCCGGTGCGCGGGTATGGGGGACGTTTATGCCTCTATATGCCCTTCATTCCCGCCGCGGCTGGGGGGCCGGCGACTTCACGGACCTGGGGGGACTGCTGGCCTGGACCGGTGCCCAGGGAGGGCGCCTGGTCGGGACCCTGCCGCTTTTGGCCGCCTTTTACGACCGGCCTTTTGCTCCCAGCCCGTACCAGCCGGTCAGCCGTTTGTTCTGGAACGAATTCTACCTTGATCTGGACCGGGTGCCTGAAATGGAGAGCGGTACGGGCGTCCGGCGGATCACGGAATCCCCCGAATCCGCCGGCGTCCTGGCGGAACTCCGGGCCGACCGGCTGGTTGATTACCGCCGGGGTATGGCGCTAAAACGCTCCGTCCTGGAGCAGTGCGCCCAAAGCTGTTTTAACGGTGAGACCGGGCGTCTGGCGGCCTTGAGGAACTGGGAGGCCGAACACCCGGCCACCGGGGATTACGCCCGGTTCCGGGCCGCAACGGAACGGGATGGCCCATGGCCCGAGTGGGCCCGGCGGCAGCGCGGCGGTCTTCTCCGGGAGGGGGACTACGACGAAGCGGTGGTTCGCTACCACCTTTACGTTCAATGGCTCACGGAACTGCAACTGGCGGACCTGGCGACCCAGGCCCGGGACGCCGGGCGGATGCTCTATCTCGACCTGCCGCTGGGCGTGCACCGGGAAGGCTACGACGTCTGGCGGGAGCGGACGGCCTTCGTACCGGGCGTCAACGCCGGTGCCCCGCCGGATGCCTTCTTTACCGCCGGGCAGGACTGGGGATGTCCCCCTCTGCATCCGGAGGGCGTCAGGGAGCAGGGCTACCGGTACTACATCGCCACTATCCGCAACCACCTCAGGTATGCCGGGGTTCTGCGGCTGGACCATGTGGCGGCGCTGCACCGCCTTTTCTGGGTGCCGGAGGGCCTTCCGGCGCGGGAAGGGGTTTACGTGCACAACCGCGCCGAGGAGTACTACGCGGTTATCTGTCTGGAGTCGGAGCGTCACAAGGCGGTGATCGTAGGAGAAGATCTGGGGACCGTGCCCGGCTACGTGCGGACCGGTATGGCCCGGCACCGGATCCGCCGGATGTACGTGCTGCCTTTCGAGTTCTCCGGCCGGCCGGAAATACCGCTCCGTCCCGTCCGGGCGCGGCACCTGGCCACCCTGAACACCCACGACATGGTACCGTTCGCTTCCTTCTGGCTGGAGCAGGGGAACAGCGGCGCGGGACACGCCCTGCGGCGGTTCCTGGCCCGCGGCGGACGCCTCCCGCAGGCGCCGGGCCGGCCGGCCGCCGTCCTGCGGGCCTGCCTGGCCCATCTGGCCGCCAGCCGGGCCGGGATAGTGCTGGTTAACCTGGAGGATTTGTGGCTGGAGCGATCCCCGCAAAACGTCCCCGGGACCACGGACGAGCGGCCCAACTGGCGGCGTAAGGCGCGTTTTGCGCTGGAGGAGATTGTGCGGCTGCCTTTTGCCGCCAGGACCCTGCAAGAGGTAAACCGGTTACGCGGCGCCAGGCAGGTTTGGGGCCGGCGTCGGTCCGAACGGACCCGCTCAAAGGAGTAGTCTATGGAACGTTATGTTTGTATTCACGGCCATTTTTACCAGCCCCCCCGGGAAAACCCATGGCTGGAGGAGGTCGAACTGCAGGACGGAGCCTATCCGTACCACGATTGGAACGAAAAGATCAATGCCGAATGCTACGAGCCGAACACGGCGTCCTGCATTTTGGACGACCAGGGCTGGATCAGGAAGATCAGTAACAACTATGCCAAAATTAGCTTCAATTTCGGTCCAACCCTGCTATCCTGGCTGGAGCGGAACCATCCCGCCGTCTACCAGGCGATCATAGCGGCGGACGTTCAGAGCAGGGCCAGTTTCGGAGGGCACGGTTCGGCTATGGCGCAGCCCTACAACCACATGATCCTCCCCCTGGCCAACCGGCGGGACAAAGCGACCCAGATAAGGTGGGGTATCAAGGACTTCGAGCACCGCTTCGGACGGTCGCCCGAAGGCATGTGGCTGCCGGAGACGGCCGTGGACCTGGAGACCATGGATATAATGGCGGAGGAGGGCATCAGGTTTACGGTGCTGTCCCCGTGCCAGGCCCGCCGCTTTTCTCCGGGACCGCCGGGGGAAGGTGAAGCCCGGTGGAAAGAGCCGCCCCCGGGTGGCATCGATACGACGACGGCTTACCGGCTCAACCTGCCGGGGCCGGGAAAATCAATCTCCGTTTTCTTCTACGATGGCGGGATAACGCGGGCGGTGGCTTTCGAACGGCTCCTGTGCGACGGGGAATCCTTCGCCCGGCGCCTGCTGGACGGATTCAAGGCGGACGAAGGGCCCCGGTTGGTCAACATCGCCACCGACGGAGAAACGTACGGACACCACCACCGGCACGGCGACATGGCCCTGGCCTACGCCCTGGACTACATCGAGTCCAACCACCTGGCCCGCCTTACCAACTACGCCTGGTTCCGGGCGCAGCACCCGCCCGGGCGCGAGGTGGAAGTCTATGAAAACAGCGCCTGGAGTTGCGCGCACGGCGTAGGACGGTGGCAGTCCGATTGCGGTTGCAACTCGGGCCTGCATCCCGGTTGGAACCAGGCCTGGCGGGCGCCGCTGCGGGAGGCCCTGGACTGGCTCCGCGACGAGACCGCCGCCCGGTACGCCGACCTCGCCGGGGATTATCTCCGGGATCCCTGGGCGGCCCGCGACGCCTACATCGGGGTGATCCTTAACCGGTCCGGGGATAGCCGCCGCCGCTTCCTGGACGCGCACGCCTCGCGGGAACCGGAGCCGGAGGAGAGGATCGCGATATGGAAATTGTTGGAACTACAACGACACGCCATGTTGATGTATACCAGCTGCGGCTGGTTCTTCGATGACATTTCCGGAATTGAAACCATCCAGGTTATCAAGTATGCCGGCAGAGCGATCCAGTTGGCGGAAGAACTGTTCGGTTCGGCGCTGGAACCACGTTTTCTGAGCATGCTGGCTCACGCGCGGAGCAACAATCCCCGTTACGGGGACGGCGCCCGCATCTATGAAAAATACGTCAAACCGGCCATGGTCGATTTACCCAAGCTGGGCGCCCACTACGCCATTTGTTCCCTGTTCGACGCCTACGACGAGGATACCCGCATCTATTGCTACCGGGTGCAGCGGGAGGAGAAGATCGACCGGTTGGCCGGGTCGGACAAAATGACGGCGGGCCGGGCCGTGGTCACTTCGGAGATCACCGGCGAGTCGGCCGCCCTGTCTTACGGGGCGGTCTACCTGGGCAGCCCCAACGTGAACGCCGGAGTCGGCCTGTACCGGGACGAAGAGCAGTACCGGGAGATGATCCGGGACCTGACGGGAGCTTTCGACCGGGCCGACTTTGTTGCTCTCATCCGCTACCTGGACCAGCATTTCCCCGCTGGTACCTATTCGTTGAGGGAGCTTTTCCGGGATAAACAGCGCCTGGTCCTGAGCCAGGTGCTGGATGCCACATTGTCCGAAGTGGCCGGGGACTACCGCCGGATTTACGAGGGCCGGGCACCCCTGATGCGTTTCCTCAAGGATCTGAACATCCCCCAGCCCAGGGTACTGGTCACGGCGGCCGAGGTCGTTCTCAACACCAACCTGCGGCTGGCCTTCCTGGAGGATCCGCCGGATATCAACCGGATCAACGTCCTGATGGGCGAAGCCGCCGTCACCGACGTACCCCTCGACGGCACCATCCTGGCGTATGTTCTCTCTCAGACCCTGAAAAGGATGGGGGAGCGCCTGCTGGCCCACCCCGCCGACCGTTCGCTGCTGGCCCACCTGGACGACACGGTGGGACTGGCGAAGACCATGCCTTTCGAAGTGGATCTTTGGAAGGTACAATACATGTATTACCAGTTGATGGGTAAGGTATATCCCGGCATGCGGAACAAGGCGGGGAGGGGGGAGAAAGACGCCCTGCTCTGGGTCGGCCGCTTCAACGACCTCGGTGACAAACTGCGGGTGCGGCGGGAGGAGTAGCCGGCAGCCACCGGGAACGCGGCCCGGACAGGCCGGTCGTTTTCCTGTCCGGATCAACCAGCGGGCATTCCCATATACCTTTCTTTTCGTGAACCGCAAACTTCCCCCGCCGGTGGCGCCTTCGCCCCGGCGGCGTGTCCGCCCGACCCGACTTAGCGACAACGGGTCGGGAAATCCATGAGCTTGGGGAAGGGAGAAAGCAGGACATGTACCTCCTGTTCTTTGTTTTCGTGTTTGGTGTGGTCGGGGCAGTACCGCTTCATTTCGTTTCAGTCGGGCACACGAAACTTCAGGCACGGTACGGGACGGACAACGGGGTTAAAATAGGGGAGGCCTACGGGCGCCTTTCGGGTTATCTGCTATTTTTCTCCATGATCGGCATCTGGGTTTCTCCCCAGCCCAGATTTACCGTCAGAGTCTTGCCAAAGGTACTACTACTGTTCCCGTTTATCAATCTATCGATCCCTTTGACGCACCTCATCATATTCCTCTTTGGCTTCCTGCCGGGTTTCTTTCTTCTGTACCACTCCGTATCGGATTTGTCCCGGAAGGTATCGGAAGCGCACCAACCGGAGAAAGTCGTGTCCACCGGAATTTATGCCCGGGTCAGGCATCCCCAGTATTTGAGCTTTATTCTGTTGCACATCGGGTTTTCCTTTCTCTTATCCGGATTGTATGCCCTGCTTGCCACCCCCTTGGTATTCCTGATGCTTTATGCTTTTGCGCGTAAGGAAGAAGCGGAGTTGGTAAAGGAGTTTGCAAACGATTATGAGGAATATAAGAAAGAGGTGCCTATGTTTATTCCCCGATAGGGGAAATCGGCTGTATGATGAAATTCGCGGCGGCAGGTTTGAGTTGGAGTCGGTCTTACATTTTTCAAGCGGCCAAACTTTCTGACTGGGTAGTCCATGTAAAGACCTAAATTAAGGATGGAGAGGTAGAGCAAGGATGAGCACCAAAAGAAAGGCCCCGGGTTTAGGATTTGTTCCGGCCCACAGCATTTCCTGGTGACCATACCTGCGTCGAAAAAGGAACGCGTGTTTATCGGCATCCTTTCCTTAATGGAGTCCGGCCGGGTGGCTGGTCGTATGTATGTAAGGGGGCAGGGGAGGGTTGGCATTGCTGTGGGCGGCGACGTTGTTTCCAACCCTGGCCGCCGGCCCGCGGGGCCGTCTTCCCCTTTTCGTAGGGCTTTTTACGGAAAATTTGACCTCCGACTACCTTGAAAATCTATACCAGATTTGCTATAGTAGCCCTGAGATGTGGAGAATAATATTCCTTTGGGTCAAGAAGCCACCCGGCCGGCCAGGTTATTGCCTTTGAATTTCGTCCGAAGCTCCCAGAGGTTTTTGCCCGGCTGGGTTGCTGACGAACGGCCTACCCAGATCAATGCCATACTCTCTCAGCGGAACCAGGTTCCGGGCAACCTTTGACCGGTCGTCCTTCGGCATGCTGTCGAGGAACTCTTCTTGTCGAGGAGTTCTTCTATCTTCTTCGGCGTATATTTCCTTAGACCCCCCGTTCTTGGACAGGTGCCCCAGCGCTCTAACAGTGACTGGTTATTTCCTGGTAAGGTCAATCTCTGCGTGATTCTTCTTCGAAAAAAACTGAGAGATAGTCTCGCCGTCCACTCAATATGCGATAAACAGAAATAAGTTCTCCTTCAATCATATAGAATAGGAGATAGATACCGCATACAACAAGTTATCCGTTTACGGGTGCTTGGGGCGGAGTGATACGAATTTACCATGGGGCGCACGCGGTTGAGTGAAGTGTCGCGCGGAATTCTAAGAGGGTCCAACGTATCATTACCACTTTTCAATTTGCTCCAACACAGATTCACTAGTCAACACACGGCCCGCCTCAGCGTCTTTCAGGACCATGGAACGGAGAAAGGAGCTTGCCGTACTGAAGGCCGTGGGCTGGCGGGGTCGCCGCATAACGGCTCTGGTGCTTACCGAATCCCTGGTCCTGAGTCTGTCCGGCGCTCTTTTGGATCGGCTTTGGGCAGTGGTGCGACCGCGGCCGTCGGCAGATATCTGAAGCTGAGTGTACCGGTCCCCGGCGGACTGTTTCGTTTCGCTCCGGCTGCCATGGCCGTCTTGGTGGGCACTCTGGGTGGGTTGTACCCGGCTATCAGAGCCAACAAGTTTGCCCCGGATGTTGTCTAACGGGGTTGTATTACCGCCAACGGAAAAACCGACCTTGCGACCTTGTCCCAAGTGAATTGTGCCATAAAGTGGCTTTTGGGCAACAATTATGACAACAAACTAACGAAATT
>JAJYZD010000147.1 GCA_021800315.1 Bacillota bacterium | reverse complement strand
GCCGTCGTCCCTGGAGTCCGGACGGGGTCACCGGGGTGGTTTTCCGGCCGGGTGCACATAATAACACCTGCCGGGCCCTGAGGTGCACCGGCCGTACCAGGCCTTTTACGGAGGAGATCCGCGTGCGTTTCATCCCGCTCGTCCTTTTCCTGCTGTTCGCAGCAATCGCCCCGGCGCGGGCGGACGACGCCGCGGGTACGGTCATCCTCATCGATACGGCCGACCACCGGCTGACGGTATTCACGGGGGGAAAACCGGTGGCCCGATATCCGGTCGCCGTCGGAAAGCCCAGCACCAACACCCCGGTGGGGGAGTGGCGGGTGTTGCGCAAAGCCATGAACTGGGGTACCGGCTTCGGTACCCGCTGGATCGGCCTGGACGTTCCCTGGGGCATCTACGGCATCCACGGAACGAACAAACCCTGGTCCATCGGCACCCAGGCCAGCGCCGGCTGTGTCCGGATGAACAACGCGGCGGTGGAATCCGTTTATCCCCTGGTGGAACCCGGTACACCGGTAGTGGTTACGGGGAACCCGTTCGGCTACGGCGAATACAACCACCGGGTGCTACGCAACGGGGACGTGGGCGGGGATGTGATGCAGGTGCAGAGGGTCCTGCGCCTCAAGGGGCTTTACCATGGTCCGGTGCACGGCATTTTTGACGGCGGGACCGAGCGGGCGGTGGTGGCTCTGCGGCGGGCAAGCCGCCTTTCCCCGGACAACTGCGTCGACCAGGATGTATATAACCGTCTGGGCCTGTAGAAACGGGCCGGGGCGTCGAGGGGGGATTGTCTTGGCCCACCGCCTGGATCCGGAAAAATCATGGCAGGTGGTAATGGAAGAACAAAGACGGGATATCACGGGCGAGGTGGCTAAAACCCTCGCCCTTCGTTATGCCCGGTATTTCGGCGGCCATGAGGCCCTGGTGGGCCGGGATTACGAGACGGCCTACGAAATAGCCCGGCGGCACGTCCTGACACGGGACGACCTCCTGCCGGCGGAACACGAGCCGGTGCTCATGAAGGTAATGGGCCAGGCCTCCCAGTACGGTCCGTTGCTTCCTTTCTTCGTTGGCGGGGACGCGCGGGAGATTACCGAGGTGCTGGTCAACCCGGCCGGATCGGGCCGGCCCCGGGTCTACATCGGCCGCCACGGCCGGCAGTATTACGCCGGCGACGACTATTTCCAGAACGACCGGGAGGTGAAGGAATATGCCCAGATGGTCTGCCACGATTCCGGCCGGGACTTCACCGAGGCCACGCCGGCCGTGGACGCCTGGCTGCGGGACGGCAGCCGGGTGAGCGTATTCGGCTATAAGGCCAGTCCCGCCGGCACCGCCCTGACCATTCGCAAGTCGCCGCTGTCGCGGCCCGCCCTGCCCCTGGCCCGGCTGGTGGAGCACGGGATGTTTCCGCCCCTGGCCGCTGCCCTGATCAGCGATCTCCTGGTCGGGGGACACGCCAACTTCGGCTGCTTCGGCCGGACCGATTCGGGGAAGACCACGGTTGTAAGGGCGGCCGGCGAATTTTTCGGCCGGGACGAACGGGTCATGATCGGCGAGGTCAGCTTCGAACTGGCCTTTCCCGGCCTGCCCAACTGTCTCAACCTGGTGGAGGTGGGCATCGGCGAGGAGAAGATCCTGACCCTGTCCCACATCTGCGAGTTGTTCCTGCGCAACAATCCCGACCGGACCATAGCGGGGGAGATCAGGTCGGGCGAGGCCGTGGCGGCGGCGGAGATGGCTGAGACCACGTCCGGCGGTTTCATCACGACCGGGCACGCTGGCGGTTTGAACGAGCTGAGGGCGCGGCTGCCCAAGATGTTTGCCCGGGGCGGCATGGAACTGAACCGGGAGCATGTGGACGGCCAGATCCAAACCATGTTCCATTTCCTGCTCTTCTTTGACAAGGCCTGGGACGGCAGCCGCCTGCTTCTGAGCCTTATGGAGGTCGGCGAAGGGCGGTACCGTACGCTGATAAGGTTTGACGAGGAGGAATTCGCGGCCACCGGCGGCCGGGTCAAACGCTGGGTCTACGAAAGTCCGGTGTCCGAGAAGCGACTTTCCCGCCTGGCCTTCCGGGGGGCCCGGGTACTGAGGGATTTTGAGACGGTGAAAGAAAAATATCTCTACGCCAGCGGGGAGTGACGGAAATGACCATCGTTTTGCTTCTGGCCCTTTGGGGCCTGTTCTTCTTTGCGCTCGCGGGCGAACTGCCCGATTTGGACGGCGTCCGCGCCTGGCTGGGCGCCGCCGGGCTTCCCCTGGTTAGTTCTACGGCCGGATTCATGCTCGGAACCGTGGTCTTTCTGTCGCCGCTGGCCGGGATACCGGTGGGCGCCCTGGCCTGGCGGGTCACCGTCTTTCTGGCGGCAGCCCGCCGGGCGCGGCTAAGACGCCTCGCCGCCAAACAGGCCCGCGATTTTGTGGGTGCGGCGGCCGGTAT
The DNA here is from genome assembly GCA_021800315.1 of Bacillota bacterium. Lineage (GTDB taxonomy): Bacteria > Bacillota > Desulfotomaculia > Desulfotomaculales > JAJYZD01 > JAJYZD01. Next base: position 6,805 of record JAJYZD010000147.1, on the reverse strand, counting down.
GTTCGCCGCCGGGAAGACTGCGGCCGAAGTACTGGAAGAGGCCGCCGGACAAATCGGCGAGCCGCTCGGGAGCGACCTCCTGGTATGCCTGGCCCGCACGAGGGGGGCCAGGGAACCGTTGCCCAAACTGTTGGAAGAACTGGCGGCCTGTTGGGATTTGAGCGAACTGCGGGGCATGGCGGACATCGTGCGTTTCGGTTCGGATACGGGCGGGCGCCGGGCCATCGGCCGGGGCCTGGTCCGGCTTGGCGACGCCTTGCGCCGCCGGGATCACCTGCTGGCCGAGCGCGCCAGGGGGGTAGCCGAGCCGGCGCTGGCCGCCTGGCTGGCGGTGGCGATTGGGGGCGCCGGGCTTATGGTGGACGCCACCGCCGTTCGAGGCGTTTTCGCCGCCTCGCTTGCCGGCCGGGTGGACCTGGCCCTGGGTGTGGGGGTGACGGTCGGACTGGTGTTTATCGTTTTACGGCTCTCCGGCCGGTTCGAAGAGGTGTAGGCCATGTGGTACGTAATCCTGGGGGTTCCCCTGTTCACGGTGATCGGAGCGGTATTCTATCCCGGACCAAGCCTCTCTCCGGCGGAAGCGGTCGCCGACGTCCTGCGCACCAGGCTGGCGGCGTACCTGGAGCGGGGGGACAACAGGCGGAAGCTGGGCATCCTGGGCGGGGGGCCCGGCCGGTACTTGCGCCAGGGTTTCCTGCTCGGCGGGCTGTCGGGGCTTTTGCTGTTCCTGCTGACATTTTCGCGTCTCCGGGCTTTTGCCGGCCTGTTTCTCCTGGCCGGGGCGGGCAGCGGCGCGATCTTGGCCGACCTGGCCCTCAGGCAGCGGTACACGAGGTGGCAAGACGGCATAATCATGGGGCTGCCCGTCCTGGTGGATTTTCTGCCCGCCTTTTTGGAAATCAGGGGAGTCACCGTGCGGGACGCCCTGGCCCACACGGTGGACTTCCTGCCCGAACCGTTGCGCGGCGAAATGGATGACGCGGTGCGGGAGATCCGGCGTAGCGGCAACGCCAGGGGAACCCTGGAGAAGATGGCCGCAAGAGTGCGCAACCCGGTCATGACGGCGGTTTGTGCCAGGCTGGCCATGGCCTGGGAATCGGCGGTCACCCCGGCCCTGTTCCTGGATCTGCGGGAGGAAATAGCGCACGCCCGGGACCTGGCGGCGCTGAAGGCGACCAACGGCATGAAGGCCATGCTGGCACTGGTGGTGGTCATAGGGCTGGCGGGCCTGGTCTTCATCGCCCTCTATCCGGCCGGCATCTGGCTGAGAGACGTGCTCTCGGGTACTTTCGGGGGTGGTTGAGTGCTCAGGAGGCTTTTCGTTTCGGAGCAGGGGGCCGTCGGCGTCATGATGCTGGGCGTGTTCCTGACGATGCTCCTGGTGGTTTTCATGGCCATGGGAACCCTGGCGGCCGGGGTGTTCAAGAATGCGGGCCAGGTTTACGGCGAAGCCGGCAACGCCTTGAAGTGGGCCGTGTACGCGGCGAATTTCGACGGTGTCCTGTCCGGTCGGACCAGCCTCTCCGCCGGCGAGGTGGCCCCGTATTTCGATTACGCCTTCCAACAGATCACCGGTACGACCCGTAGCGGCGACGATTTCACCGGGGGGAGCCTCCCCGGCCCGGTGCAACTGGCAGCCTTGAACGAAGTGCCGGCCGGTACGGCGTTGCCGTCCGGCACCATAACCAATCAGCCCGGTTTTACCGTCTCGCTTACGGTACCGGTTTTTTCCGGCGGCATTCTGGGCCTTTCTCCCCTTACGATCACCGTCACCAGGTTTGCGGTGTCCCAGCCCATGCCGGTGATCCAGCCGTAGGCGGACAACTGGACGCGCCAAAACCGAAACGTTGGTGAAAGGGGGTGAGGAAAGTGCTTCAGTCGCTTATATCTGAAGTAAAAAGGTTCCTGGCCGACGGGCGCGGCGAGATAAGCGCCATGGTGTGGGTTGTCGGTGCGGCGGTGGTTGTGGTGCTGGTGATAGGTGCCGCCATGCTTTTCGTGCCGTCCTCCGCCCAGACCATTTGGACGTCGCTGGTCGGCTACATTACGAAAAGCTTCGACAACTTTTAAGGAGACGGCGGATATGCTGGAAAAGCCGATCATGTTCTTCGGAATCGTCGTGTTCATGTTCTTTGTCTTTGCCGGTGGCATTGTCCTGTTTGTCGGCGTCAGCAAGTGGTACCAGCTTCAGGCGGAAACGCAGTTCATCGCCGCGACCGTTGCGGAGTACGGTGGTTACACCGACGTGGCCGACTCGGCCATAGCCGGGTTTGCCGCCGCCAAAAACTTCAACCCGGCCCAATTAACGGTGAGCATAACCCCGCCGGGAGGATACCCGGTCAACTACGGCAATACCCTGTCGGTCAGCATGAGCTATCCGTTCAGCCAGGTGGTGCGGTTCGGAAACATGAGCTACCTGGTCTTTCCGGTGAACTTCCAACTGAAGACCTATGCGGCGGCGCTGTCAACCTATGTTCCCCAGATGGGGCCGGGGTCTCCCCTCCAGGCGGCCTATACGACGCCGTCCTTTCCGTAGCCATGGGTACGAAGGGGCGTGACGCGGCCTTGTGGCTGACCTTCGCCTTCGCGATCCTATCCCTCGTTTCAGGCTCCAGGGCCGCCTTTTACGTTGCCGTCTTTTGCGGCCTGGCTTTCTTCCGGCACCACCTCGGGGAAGTGCCCCGGGCCGAAAGGCTGGACTACGTGCTGCTTCTGCCGGTCAACAGGCACTGGGCCGGCCTTCTTGCCAGGGGAAGGATAAAGGGGCGGTGGGACCGGGCCTTCGAGATCCACATCGTTTACAAGGCCGGCGTGGGAATCCGGGAACAGCGGGACGGGGTGGTAAAGGACTTGTTGTATATTTACGCCAACAGGCCCGGTCTCTATTTGTGGGAAACAGCGACTTCCATTCCCGTCCCGGTCCGGAAGTTGATAGGGGAGCGGGCCAAACAAGGACGATCCTTCTGGTCGAAAGGCTGTTTCCTCCCCCGGTTTCCCCTTACCTACCGGAAAACCAACAAGAGGCTCCGGCACGGGGCCTTACTCATCACCCGGGAAAGGCGGGACTCATGCGATGGACAGAAAAAGGATCCTGGTGATAGCCGTTTCCCTGGCCGTGTCCCTTTTGGCCACTTTTCTCATAACCCGCGACGCCAACCTCAGGTACGCAACGGCGAGCCGCACGGTTACCGCTTATGAGGCGGGCACCTTTTTGCCGTTACGGTCGGTGTTGACGGAGTCGGACGTCAAGGCGGTGAAAGTCCCGGCCTCCCTGGCGCCGGGACTGGCTACCGGCGTAACCGGCAAGACTCTGCTGACGACGGTCATGGCCGGAGACCTGATCTACGCGAACGAACTGTCCGCCGACGCCCCGTTGCCGCGGGGCATGGTCAGCGTGAGCGTGGCGGTCAACCAGTCGTCGGCGGACGAGGTGACGGCCGGGGACACGGTGGATGTCTGGGGCGTGAACAACAGCGGCCAGGGCTCCCTGGTGGCCGCGGGCGCAAAGGTACTCGCCGCCTACGATTCGGACGGCAACCCGGTTTCGCCCGGCGTGCCGTCCTCCGGATTGGTAGCCGGATTGAAACCCGGTGGTCATGTAGCGGCTGTGGTAGAACTTATGGTGTCCTCCGGGGCCGTCCAGGGCATAGTGCGCAACCGCAAGGACATCTATCTGGTGAGAGTGAGGTAGGGGGAAAAAGGGGCCGGTCCGGCTGACGGAGCCTGCCCCGCCCTTCCCGGCTGGAAGAAAGGCGTGGAGGCGATGAAAAAAAAGCATTGCCGCCGGGGATAAAGTTTGGTAAGATCTCCCCAGCGGGTAGATCATATGGAAACAAGCCGAACGGGACAGGCCCGGAATCAGACGTCCATTTCAGGAAAGGTTCGATAAGCTGACCTACCAGGCTATCGGCATCATTTTCACCATCCTTCTGGCAGCCGGATACATTGATCATCGGTAGCTTATTCTACGGGCGTACTTTTTGTATGGATGAGGCGGAAAGTTTTGGCTAGGCAAACAAGGGCGAAGAAGTTTTTTGTCGTCATAATGGTACTGGTTCTTTTTTCAATGCTCCTGATGACTATTGCCACTCTGGTCCATACCTGAACCCGGTACCGGACCAGGTCAGGCGGGCCGCCTTTATTATATGGTCTAAATGTAGGCCAATGTAATCCTGGCTTATCGAATAGCCTTAGATTTAAAATTGAAGTAATGTTTAAGGCTCTTAAGCACTTAATTGGAGGCTTCTATTACCATTTTTGGACGGGATTTATGTCCCGCCTGAGCGGAAAAACGCCTGTTAACTTGGCGGACATAACGGACCCCAGGGTTAAGGGGAAAATTGCTTTGGCAGCTAACGCCATTGCGGAATTCGCAAATCTTGCTTGCATCACCCTGGGGCTTCTTCAAGTCATGGCACTCATCCATCCGCAAAAAATCTGGAGCCAATACGCTGGTTGGCTGAGATCCAAACGAACAGATGTTCCTAGTGAAGACATAGTCCGCTCAGTCATCCAGGAAAACTTCTATCACAATTTCGACGCTTTCAGTAATTGCCTGATATTCACGATAATTATGCCCAGGCGGCGACGGGCCCAGTTCTGGTGCCGTGACGTTGCCGTCTGGCTCGGTAAAACGTTCAATTCACAGATAAAATGATGAAATGTTATGCAGCATAAGCGTAACAATGGTTGTGTCTTTTCCATCGTTAACCACTGGAGCATCTTTCCCTTGAAATCCCCGAAGTTCTTTTGAGTCTTCGTGAATTTCTGCGCTGATTGGGACACAGAAGGCTCCGCAGAGCGGCTAGGCGTCGGTTGTGCAGGGATTTTTGACCGCCAGGATCACAAGTCATTGCTTGTTGTCCGGGTAGGAGGTACAATATGGGCAGAGCGGAAAGGGGGTCGTCCAGCGTGGTCGAGGTAATCAACTGGGAAGAAAAGTATGTCAGTTACGTCGAGGGCGACCTGCGGCGGGATATCCAGGAACTCAAGGATGGGCAGAAAGCTCTGGACGCCAAGATTGAGAATGGTCTTAAGTCCCTGGACACCAAGATTGTCTCCGAGGTTAACCGGTTGAGGTCTGAGGATATCCAGGAAATCAAAAGTGGTCAAGCTAAATTGGACGCGAAGATCGAAAAACTGGGCGATAAAATCGAAAAAACAGAAGAAAGCCTTCGCAAGGAGATTAATAAGTTCTACTGGCCTGTCATTTTACTTTTAGCCGCAGGTGTAATTGGTGGTCTCGTCAGAGCGTTCATTCGCTAATGAGGAGAAACGTATAAGAGTTAACCGGCATATGCCGGTTTTCTCGTGGACTAGGAAATTATGCTTTCTTCATCAGTAATAATATTATTATTATCACCAATCTGATACATAGATGGGTCTTGTCATTTGTTCTTGCCGGAGGGTCGGGGATACGATAGAATATAGGCAGGCTGACGGGGGAGGTGTCCGGGGTGGGCGAGGTCATTAACTGGGAAGAAAAGTACGTCAGCTACGTCGAGGGCGACCTGCGGCGGGACATCCAGGAATTGAAGGACGGGCAGAAGGCTCTGGATGCCAAGATCGAAAATGGTCTCAAGTCCTTGGATGCCAAGATCGAGAATGGCCAGAAGGCTCTGGATGCCAAGATCGAAAAGGTAGAGGATGATCTTCGCAAAGAGATCAAGGAAGTCGCTACCAAAATTGAAAAGGTGGAAGATAATCTTCGCAAGGAAATCAAAGAGATCGGTTCAAAGTATTTCTGGCCGATATTTATTCTTGTTGCCGGAGGTGTGATTGGCGGTCTTGCTAAACTGTGGATTCACTGATGGGTAAAACAAAAACAGAGCAACTAACCGGCATACGCCGGTTTTTTCGTATAAGGGAACAAAAACGGCTCTCGCAACGTCTATATCAGAAAGGAGGATTTTTCCGGCTCCGCCCCTAAATAACCCGCCGTGCGTTTGAGGTGACGGACCTGTTCATTCGGACTCGGCTATTTCGCCAGCATGCACATGAGTCGTGGGAAGCATGCTGAAGAAGAGAGAGGTATATAGCACAGACGGGCCGGGCGGGCCACGGGAGCCTGCCTGGCACAGAAGGGGGCGGAAGATTTCGCAGAACGGTACGGTCGGCTGTCACGGAGCCTTTTTGTCCAGGGGAAAACCAAGAGGACCGGGTATTTTGCCCGTCTTCCTGGAAACGCAACATGTTGCGTTTTGTCTCCTGTTTTCCTTGGACTGGTTTCCCGTTCCCGGGCTGATTTCCGGTTGCCAGGAGGTCGGGGATACGGTAGAATATAGCCGGGGAGGTGTTCGGGGTGGGCGAGGTCATTAATTGGGAAGAGAAGTACGTCAGCTACGTCGAGGGCGACCTGCGGCGGGACATCCAGGAATTGAAGGACGGGCAGAAGGCCCTGGATGCCAAGATGGAAACCAAGGTCCAGGAATTAAAGGACGGGCAGAAGGCTCTGGACGCCAAAATTGAGAATGGGCAGAAGGCTCTGGACGCCAAAATTGAGATTGGGCAGAAGGCTCTGGACGCCAAAATTGAGAATGGGCAGAAGGCCCTGGATGCCAAGATTGAAGCCAAGGTCCAGGAATTGAAGGACGGACAGAAGTCCCTGGATACTAAAATCGATGATGGCCTTAAGGTCATGGATGCCAAGATCGAAAAGGTAGAGGACGGCCTTCGCACGGAGATCAAAGAAGTAGGTGCCAAGGTTGAAAAGGTAGAAGAAACTCTTCGCGGTGAGGCAAAGAGAATCGAAGAGAACCTTCGCAAGGAAATCAAAGAGATCGGCTCAAAGTATTTCTGGCCGATA
>JAJYZD010000146.1 GCA_021800315.1 Bacillota bacterium | reverse complement strand
GACCAGCGCCCCGGCGTTGGCCACCATCGGCAGAATGTAAGGGTTGTCCTTCTTACCGGGTACGGTGACGTCTATGGCCGCCACCAACCGCCCGGCGGCATTGAAAACAGGCGTGCCGTAGCAACTGAGGAAATGCAGGGGCTGGCAGAAATGCTCCTCGGTGGCCACCCGCACCGGCTTCCCCTGCAGCAAAGCGGTGCCGATGCCGTTCGTGCCCTGCGTCTGCTCGAGCCAGTTGGCACCCTCGATGAGGTTCACGGCGCGCGTATCGGCTATAATGGACTGGTCGCCGACGGCTTTCAGAATGAAGCCGTCCCGGTCCACCAGGTAGAGAACGATGTGCTTGCCCCTCAGGTAGCCGTACAGCCGCTCCAGGACCGGCAGGGCGGCCTCGAGCAGCAGGGCGTTCTCGTCGAGCCGCCGCCGCAGGTCCGGGAAACAGAGCACCTTTTCCCTGTCGATACGGTAGGGGTCCAGGTTGCCGTTTAAGCAGCGGGTCCACGAATCTTCAATAAGCGGGTCAAGCACCGGGGCCGTCCGGCCGGAAACGATAAAGCGCCGCCAGACTTCCAGCTTCGAAGACTCTCGCTTCATCCTTATCCCACCCCATATCCTGGTATTGGTCATTGAAAAAATAATCTGACAGCTTTTGGTCCCCAACGGCATCCCCCAGCCGGGACCGCCCCGGCGCCCGGAAAACGAACCCTGCCCACCCGGACCGGCTGCGATTATGGATATAACCGTCAGGCATTTTCGCTATTTATAATAGGGGGTTTTTCGCTTGTCCGAGGCCGACTCGCCAACAGGTGTCCCGGCAACTTTCTGCGAAGACATAATTACTGTAAAACAAAATTCGACATTATGTCAAGTGGAACAAACAGGAACTGGCTGTCCAACCGCCGATTTGTAAAGTTTTCTTAAGTTTTGCATCCGACCTGCTTTTTCCGGCACCGGAAGCGATTTTGTTCCGGAAAGCACATTCCCCGACCCTATCCGCCGGTACCGACCCTCCTACCCTTGGGCATCGGCCGGCTGCCGTTTATAGACGGCCGCCCTCTCCCGGTAGGCCGAAGCCACCTCAAGGAACCTCTCCCTCTCCTCTTCCGTAACCTCCCGGACCACCCGGGCCGGGACGCCCATCACCACCACCCCGTCCGGAACCGTGGCGTTTTCGGGAACCATGCTGCCCGCCGCAACCAGGGCCCCCCGGCCGACCTTGGCCTTGCTCAGGACAATGGCCCCCATGCCGATCAGGCTGGCGTCCCCGATGGTGCAGGCGTGCAGCACGGCGTTATGCCCCACGGTGACGTTCGAGCCGATCACGACCGGTACGACTTCGGGCCGCCTCATGCCGTGCAGGGTGCAGCCGTCCTGGATGTTGGTGTTGGAACCGATCCGGATGGGAGCGACGTCCCCCCGCAAGACGCAGTTGAACCAGATGCTGCTGCCCGGGCCGATTTCCACCCGGCCGACCAGTTGACACCCCCGGGCCACGTAGACGTCCGGAGCAAGCTCCGGGCGTACCCCTTCCCATTCCATGAAGCCGGCGTAATTCATTGTCGCCCTCCCGTTTCATCGTCAGTGCCATAGACTTACCAAGCCCGACAGGGAAAAGAAACTTAAGACCGTTGTGCTGAAAATGATCCCTGATACCAGTTCCGGCTCCGTATTGAACTCGCCGGCCAGAAGGATATTGTTTACCGCGCTCGGCATAGCCGATTCCAGGATAATCACCCTGGCGTTCAAAAGGGAAATTCCCGGCCAGTACCTGACCAGCAGGAACGCCACCCCCGGCCCCACGACCAGGCGCAGAAAGCTCGTCAGCGCTATCAGCGGGTAGTCCTTCAACCGGTCCACCCTGGACAGCTGTATCCCCAGCAATACGATCATCAAGGGGATGGCGGCCTGGGCCAGAAGATCGACGGAGCGGATCAACAACTCCGGCAGCCGTACGGCGTAGACCTTGCAAACAACCGCCGCCGCCACCGCCCAGAAGCTGGGCTGGCCGACCGACCGGGCGACGGCCTGGCGCAGGCCGCCCCGACCGGCGCCGGCCGCCAGCCCGACGCCCACGGAATTGAACAAAATACTCTGGGTTGCCGCGAAGATAACCGCGCTCTGGGCGGCCTGGGGCCCTAAAACAAACAGGACCACCGGCAGACCGAAGTTGGCGCAGTTCATAAACCCGGTTGTGACCGTGATCGCATGTTTCTTTACCGGATCGTACGGCAGCCACTGTACCGCCAGCCTGGCGACGACAAGCAGGGCTATGGCCACCAGGGCGCTGATCAACGCCAACTGGGCCATTTGGGCCGGCGTGCTTTTCGCCTGGGAAAGCCAGCTAAAGTAAAGGGCGGGACTGAGCAGGTACCACACGATCCTGGTCAGCGACCGGGCATCGATCGGGAACCTTCTGCTCAAAAGAAAACCCAGGCCCGCGAGCACCACGATCGGTACCAGCCCGCCTGCAATGGCCATCGGCGTCCTCCAGTCAGTTAACTTCGAAGAGTCTCCTCTCCGGAGCCGGCAGGAGTTCGTAGCCGTCCCCGGTGACCAGGACGTCGTCTTCCAGGGCGACCGCTCCCCAGCCCGGTATGATAAGCTTGGGCTCAATGGCCAAAACCATGTTTTCCCTCAGGACGAACCGGCTGCCTGGTTCGAGGGTGGGCGGCTCGTCGCATTCCAATCCCAGGCCGTGGCCGATGTATTGACCCTGCATGCTCCCGTATCCTTGAAACCAGGCTTCACAACCAAGTTCCACGGCCGCCGCCCTGGCCGTCCGGTAAAGTTCCGCGCAGGCCCGGCCCGGGGAAACGGCTTCCAAAACCCGTTCGTGAATCTGCCTGACCTTACGGAACGCTTCTTTCTGTTTTCCGGTCGCCCGGCCGGCCACGTACGTCCTGGTGATGTCGCCGTGATAACCGGCCCGGTTGTACGGCAGGTCCACGACCAGAAGGTCCCCTTCGTTGATCGTTTTCCGCGAAGCCCCATGGGCCTGCCAACCGCCCAAACCCACCCCGGTGACGGTCATGGCGTGACCCGATATCTCCCAGGTGTTGTACCCGGAAGCCATCGCCCCGTCGGCGGCCAGGGAGGCGTCCCAACGGCGGTTGCGGATGATGCTCTCGGCGCCGGCGGCCCGGAGGGCCCCCAGGATCCGGCCGGACAACTCGATTTCGGTTACGCCCGGCCGCAGGTTGTCCAGGATGACCCGGTGGGTGACCAGCGACAGGCGGGCCGCCTCCCGGAGGGCGCCGATCTCGCCCTCGTCCTTGATCATCCTCTGTTCCAACACCAGGGGCGATATGTTCCCCAGTTCGAAGCCGCCGAAAAGACCGGTCATCTTTTTATACAGAGCGGCGGGTACGGCGTCTTCGGTCACTCCCAGCCGACCCCGCGTAAGCCCGGCTTCAGCCATCCGCCGTTTAATTCCGGCAAATCCGCCGTCTTCGAGAATGTTCCGTAATCCGCTTTCCCGGCGAACGAACTCCCCGGCCCGGCGAACCCAGAGATACGGTTCGCCGCGGTCGAAAACGAGCAGGTTGCAGGGTTGCGCGGTCCCGGCATAGTAAAAGAGATCCCGCGGCTGCATGATGATCGCGGCGTCAAAACCAGCCGCCCGCATGGAGGCCTGCAGTCGGGCGATGCGGTCACCCATTTTGCACCAGTACCTCCCGGGCCACATCCGTTAAAACTTCTTCCGCCAGGGTATAAGGGTCCAGTTCCCGGTCCGCGACCCGGACCAGTTCCCCCTCCAGTCCGCCGCCCGCCGCCAGCTTTTCCATTACCAGGCCCCGGACGTGCTCCCCGGCCAGGGTGGCAATGTCCCGGCGCAGCCGCTCTTTTCTGAGGCCGGCCAGTTTCCCGGTCGAAACCAGAAAATCGCGGTGCCGGACCAGGGCCTCCCATAACGCGGCCACCCCTTCGCCGGTTACGGCCGCCGTCTTGACCAGCGGGGGACGCCACCCGCCGGGTCCGTCATGCACTATCCGCAGCGCCCCCTCGATCTCCAGGCGGGCGGCGTCCGCCCCCGCAAGATCCGCTTTGTTAAGGGCGAAAACGTCGCCCACCTCCATGATGCCCGACTTCATCGCCTGGAGGCCGTCCCCCGCCCCCGGGGTAAGAACCACCACCGTGGAATGGGCCAGGGACGACACATCGACTTCCGACTGGCCTACCCCGACGGTTTCCACCAGGATCACGTCCAGGCCGAAGCCGTCCAGGACGTCCAGGATGTCCCTGGTGTTCCGCGTCAGCCCGCCGAGGCTGCCCCGGGTAGCCAGGCTGCGCATGAACACCCCGGCGTCCCGCGCAATGTCCTGCATCCGCACCCGGTCGCCCAAAATGGCGCCGCCGGAAAACGGGCTCGTGGGATCCACGGCCACAATGCCGACGGTGAATCCCTCCCGGCGCAGGTGCCGGGTCAGGGCGCCGATCAACATGCTCTTGCCCGCGCCCGGCGAACCGGTTACCCCGACCACGTAGCTGCGACCGGTATGGCGGTACAATCTCTGCAGCAACTGCCGCTTATGCGGATGGTCGTTTTCCACGGCCGAGATGGCCCTGGCCAGGGCGCGCCGGTCGCCGCCCAGGAAACAACGGACAAGGTCTTCCAAAACGGGATCCTCCTCCCGCGGTCAACTGATCCTCGTAATCTTAATCCCCGTGATTACCATGCGGTCTCCCGTTTGCGAGATAAGACTGCAAATTACCGAGGCGACAGCCATGACTGCCGCATCGTCGGGTCCTTGTTCAAGCCGGTACTCTTCCACCCGCACAGCCTGTGATTTCATCGGACAACCCCCCGTCGACAGCTAATCGATGAGCAAAAGTATCTCTTGGGCCTTGACGCTCTGACCTTCCGCGACCCTTATCTCGACGACGACGCCGTCGCGTACGGCCACGATGTCGTTTTCCATTTTCATGGCCTCGAGAATGAGAAGGGTTTCCCCCTTCCGAACCGCCGTGCCGGCCTCCACCAGGATGGAAGCGACCACGCCCGGAATCGGGCTCGTTACCGCCCCGCCGTTTTGGTCCAACAAGACCGGAGCCCGGGCCGCATGGCCGACCGGCCCGGGCGCGGGCGGCTCCGGGGCTTCATCATCGTCGCCGAGTTCCCGTACCCCGACTTCATATTCCTTATCATGGATGCTGACCATGAATCTTTTCACGCCTTTTCCTCCCCCTGTCCACGGCCTATGGCGAACCGGGTAAACCCACCGTTGCTGCCCGCGGATCTTAATCGTTAAACCAAGCAAGGTCCGTGCCGGGGTGTAAATACGGCGTACCCGGTAACGCCGGGCATTGGCCGGCAACCCGGCTGCGGCCGAAAAAGATGCCGGCCATCATCACCAATGACCCACTTTAACCGACTACTAAGTAATAACGAAAACAATATCTGGCGATTATTCTGATCATCACTGATGCCTATTGGCATCATCTGAAAGGACGGCACCTTATCCGGTTACTTTTCAGGGCTTCAGGAAATTTTCCTGCCAAAAGTTTTCTGTCCAAAACCTCAATTAAGCCCTTGACGAAAAGGTAAGAATGACATACAATACATGGCAAGCCGGCCGACAACTTAATAAGCCCCGGGGTGCCGCAAGGCTGAGAGGGATTTTATCTCAACCCTTTGAACCTGATCTGGGTAATGCCAGCGTAGGGATTTTAGATTTCCGGAGGTATTTTTACCGGAAATATCAAAAAGCCTACCCCCAGGGTAGGCTTTTTGACACCCCGGGCCGGCGGCGCGTAAGCGGCGCCGGCGGTACCCCGCCGGCTGGCGGAGCCCCGCGCCGGGACGATCCCGTCCGGGCTTACGGTTACAGGCGACAACGGTGGAAAATTTACGACTGGTAGGTGATGTCAATGACGAACGACGCGCTGGTCATCGGCGGCAGACCGCTGCGAAGCAGGCTGTTCATGGGTACGGGCAAATTCCCCGACAACCGCCTTATTCCCCGGGCGGTGGAGGCCTCCGGGACGGAGGTGGTCACCGTGGCCGTACGCAGGGTGGATTTTGACGCCGGCGAAGAAAACATGGCCGCCCACGTTCCCGCCGGCTGCGTTCTCCTGCCCAACACTTCGGGGGCCAGGAACGCGGCCGAGGCCGTCCGTATCGCCAGGTTGGCGCGGGCGGCCGGTTGCGGCGACTGGGTCAAGATTGAAGTAATCAATGACAACCGTTACCTGTTACCGGACAACTTTGAAACGGTCCAGGCGACCGCGGTTCTCGCCGCGGAAGGATTTATCGTGCTGCCCTACATGAGTCCGGACCTGGAGGCCGCCCGCAGGCTGGCCGACGCGGGAGCGGCGGCGGTTATGCCGCTGGGCTCGCCCATCGGCAGCAACCGCGGCTTGCGGACCAGGGAATTGCTCCAAATCCTGATTGAGGAGTCCGCACTGCCGGTCATCGTCGACGCCGGTCTGGGAAAGCCTTCGGAAGCGGCCGAAGCCATGGAGATGGGGGCGGCGGCGGTCCTGGTGAACACCGCCATCGCCACCGCCCGGGATCCGGTCGCCATGGCCCGGGCTTTCAGCCTGGCCGTCCGGGCCGGACGGACCGCTTTCCTGTCCGGACCGGCGCCGGTGCGGGAAGAAGCTTACGCCTCATCGCCGCTGACCGGTTTTCTGTATGATGAAGAATGAGGGTGATGCCGATGGGTTTCCATACGGAATACCAGCGTTACAAAGACTTTCCCTGGGACAGCCACTTCGACCGGATAAGCGGGCCCGACATCCGGCGCATCCTCGCCCGGGACACAATCACCCCGCTGGACTACCTGGCCCTTCTTTCGCCGGCGGCGGAGGAATACATCGAGGAAATGGCCCGGAAGGCCCACCTGGTGACCGTGCGACAGTTCGGGTACACCATGACCCTTTATACCCCGCTTTATTTGGGTGATCACTGCGTCAACCACTGCGTCTACTGCGGTTTCCAGGCCAACAACCGGTTTACGAGGCGCAAACTCGACCTGGAGGAGGTCGATGCCGAGGCGGCGCTCATCGCCGCTACCGGGTTAAGGCACATCCTCATCCTCACCGGTGAATCCAGGGAGATGACGCCGGTGTCCTACCTGCGGGACTGCGTCAGGATACTGGGCAGGTATTTTTCCTCCGTGAGCATCGAGGTCTATCCCCTCGAGGAGGACGAATACGGGGAACTGATCGGGGCGGGAGTGGACGGCCTCACCATGTTCCAGGAAGTGTACAACGAAAACGCGTACGCCGGCCTTCATCCGGCCGGACCGAAGCGCAACTACCGCTACCGCCTGGACGCGCCGGAGAGAGCCTGCTCAGCCGGAATCAGGACCGTAAACGTGGGCGCACTGCTGGGTCTTCATTCCTGGCGGACGGAAGCCTTTTTTACCGGCCTGCACGCGGCCTACCTCCAAAGGCGCTATCCCGGAGTCGAGGTAAGCATGTCGCCGCCCCGGATGCGCCCGCAGCTGGGCGGGTTTGAGGCCCCGGTAAAGGTGAGCGACCGGAACCTGGTCCAATATATCCTGGCCTTCCGCCTTTTCCTGCCCCGTGGCGGTATTACCCTTTCCACCCGGGAGCGGGCCGAGCTGCGGGACCGGCTGGTTCCGCTGGGGGTTACCAAAATGTCCGCCGGTTCCTGTACCGCGGTGGGCGGCCGTACCGGCGGCGAACAGGCTACGGCCCAGTTCGACATCTCGGACGACCGCTCGGTCGCCCAGATGAGCCGGATGCTCTACAACAGGGGATACCAGCCCGTTTTCAAAGACTGGACGGCCATGGGATAAACCGGAAAGCCGAAACGGTACCGCTAAATTGAGGCCGCTTCCAGCGGCGAAGGAGGATTTGCCATGAGTTACGCTACCCAGATGGACGCGGCCCGGCAGGGCGTGATCACCGCTGAAATGAGGACCGTGGCGTTGAGCGAAGGCCTGGAGGCCGGTGTTTTAAGGGAACTGGTGGCCAAAGGGCAGGTGGTCGTGCCGGCCAACAAAAATCACCGCTCTTTGCAGCCGGCGGGAATCGGACGCGGTCTGAAAACGAAGATCAATGTCAATGTGGGAGTTTCCAACGACTGTTGCGACGTTGCCCAGGAGTTGGCAAAGGTCCGGCGGGCCGTCGAACTTAAGGCCGACGCCGTCATGGACCTCAGTTGTTTCGGGAAGACCCGCGAATTCCGGCGCAGCTTGATCGAATTTTCACCCCTCCCGGTCGGCACCGTTCCGGTGTATGACGCCGTCGGTCTTTACGATAAGGAATTGACGGAAATTTCCGCCCGCGAATTCCTGGGCGTGGTGGAGGAACATGCCCGCGACGGGGTGGATTTCATGACCATCCATGCCGGAATAAACCGGGAAACGGCGGCCAGGTTCAAGAAAAACCCGCGGTTGACCAACATTGTCTCCCGGGGCGGGGCGCTCCTCTTTGCCTGGATGGAACGGACCGGCCGGGAAAACCCTTTTTACGAGTACTACGAAGACCTTCTGGCCATATGCGCGGCGTACGACGTAACCATCAGCCTCGGGGACGCCTGCCGGAGCGGCTCCGTAGCGGACGCCACCGACGCCAGCCAGATCCAGGAACTGATCGTTCTGGGCGAATTGACCCGCCGGGCATGGGAACGCAACGTTCAGGTGATGATCGAGGGGCCCGGCCACATGGCCCTGAACGAGATCGCGGCCAACATGCTCCTGGAAAAGAAACTCTGCCACGGCGCCCCCTTTTACGTGCTCGGCCCCCTGGTGACCGATGTGGCGCCCGGCTACGATCACATTACCAGCGCCATCGGGGGGGCCGTCGCGGCGTCGCACGGAGCCGACTTCCTTTGCTTCGTGACACCGGCTGAGCACCTGCGCCTGCCCACCCTGGACGATATGAAGGAAGGCATCATCGCCGCCCGCATCGCCGCCCACGCCGCCGACGTGGCCAAAGGCATCCCTTCCGCCCGGAGTTGGGACGACGACATGAGCCGGGCCAGGCGCAACCTGGACTGGGAAGCGATGTTCCAGACCGCGCTCGACCCGGAGAAAGCCAGGCGTTACCGGTCGGAGTCGCAACCCGGACAACAGGACACCTGTACCATGTGCGGCAAAATGTGCGCGGTAAGGAACATGAACCAGGCCCTCGGCGGCTGAAAAGCCCTGATCCCGCGCGGGTAAGGTCTCCCGGCGGCGTAACTAAGGAGAAAAAGCAAATGTACCAAGACGGCAAAGGCTACGTGCATGTTTACACCGGCAACGGCAAGGGAAAAACCACGGCCGCCATCGGTCTCGCCATCAGGGCCCTGGGTGCCGGCCACAAGGTAT
>JAJYZD010000145.1 GCA_021800315.1 Bacillota bacterium | reverse complement strand
TTTTACGCACGGCGCACCGCTCGCTGACACCCCCGCTCGCTTTTAACGCCGTACCACAGGGCATGGGACTGGAGAAGTATCCCAAGGTGTGATGACCTTCCCAACGTAGCGTGGTTCAAGCGCCTAGTCCATCGGCTCCCACACTGAGGCGGGTCATAGCGCGGTAAGGTTGTGCCCGAAGGCAACTCATGCCGCTTTCCCGTCAAAAGACGCAGACCCTTGGAGTTTCCTCCGCAAGCCCCCGCCTTTAGACGTGGGGTCTATGACCGGATTTACCCGGGGGCCCGCCTTTTGCCCATACTTCTTGCTGATTTCCCTTGCGGCGGTCTTCATCCCGGCATAACGGCGCTGCAAAGTCTTCAACATCTCGGGGTTATTCCTGATTGCGTGATCGACGACCCCGGTCATTTCTTCATATGGACAATCTATTTCCACAACATCGTACCGGCAGGTAGCCGGGTCGAATGCAACGGCAAAGAGAGTTTGTTGGACCTTTTTTGTGAGACCCATCTTCAGTACCTGAAGTTGGATCTCACTACACAGACATTTCGGCCGCATACAGTAATGATCGACAATTGCGTAGGTATTACCGCCGTATTCAAATGGGAATCCATAAATTCATCTATCATCCTATCCACACTGATTTCGCCACTATATATCTTTTCACCGGATACCTTCCAGGTGACAATATCCAGCATAAACGAACACATTGCTTTCCCATCCTGCTCCTGTTTACCCATCTTGTAAAACCACAAGATGGCATCGCTGCAACCGCAGGTCGGGTTGTGACAGAAAGTCTCTTTAATCAGAATATTCTCCCCGGCCAGGTTAAAAACAAGCGGCTTTATAGATTATCTTACGTTTCATCCGCCACACCCCTTTTGCCATCGAACCATACCATCCGGTACAAACCAGCTTTTGCACCCGCCGGCCACAGGAATCCCGGCCCGCGAACCGGTGGTCCGGGTAACCCCTGTCCAAAGGTGCGTTGCAACGGTTGGTCGTTCCGGCCGGATACCTTTTCGACATCCGGAAATACCTTTCCTGCGTCCCGGCCCGCTCGATGCCCGGACAATCGGGGAACGAGCCACCGGCAGACGATAGCGGCATACGGGCGTTGACACCCGTGGACGACGCGTTTCACGCCGGCCGAACCTTGAACCCCACCTGAAAGATCGTTCCGCCGGAACCGCTCTCGACGCTTATTTCCGCGCTGTTTCTGTCGGCGATCGCATAGCACACGGGCAAACCCAACCCGGTTCCCTTCTCCTTGGTGGTTACAAAAGGTGTTCCCAATCTATTTAGAATAGCGGGATCGACACCGCCGCCCTGATCCCGCACCGCCAGTACAACCCTGTCTCCCTCGGCAAAGGTGCTGATAGTGAGAGTGCCGCCTTCGTTCATCGCCTCCAGGCCGTTGCGAACCAGGTTGAGCAATAACTGCCTGATCTCTTTCTTATTCAGTGCTAAACTTGGGATTTCCCAGAGGTCGGTCTTAACGTTCAGACACAAGCCGGCGGCGTCAGACGCAATCAGAGGATAAATCTGCCTTATCAAATCATTGAGATTGCAAGATTCCCGAATGGTCCTGGTTATTCTGGTCAATGAAAGATACTCCATTATAATCGAATTCGCCCGGTCCAATTCATCAATCATGAGATTATAGTAATCACTATACCCGCTACCTTCGTTCTTTGCTTCAAGCATCTGCAAAAAGCCTCGCACCGTGGTCAGCGGGTTTCTAATTTCATGAGCGATTGTGGCCGCCATTTCTCCAACGAGGTTTAAGCGGTCCAAACGGATGATTTCCTCCTCAACCGCCTTTTTCCCGGTAATATCGATGCCCATTCTCAGAACCAGGGGGCAGCCGTCGATATCAGGAAAGAAACTCTGGTATACTTCCAGGATCTTTCCGTTGGCGAAATTTAGTTCGAAACTACCAGGTTTCTGGGTCTGGAGAGTGGTTGCCAATCGGCAATTCGCACATATTTCACTCTTGTTATGAAAGAACTCATAACAGTGCTTATTTCCGGGATCGCCAAGGCTTTGAATAAAGCTCCTATTGGCAAGCCTTATGGTATAATCAAGAGATTGTACCCAGGCAAAAACGGGAAGTCCTTCAATAATGGCATACAGTTTCTTTGGCCCGGTTTCCAGGGAATCGGCCATGTCGGCAAAAGCCCTGGCCAATTCGCCGGTTTCGCCGGTGCATACAAGATCCACCCTGGCGCCCATGTCGCCGTCGGCCAAACGCCGGGCGGCGCGCGTGAGAGCGTTCAGCGGCTTGAACAGGACCAGTTCACCGCCCTTCCACATGAGGATGGCGAATGCCGCAAATACCAACACCAGGTAGATGACGTCAATGGTAATATGCATAACCAGGTGCTGGTTTTCCCCGAAGGGAAAAACCATGACCACTAACACTGGAATAACGGCCGGAAATGCGATTAAGAGCATACGCAGGCGGAGGCTGTTTGCCTTGAGTTTTCCGGGAATATTCTGCATCCGTCAGCCACCGTCCTGTCGGCGGTCAATTGCAACGGGGCTTGGGGGGGGGAGGGAATGCCGGGCGCGGTGTTGACGTACGGCGTCATTGCGAATCGTCCCGGGCTACGCAATATGCCTTGGCCGGTAAATGGCGGCAAGTTATATCACGACCTCTCCTTTTGGATTCTATGGCTAAGAGCGTTCTCCTGCCTGCTATTGTCGGACTTTTTGGGAGGAACCCGCTATTTACCCGACATTTTCAGCAAACCAACGACAAAAGATGCGGCGAACAGTTAAGCCACGCGGCCGGCTTTCCGGCCTTCGGGAAGCTCATTCGCTCCTCTTAAGGTTTTGGCGGCCCCGGCAGGAGACCGGCCCGGGAGCGGCGGAGTGACCCTGCCGTTGCCCAGACGGTTCCGGGGCGCCCGGCACGGCATACCGGTCGACCAGTCCGGCGTCCGGTGGCAAATCACCACCGCAATGAAAAAAGGGAGACGCGCCTCCCTCTTCGTACCGCCAAGTATCGTCCGCTTAAGCCGCGGCCAAAGCCTTAAGACCCGGCGCCCGGCCTTTGACAGGCGAGGCGCCGCCGTTGTATGCTGCAAACGACCGGGGAACAATTCCCGGTCAACTGTCGGACAGTTTTCGATTAACGCCGATGACCAACGGGGGAAGCACCTGTGCTTGTTTTCTGGATTCACGCCGCGGTGGCCGTCTTTGCCGTCATGAATCCGTTGGGCAACGTCCCGGTCTTTCTGGCCCTGACCGCCAACCAGGCCCCGGCCGACCGGCAGGCCCTGGCCCGCCGGTGTTCCCTGTTCGCCCTCCTGATCGTGGTGTTTTTCACCCTGCTGGGTCAGGGAATCCTGCAACTCTTCGGTATCACCCTGGACGCCTTCCGGGTGGCCGGCGGCATCCTCCTTTTCATGATCGCCTTCAACCTTCTTCAGGGCCGGTCTTCCCAGGTTCACCACCCGAGCCCCGCCGACAACAGCGAGAGCCTGACCAAGGACGATATCGCCGTGGTGCCGCTCGCCACCCCCATCCTGGCCGGCCCCGGCACCATCGCCACCGTGATGGCCCTGGACGGCGCGGGCGGCGGCATCTCCTGGATCAACGCCCTGCTGATCATAGCCGCCGCGGGCGCGGTCGTCCTGGTTACCTTTCTCCTTTTCTACAACGCCGACCGGGTGCGCGCCCACATCAGCCAGACGGCCATCAACCTGTTGGCCCGGATGATGGGTCTCATCCTGACCACGGTGGCCGTGCAGATGGTGGCGGCCGGCCTGAAAGGCCTGTTCCCGGGTTTGGGCTGAGGCGACTGCCTTCAACCGGCCAGAATCGGCGGCGTGAGCAGGGTGAAGGAAACCTCCTCCCCTACCCGGACCGCCGTGTTTTCGGAGACGCAAGCCTCCAGAGCCTGTCCCTGGTCCAGCCGCAAAGCCACCCGCCAACGTCCCTCGTAGGGAAAACAGTTTTCCACCCGGGCCCGGCCGACCGGCCCGAGGCCGGGAAAGGACCCGGGCAGGACCCGGTCCGGATGCAGTGCCACCAGGCCTTCGCCCAGACCAAAGACCGCCGCTGGCAGAAAGGCCTTGTAGCCGGCAAGCCCGGCCACCTTGACCGAGGCGGGAGATGTGAGCAACCCGGCCGGCGCGGCCTCCTGCAGGAGTACCCCTTCGTCCAGCACCCCTATGGTGTGGGCCAGCCGCTGGGCCTCGGTGAACTGGTGGGTGACCAGCAACACGGTCAACCCGTATTCGGCCTGCAACCGCAGCAGCAGTTCCTGCATTTCCTGGCGGGCCGGCAGGTCCAGGGCCGAGAACGGTTCATCCAGGAGCAGGACCCGGGGGCGGGCGGCCAGGGCCCGGGCCAGGGCCACCCTCTGTTTCTGCCCGCCGGAAAGGGTGGCGATGCGGGCGGACAGATAGTCCCGCAAATCCAGTTCCCTTACCAGGCCCACCGTGTAGTCATCAAGCCGGTTGCCCGGCAGGGCGAAGGCGATGTTCCGGCCGACATCAAGATGCGGAAAAAGATGGGTGCTCTGTGCCAGGTAACCCAGCCGGCGACGCCAGGCGGGCAGGTGAAACCGCGTTGATCCCGCGCTTTCGGCCAGCAGGGTGCCGTTTAAGGCGATGCGCCCCTGATGCAGCGGTTCGAAACCGGCCGTTACGGACAAAATCGTGCTCTTGCCCGCGCCGGAGGGCCCCAAGAGACAGTACACCCGGCCCTCCGGCACTTCCAGGCGCGCCCGGACGGCGAAGCAGCGGCGTGGTTGCTCAATCCGGATACAAAGCATGCTTTTTCCTCCACAGGACGGTCCAAAGCGGCAGGGGCAGCGAAACCAGGACCAGGACCAGGGCCAGGGGCAGGGCGTACCCCAGTCCCCGCTCCTGCAGGGCGACCCACACGGCCACGGGCAACCCGTGGGGATAGTAAGCGACCACGATGACGGCCCCGAAAGCGCCGATGGCCCGCGCCCAGGCCATGGACAAGGCCACGGCCAGCCCGGGCGAGGCCAGGGGCAGGGTCACCCGGAAAAAGGTTCGTCCCGGTGGACAGCCAAGACTGTACGAGGTGTGGACCAGGGCCCGGTCCACCCCGTCAAAGGCGGTCAGGGCCGCCAGGACGTAATAAGGGGCGGCTTCGTAGACCTCGGCCAGCACCACGGCGAAGAAGGAGTTGGAGCCCGTGAGCCGGAACACCGCGAGCAGATGGCCCAAGAAGCTGTAAGGCCCGTAGAGGTAGACCAGCAAGAGACCGATCACCAGGGGCGGCATCAAAAGAGGTATCACCAGGATATACTCCACGTACCGGAAAAATCCGCCCGGATCCTGGGATACACGCCAGGCCAGGGGGGTTCCCGCCAGCACCAGCACCACCATGGCTACGGCGGTGGTCGTCACGGACAGGACCAGGGGGGCCGCCCCCCAGTCCCGCCAGTCGGCCGCCAGTTCCGGCCGGCCCGTATGGGAGACCAGTACCACCACCGGCAAAAGAAGAAACCCGGCCGCGCAAACGGCCAGGAGGGTGACAAGGGTATGTCCGTAAGAGAACTCCCGCTTACGGGAGTTCGGATTTGATATCCGCCGGAATAGCATTGACGTCCCCTTTGACTTCCTTCTTGGGTAACAAGGTATAACCCTGATCCTGATAGGTTTTCAATCCCGCCGGAGACAACAGGTATTTCACGAAGGAAACCCCGGCCCGTTGATCCGGTGTACCGCCTATGGTGGTGACGTACAGGACCAGGGGCGAACCCTTGACGACTTTGCCGTTCTTCAGGGTAACGCTCTGACTGGCGTACGAGGCGGCCAGTTCCGGGTTGCCCTGGTTGATGTCGTCCGGCAGCTTGATGTAGGCCAGTTTACGCTGCACGGCCTGGGACAGGAAGGCGGAACAAGCGTCGAGCTGGCCCGCTTCCAGGCGGGATTCCAGGGCCGTTTCGGCGAAAATCTGCTTCGGATTGTTCACCGTCCCTATTATCTTGTCCACCGTCCCCGCCGGCAGGCGGTATTTCTCAGCCGCCAGCTTGAGCATGATGATGAAGGCCTGGCCCTGGGGATCGGTCTCGGGGTTGGTGCGGCCCAGGTGGAATCCCGGCTGCTCCATCAGGGCGAACAGGTCGACAAGGGGCTTTTGGCCGTCGGCGATGGCCTTCAACCGGGAGGCGTAGGGGCTCTGGGGTGAGTAAGCCAGCACCAGCGGCGTGGCCGCGAAACCCACCGACCAGGTGGTATACCTGGGTTCCAGTCCCTCAATAGGCGCGTTGCCGACGCTCTCGAAAACATTGGGATGGATCTCCCCGGCCTTGATCTGGTTGGCCAGTCCTAAAGAACCGCCGCCCCTGCCCCTGTAGTTCGAACCGGTGGCCTTGGTGAAGGCCGGGTGAATGTACTTGCTGTTGACCAGTTGGAGCGAGCCGGCGTAGGCGACGTCGGCGGTCTGCCTGGCGGCGGGGGCCGGGCCGCAACCGGTGACCACCGCGCCGACGGCGACCGCCGCGATCAGGATTGGGAACAGCTTGGATCCCGCCATTAATTATACCTCCAGCCCAAAAAATAAGCTATGTACTCCGGCCCGAAAATCCACGCTCCCGGTGCCCTTCACCCCCCCGATTAAGGAAGGGAGCCCCGCCGACCTTACGTTGACCCCGCCGGTACGTACCACCAAAGGATGCGGGAGCGAATCCGCCTAACGATAAATGACTTGACGTTACCTAACATTACTATACGGTAATCATAAGACAAACCGCCCGGGTTGTCAAGGGAGTTCGGGTTCCCGGGAGGACTTTTTCTCCCCGTCCACCGGAAACAGGGCGGCACCCGCCCGGACGAAAGACAAGGCCCCGCCGGACCGGGCGGGGTGCGCGAAGGTACGGGGGATGGCTTAGGTCGCGCCTTTTTCCAGGATGCCGGAAGCGCAAGCGTCCCCGCCAGTCGGCGGGGAAACCTGTCACCTGAATTGACTATACGGAAATCATACGATACCATACAGGTGGCAAGGTTACCGGACGAAAAGGGGATGGTGTTATGCGGGAGGATGCTTCCCTGACGCCGGAAGAAGTAGCGTCGGTCCTGCGGATCGCCAGAAACACGGTCTACGAACTGATCAAGCGGGGCGAACTCTCGGCTTACCGCGTCGGCCGCAAGATCAGGGTGGACGCGCGGGACGTAGAGACTTACAAAAGGCTGGGCAAGCAAACGGAGGGTCCCCGGCCCGAAAACCTGTCCTTCCCGTCCCCGGCGCCAAGTCCCGTTCCAGACTCGTCGAGCCCCGGGATGGTGATCTGCGGCCAGGATGTAATCCTCGACATCCTCACCCGCCACCTGGAGAAGCAAGGCGTCCGCGCCTTCCGTTCCTACGTGGGCAGCATGGACGGCCTTTCAGCCCTCTACCGGGAAAAGGCCCATCTGACGGCCGTCCACCTCTGGGACGGTGACACGGACACCTACAACGTCTCCTACGTGCGCCGCCTCCTGCCGGGCGTACCGGCCGTCGCCGTCCACCTGGCCGGCCGCCGCCAGGGCTTCTACGTCGCGGCCGGAAACCCTAAGAAAGTGGCGAACTGGCCCGACCTGCTCCGCGAAGACGTACGCTTCGTCAACCGGGAAAAGGGCAGCGGCACCCGCGTCCTCCTGGACGAAAAGCTGCGCCTGGCCGGTTTGAACCGGCGTCTGATCCAGGGCTACGACCGGGAGGAAAACTCCCACCTGGGTGTGGCGAGCGCCGTGGCCCGGGGCGAGGCCGACGTCGGCCTGGGCAACCAGAAAGGCGCCCTCCAGGTCAGGGGCGTCGATTTTTTACCCTTGCAAAACGAGCGCTACGACCTGGTCATGCGGCGTGAAGACCTGGACGAACCCAGGTTCCGGGCCGTCCTGGATATCCTCCGCTCCCCGGAATACCGGCGGGAAATCGCGGGGCTGGGAGATTACGACTTGAGCGAAACCGGCCGGATCGTGGCCGAATTATAGGTCGAAAAGCGGTCCGTTGGTAGCTTCCCGGTAAAAGGAAAGGGGAGAGCGACCGTCCGCTCTCCCCTTTGGCTGTTCAGCCGACTTTATCTCCGGCCTGTTCAGTTGCACCACTTCCCCGGCCACATAGGGGCCCGCGGACAGCGTTAGTTTGAGTTCCAGGGTACCGGAAGGTGATGCTCACCACCTTTCACCTGTTTTCACCTTCCCACCGGCAAGCAGTTTTCCGTCTGTCGCCGGTTGGAGGTTCGGACTTCAACCGGCCGGCGGCCGATGCCTCAGAGGCCTGTTACCTATGCCATTATTCGCCGGGTTATTCTTTCGATCAGGCTCCGGGACAACGGCGCTGAGCACCTGGTGTCCAATAATTTCCGTTTCAACTCCGGGGTAAAACAGATTGCCGTGTCTCCGGGAGGAATGCGACGGGCCCTGATCTCATATTTACCGTCCACGCCGGAGAATACCACCACCGAGTTGACATGAACCCTGATACCGCCCGCCCCCAGGCGGTCTTTCAGCGCCATCACGTGGCGCATGTTCTGCCTCGCCGGACTGTCCGGCACAGCCACCCACATACCCCGGTGGAACCTGTACCAGTTCCCGTTCCCGTCACAACCGGCATTATTCCAGTTCTTGGTCTCGATGCAAAAAAGGCCTGCCGGGCCGACCGCGATATGGTCGATCTGGAGGCCGCCAACAACAACGTCGTTGATGATGAACCACCCGTCGGGTAGTGAATCGAGTTCTTCGGCGACCGTCTCTTCCCCGGTTTGGCCGGCCTCGAGACCGGGGTTGCCGCCGGGAATGAGGCCGGCCAAGGAAACGAGCATGACCACCCAGCAGATCAGTGCCAAAACTATTAAACCGCGCTGGATAAGATAGATACTGAGGCCGCCGAACACAACCCAAACCACCAGGGTAACTGCTCTACCGACACTGCCGGTCCTGTGCCGCTCTCCGTATATTTGTTCTTTCAGCGAAGTCGGCCATTTCAGGGTCTGGGCCACGTCAGCGCCTCCATCAAAGGTCCTTGAAATCGCCCATCCTTCAATAACGGGCACGTCCCCGCCCCGGCCGGATCCCCTACGGGCCCGAATACACCAAACGCCCGTCTCTCCGGTCCACCTTTAACCGTCCCCGTATCTCCAGGTAGTTGAGGTGGGCCATGGTTTCCGTCACGGCAAAGCGGGTCTCGTGCAGGGACAATTCATCTCCGAAAACCGCGCGGGCCACCTGGTAGGCGGTCGCGCCCCGGGCGGCGATGCCCCGCATCAACTCCAGACGCTCCCGGTGGTGCTCCTCCAACTGGGTCAGCCGCAGATCGATACCGGTGAAAGGGAGTCCGTGGCCGGGCA
>JAJYZD010000144.1 GCA_021800315.1 Bacillota bacterium | reverse complement strand
ACTAACAACCATGAAGCGTAAAGTCACCTCCAGCTTCCTAAAAAGAGCGGAGGTGCCCCGTAGCAGAGGACGGAAGCTCCGTCCTTCAGGACGGGGAGTCTTCACTATCTTGGGAGGGGGCAGCACATGATTCGGGACAAGCTGGCCAGAGTGCAGGGGATGCTCAAAGACATGGAGAGTGTCGTGATCGCTTTTTCCGGGGGTGTGGACAGCACCTTCCTGCTCAAGACGGCCGTGGATGTGTTGGGGGACAGGGCCCTGGCGGTTACGGCGACTTCTTCCACCTATCCGGCCGGGGAGTTGGCACAGGCCAGGGAACTGGCCGCCGGTCTGGGAGCCAGGCACAAATTGATCGTTTCGGAAGAACTGGCTATCGAAGGTTTTGCGGACAACCCTCCCAACCGCTGTTATTACTGCAAGCGGGAGCTGTTCTCCAAACTGCTGGCGGTGGCCGCGGCCGAGGGCATTCGTTACGTCCTGGACGGCACGAACTACGATGATCTCGGCGACCACCGGCCCGGCCTGACGGCGGCCGGGGAACTGGGGGTGCGCAGTCCCCTAAAGGAAGCCGGCTTGACCAAGGAGGACATCCGCCGGCTTTCCCGGGAAATGGGTCTGTCCACCTGGGATAAGCCGTCTTTTGCGTGTTTGAGTTCCCGTTTTCCTTACGGGACCAGGATCACGGCCGAAAAACTGGGTCAGGTGGACAGGGGGGAAACCCTCCTGCGCTCCCTGGGTTTTCACCAGTTCCGCATCCGTCACCACGGCGAGGTGGCCCGGATCGAGATTACTCCCGACCAGTTTCCGCTGCTGGTCGCAAAGGCAGCTGAGGTTGTGGCCGAACTGAAGGACTGTGGCTTTACGTATGTCACCATGGACTTGCAGGGCTACCGCACGGGCAGTATGAACGAGGTTCTACCGGGGTGATAACGTGGTCGACTAACAACGGTCCCGGGCTTTCGCCGTGGTCCCTGGCGGTGCCGGACATGATCGGGCTCTTTGAGTGCACTACCTCTGTTCGCGTTTCGGCTTCGTCCCGTAACCGTATCGTATTTCCACCGGATCCCCACCAGCACCATTCTCGTGGGTCACGTACCCCGCTGGTCGAAGACCCGCTTGGCCTTGTGGGTGGCCCGCTCAATGGTGCCGGGCGGCAGCACGCGCACCCGCGGGCGGAAGCCCAGCACACCGTAGATCTCGCGGCATACCTGGTCGGCCAGACCTTCCAGACCGCCTTGAAGACCTTCGCTGTGTTCCACTTCCACGGTTAGGACGGCCAGGTGCTTCTCCTCGGTGACGACCAGACGGTATTCGCCGGTCAAATCCGGGTTTTTGCGCACCACCGTCTCGATATCGCTGGGAAAGACGTTGACGCCCCGGATGATGAGCATGTCGTCGAGGCGGCCATGGACGCCGGCCAGCCGCAAATGAGTGCGGCCGCAACGGCACGGCTCGGTGGTCACGGAAACGATGTCCCCGGTGCGAAAACGGATCAGCGGCCGGGCTTTCTTCTGGAGCGAGGTGAGCACCAGTTCCCCCCGTTCTCCTTCCGGTACCGCGGCCCCGGTAGCCGGGTCCAGCACCTCCGTAAGGATGTGGTCCTCGGCCCAGTGCAGACCATCCTTGGCCTCGCACATGCCGGCGCACGCGCCGAAGATGTCGGAAAGGCCGTAGTAGTCGTAAAGATCGGCTCCCCACAATTCCTCGATCCTCTGCCGGGTTTCGGCAATGGAACCGCCCGGTTCCCCGGCCACAAAAATCTTGCGGACGGCCAGGTCGCGCGCCGGATCGATGCCCTGGCTGCGGGCCGTTTCCCCCAGGTACCAGGCGTAGGAAGGGGTAGTCCAGGTGACGGTGGGCCGCCAGGTCCGGAAAATGGCCAGGAGCCTTTCCGAAGGTACGGTGCCGGCCCAGATGCACAGGGCCCCCAACTTCATGGCCCCGACTACATCCGGACCGCCGACAAACAGGGTAAACTGCAGGGCGTGGCAGTAGACGTCGTGGGGCCGCATGCCCGAAGACCAGAAGAGGCGGGCCTCGTAATTCTGCCAGGCCGTGAAATCGGCCCAGGTGAAGGGGGATGCCGTAGGCACCCCGGTGGAACCGCTGGAGGCGGACAGGTACACCATCTCTTCGGCCGGAACGCACACCAGGTCCCCGTAGGGCGGGGCCGCTTCCTGCCGTTCGCGCAGGATCTTCTTGTCGATGAACGGGAACTTTGCCAGATCCTCAAGACAGGTCAGATCGTCGGGTCCCAGCCCGGCCTCTTTCAGACTCCGCTGGTAGAATGGTGACCGTTCGCAGGCCAGGGCGACGGTATCCCGGAGCAGCTTAAGCTGATGTTCCCGGAGGACGTTCCTGGGCATCGTTTCGAGAGCCTCGTCCCAGTAACGACGGTAGTCGGTGGCTTCCCCTTTCACGCCATATACACCCCTTTGTCTTGTCGTTTGTCCAAGGACAATTGTACCACCGGTGTCAGAATACTCCGAAGGTCGGCCGCCCAATGGTAGAAAAAGCCGGGGCAACCGCTTGTGAAGCATCAGCCCCGGGAACAGGGAGTATTATTGTTGGACCATGGGCCAGACCAGGTGCGCACCTTCGCGGGTGGGATAATGAAAGGTGGAAACCGACGGGGCAGGTACCAGGGGGGTAACCGCCCCAGCCGGTAAACGGTCAGGTGACCTGTATTATGTGCCGCCGGGGCGACCCGACTTAGGATTCGGTTACAAGGGTGGCCAGTCCCGGAAAACTTCCCGGAACGACTTCTGTACGAACGTGTCGACCGCCTCCTGCAACCGGCGGTACCTGGTCAAAAGTTCCTCTGCCTCCGGCGTCAGCCTGGCCCCGCCGCCCAGTTCACCGCCCACCTGGGTAATGACCAAGGGGAGGCCCCAGCGTAGTTCCGCCGTTTTGATCTTGCCCCAGGCCGCCCGGTAGGACATGTTCATTTCCCAGGCCGCCCGGGAAATCGACCCCAGGGCCGCCACGTGGGAAAGAATCGTAAAAATACCCTCGCCGAAACAAACATCGCCGTTTTTCGCCAGCCACAATTTGTACCCCACGTGCAGGAGGCTGTCCCCGTCTGTAGTGCTGTGCGCCACGCTTTTGAACCTCCGCCTGCCGCCGGGAAATTCGGCGGCGGTTAAGTACCGGCGGCAATATTTAGGTTCCTAACCACCTCCCACGGCCGGGAAAACAGCGACCCGGTCGCCGTCGGCCAGACCCACGGTGAGATCCCGGCGGACGCCGTTCACCAGGAAGGAGAAGGCCTTTTCCTCGGGGATGTTCAGTCTGGCCAGGAGTGCCCGGCCGCTTTCACCCGCCTTGATGTCCACCCACATGGGCTCTCCGGAGCGGGCACCCGGGATGCAACTCTCCAGGCCGCAAAAGACCCTGACTTCCACCGGCATAAGAAAACCCCCATTTGAAACGGGACAGGCGGCAGGTAGGGCGGTCCGGCCGCCCCACCTGCACCGTGTCGCTTTTTTGCCGGATACAGGAACTTTGTCGTTGGGCCGCTCAAAAGTTGATAACCTGGTCCAATTCATCCCTCAGGGCGAAACGGGTCTGATGCGGCTCCAGTTCCTCGTTGTAGAAGAACTCGGGCAGGCGGTCGTCCGCCTTGGCGAAGCCCGCCCCGGTGTTGAACTCCTTTTCGGTGTGGAGGATGTGGCGGCCCAGGGCCATGACGTCATCGGCGGTAAGGCTCAGACCGTACATGGCGTTGAGCATTTCGATGATCATGGGAAGTCCTTCCGGGTTGTCCAGTACGGCGAAAGCCACAAAGAGGCAAAGGCCGGTGGCGTCCACGGCGGCGGTGGCGATTTGCAGGTTTCTGGAGAGTTCGATCTGACCCTCGTCCGTAATCGGACAGACATCCCCACCCACCTTGAGAATGTTGGCCGTCACCGCGTAGCCGGCGGTGTGGTCCGCGCCCATGGGGGTGGTGGCGTACGTCACGCCGTTACCCCGGCAGGAGCGGGGATCGTAAGCCGGTATGCCCTGGCCCTTGACGGAGGGAATCCTGGTCACACCGTACACCTTGCCCGCAAAGGTGGCGCCGGCGCCGATGATCCGGCCCAGGGGAGTGCCCTTGCCAACCTCTTTGAGCGCTTCCACCGCCGCTTTGCCGTCTCCAAAGGGAATGACTCCGGCTTCCATGAGCACGCCCAGGGTGCAGCCGGCTTCGATGGTGTCCAGCCCGGCATCGTTGCAGACATAGTTCAGTTCGCCGATGACGTCGAGATCGGCGATTTCCAGGTTGGGCCCGAATCCCCAGGCGGTTTCGTATTCCAGCGAGCCCAGCGAACGTCCGTCGGGGAGGATGAAGATATTGGAGCAGCGCATCACGCAGCCCGGGTGGCAGGCATGGGTGGCTTTGCCGCCGCGGGCGGTGCATGCTTCGGCCAGTTTCTCTCCGCCGACGTCGTTGGCCTGATCAAAGCGGCCGCGGCGGAAGTTGCGGGTGGGCAGGGTGCCGGCTTCGTTGATGATGTTCATCAGGACGTTGGTGCCGTAGGCGGGCAGGGCCTGGCCGGTCACCGGGTGGGCGTGCAGGATGTCGGCGAATTTCTTGGCGGCGGTCTTGAAGCGCTCCTTATCCTTTACCGGGACATCGAATGTCCTGGGCGCATCAATAACGATCGCTTTCAGGCCCTTCGAGCCCATCACGGCCCCCAGGCCGCCCCGGCCGGCGTAGCGGCCGGCATGACCTTCCGGATCGTTGTTGCCTATGCCGGCGCCGGCCATCAGCATCTCCCCGGCCGGCCCGACGAAGACAACCCCTACCTTTTCGCCGTACCTTTGCTTCAGAAGAGCTACGGTCTCGTAGCCGCCCTTGCCGGCCAGGTCACCGGCGGGAAGCAGTTCGACGCCGCCGGGCGTGAGCTTGAGCAGGTATTGTTCACCGGCCGCCGGTTTGCCTTCGATGATGATGGCCTTGTAACCGAGGTTGGCGATCTTCTGCGAAGCGATGCCGCCGGCGTTGGACTCCTTGATCCCGCCGGTCAGCGGGCTCTTGGCTCCTGCCGACATGCGGCCGGAAGACGGAGCGCTGGTGCCGGAGAGGAGACCGGGCGCCAAGATCAGCTTGTTGAACGGCCCCAAGGGTTCACAGTCGGGCGGAACCTCGTCGAGCAGGACCTGGGAAGTCAATCCCCGGCCGCCGAGAGCGGCGTAGGGGGCGGGAACCGGTTCCGTGGTCGTTTTTCCGGTAGACATGTTGACTCTGAGAATCTTGTCCATCGTATGTTTCCTCCTTTACGCCATTGAATTTACTCCTGCCCTGGCGTTATGCAACAAACATGCCGAACGGAAAGATTAAGAAATTTTTTCCCGGCGCCCGGTTGCTCGAGGCCCGGCCTTTTTCGACGGTTCGGGTGACGGAGAACCATGGTCCCGGAAATGTATCGGAATAACCCAACCAGCCGGTTCGTTTTGTGATAACTGTTCCATAACTGAACAGGCCTCGCCGCGTCGGCCGGCCTTAAACCCAGTTAATTTGCGTGACTTTGCGGTGGTTACGAGTTTCCCTTTATGCTTTATCTTGCAGAACGCGTGCCAAACAAACCGGCGGGGAGATCCGCCGCGGCTGGGCCAGGCGGAACCTGGCTTTACCCCCGGGCTTTGTTTTCCTGCGGGAAGCCCAGAATCACCCTGTACGGGCCGGGGGTGCCGGGAGGGACGAAGGCCACCCTGTCCCCCGGGGCGATGGTCGTGCGGAGACCGCGGGCTACCCCGTTGACAAAGACGGTCTCGATCCGGTCCCGGGGTATGCTCAGTTTTTCGGCGAGGTCGGCGGCGGATGTACTTTCGGTCAGGTCGGGATGATAGGGAAAGGGCCAGGCCCGATCGGCAAAAAGCTTCTCCAGATCTCCGAAAGCCCTTACCTCGGTTAGGGCCACGCTGTTTTCCTCCTTGGAAGGAATCCCGTCCCGCTCGGGTCGGCTCCTTTACCCATTCGTCGAACAGGAGGAAATACCTTTGTTCGGCCGATGCCAAAAAAGAAACCCAACCCGGTTGTTTGCAGATGGGACAACCGTTCCATCGCGGAACGGTCGGCGCCGCAGGCAAAGCCGGTTAAAGCCCGTTTCCCGGGCGTCTTCCTTGAAAACCTTTAGCTTCTGAATTTTGGTATGCGTTATGCAATATAAGACATAGGCGGAGAGGCAAGGTCGCGCGTCCGGAAGAGTAAGGTGGCTCCATACATAACCAGCCATCCCGCAGCGCCGAGTAGCCGTCCGGCTGGGGCCCCGGCCGGAGTCGTGATCCGGGGCGCAGGCAGTTTTAAGAAGGGAGGTGTGCTGTTTTTCCCGGTCCTTCGTAGGGGACCTGGATACCGGCTGATCAAAAGTTTCGGCCGGCAGGGGTCGATCCAGCCGGCCGCCCGATTCGCTAAAAAAGGAGTGAAAGGATTGCTCAAAAAAGTCGTTATGTTGAACGGGGCCGCGAAGACATTGATCGTCGACCCCGAGGTTTCCCTGGCGGATGTGCTGCGCGAAAACCTGCATCTGACCGGCACCAAAATCGGCTGCAACCAGGGTCAGTGCGGCGCCTGCTCGGTCATTATGGACGGGAAGGTCATCCGGTCCTGCTCGACGAAGATGAAAAAAGTTCCCGACGGGGCGACCGTTACCACCATTGAAGGGATCGGTACCCCGAACAACCTGCACGCCCTCCAACTGGCCTGGGCGGTGCACGGCGGCGCCCAGTGCGGCTTCTGCACCCCGGGCTTCATCGTTTCGGCCAAGGGTCTCCTGGACGAAAACCCGCAACCGTCCCGGGAGGAAGTGCGCGACTGGTTCCAGAAACACCGCAACGCCTGCCGTTGCACCGGTTACCAGCCCCTGGTGGACGCCGTGATGGACGCCGCGCAGGTTTTGCGGGGGGAAGTCAGTATGCAGGAACTGGCCTACAAACTGCCGGCCGACGGTAAGATCTGGGGCGGCAATATCCCCCGGCCCACCGCCGTCGCCAAGGTTACCGGCACCTGCGATTACGGCGCCGACCTGGGTATCAGGCTGCCGAAAGGCACGCTCCACCTCGCCCTGGTCCAGGCCGAAGTCTCCCACGCCAACATCCTGGGCATCGACACGTCCGAGGCTTCGACCATGCCGGGCGTCTACAAGGTGCTCACCCACAAGGACGTTAAGGGTAAAAACCGCATCACCGGCCTGATCACCTTCCCCACCAACAAGGGCGACGGTTGGGACCGGCCTATCCTTTGCGACACCAGGGTGTTCCAGTACGGTGACGCCCTCGCCATCGTCTGCGCCGACACCGAAGCCAACGCGAAAGCCGCGGCTTCGAGGGTCAAGGTGAACCTGGAAGTCCTGCCGGCCTACATGAGCGCCCCGGCCGCCCAAGCGTCCGACGCCATCGAGATCCATCCCGGCACCCCCAACGTCTACTTCGAACAGAAGATCGTCAAGGGCGAAGATACAGCGCCGCTCATGGCCTCCGCCGACTACGTGGTGGAAGGTGATTTCTACCTGCAGAGACAGCCCCACCTGACCATTGAGCCGGATGTGGGCTTCGCGTACATCGACGGGGAAGGCCGCCTGACCATCCATTCCAAGAGCATCGGCCTGGCCCTGCACGCCGCCATGATCGCTCCCGGGATGGGCGTCGACGGAGAGAAACTGAGGATGGTGCAGAACCCGGCCGGCGGTACCTTCGGCTACAAGTTCAGCCCGACCATCGAAGCGCTGCTGGGCGTGGCCGCGCTGGCTACCGGCAGACCGGTCTACCTGAAGTTCAGCTACCACCAGCACATCACCTATACCGGCAAACGGTCGCCTTTCTTTGTCAACGTCAAGTACGGCGCCAACAAGGACGGTAAGATCGTGGCCATGGAAACCGACTGGACAGTGGACCACGGTCCCTATTCCGAGTTCGGCGACCTTTTGACCCTGCGCGGCGCCCAGTTCATCGGGGCCGGCTACGGCATCCCCGCCATCCGGGGCCTGGGCCGGACGGTCTGCACGAACCACGCCTGGGGCTCCGCCTTCCGGGCCTACGGTTCCCCGCAGAGCTACTTCGCCTCCGAGTCCCTGATGGACATGCTGGCCGAAAAGATGGGTGTCGATCCCCTGGAACTGCGCTATAAAAATGTCTACCGGCCCGGCGACACCACGCCCACCGGCCAGGCGCCCGAGGTCTACAGCCTGCCGGCCCTGATCGACCTCGTCCGGCCCAGGTACCAGGCGGCCCTGGCCGAGGCCGGAAAAGCTTCCACCCCGGCCAAAAAACGGGGCGTGGGCGTCTCGATCGGCGTCTACGGCTGCGGTCTGGACGGCCCGGACGGCGCGGAAGCCTGGTTGGAACTGACGCCGCAGGGCGTCACCCTGAGCACCTGCTGGCACGACCACGGTCAGGGCGCGGACATGGGCTGCCTGGCCACCGCCCATGAGGCCCTCCGTCCGCTGGGCATCAGGCCGGATCAGATCAAGCTCAATTTAAACGATACCGCCCTGGCTCCGAACGGCGGTCCGGCCGGGGGCAGCCGCTCCCAGGTCATGATCGGCAACGCCATCGTCGCGGGCTGCCGGCTCCTCCTGGAGGCCATGAAGAAACCGGACGGTACTTACCGGACCTACGACGAAATGGTGGCTGCCGGCCTCGACCTGAAGTACGCAGGGAAGTGGACCGCTCCCAGCACCGCCTGCGACGCGAACGGCCAGGGCAGCCCGTTTTCCAATTACATGTACGGCGTGTTCCTGGCCGAGGTGGAAGTGGACACGGCCACGGGCAAGACCCGGGTGGTCAAGATGACCCTGGCTTGCGACGTCGGCAAGATCGCCAACAAACTGGTGGTGGACGGACAGAATTACGGCGGCATCGCCCAGGGCATCGGCCTGGCCCTCACCGAAGACTTCGAAGACCTGAAGAAGCATACCACCATGATGGCCTGCGGCCTGCCCTATGCCAAGGACATCCCCGACGGCATGGAACTCCTCTACATTGAGACGCCGCGGGAACTGGGGCCGCACGGCGCCGCCGGCATCGGCGAACTGCCCCTGACCTCGCCGCACGCGGCCATCATTAACGCTATCTACAACGCCTGCGGGGTGCGCGTCACCCAGCTGCCGGCCCTTCCGGAAAAAGTTCTGGCGGGCCTGAAGGCGGAGTAGGCTTTCCGGTAGCCTTCCCCTTGCCGGGTCGGAAGCGACACGGGGCTCCGGCTGCGGTTAGTTTCAGACCCCCTTTTCTTAAGCATGAGGTGGGGTTCGTAGCAGCAAGTGTATTTGTCAATCAGTAATATGTGTAGGTATTGACCGGGGGCCTATTTTCTGATATAATTGACCATCATGGAAAAGATGTTCAGCGCAGGAGAGG
>JAJYZD010000143.1 GCA_021800315.1 Bacillota bacterium | reverse complement strand
TGGCACTCCGGTTTCTCGTGCTGTTGGGTCAGGGCGTGGCAATTCCGTATATATCCATAAGTGAATTCATCGATTTCACCATCACCTTTCTTTTGCCGTTCGGTTTAATCTTCGAAATGCCGCTCGTGGTGATTTTTTTGACGAGGCTCGGTATCGTTACCCCGGATTACCTGGCAGGCAAGAGAAAATATGCCTTCTTTATCACGTTCGTCGCGGCCATTATTCTCATACCGGATCCTTCTTTGTTAACCCAGAGTGTACTGGCTCTGCCTATGTACCTGCTCTACGAAGTTTCCGTTTTCCTCTCCCGGATAGTGCACCGGCGAAGGCGTGAGGGCAGGGTTTTGGCAGACTCGCCGGGCTGATCCGGCTAAAGAAGAAGTTAACCAGGGAGGTGTAGTGTTTTGCCAAAGAACGAGGGAAGTCAGGGGAAATCCGGTCCGGCAGATCCGCAGGAAAATGCCTGGAACAGTCAGGGCCTTCAAAGACGGGAGTTCGTGAAGAAGGCTTTGATTGCCGGTGGTGTGCTCGGCGCGGCCGGGATGCTCGGCGGCGCCTTCGGTGTGGCCGGTGCCCTGGCCGATTCTTCCGGTGGCGGCGCCAAAACCGACGGGCCCTCCGTCAACTGGGAGGGCTGGGAAGACCCGCAGTTGAACGTCCAGGATGGATGGAACAATTGGACCCGGATCCTGAATCCAGGTAATCTGCCGATTTACCATGACAATTTCGGTAGAATAAAGAAAGTAAAACCGAAAAGCCATTATGTGATGGTCGTGGATTTGCGTAAATGCGTCGGATGTCAGTCCTGCGCCGTTGCCTGTAAGAGCGAGAACAATGTACCTGTTGGCAGGTACCGTACCTTCGTTGACGTATCGGAAACAGGCGCAACCATATCTGACCCCGGCGGTACATTAATTACGAGATCCGGAAATTTGGAAAACAAGCTGAAGATGCTTAATGTGCCGAAGCTCTGCAACCATTGCGACAACCCCCCGTGTGTGGTGGTTTGTCCGGTTAAAGCTACGTTCAAAAGGGTGGACGGATATGTGCTGGTTGACCCCCGCCTCTGTATAGGCTGCGGGGCATGCATTAATGCCTGTCCGTACGATGCGAGATTTATCAATCCCGTATCACAAACCGCCGATAAATGCACCTTTTGTGTGGAACGTGTTGACGGGAAATTGCTTCCTTCCTGTGTGACGTCATGCGTCGGCCGCGCACGTGTTTTCGGCGATTTGAACGATCCGAACAGCGATGTAGCCAAACTGCTGGCAGCCAACAGCTTCCAGGTCCGCAAGCCCGGACTGGGGACGGTTCCCCAGGTGTTTTACATTGGTTCCGAAGCTACTCTCAGCGTAAACGACAACCCCGAAGCACAAACCATTTGGTATACCTATGCGATGAACACAAACTCTACCGCTTATCAGAGAATGGTGGGTGCCGTTGCGTTGGAGGTCGGCCGGGTCGTGCGGTCCGGAAGTTGAAGTGTTCCTGGGTGACGGTGTTAGCTGCACCTTACCTTCGGTAAACGTAACGATCGGTAAAATGTGAGGATGGAAACAAGGAGGGCTGGGATATGCTGGGACTGGAATCCGTCTATTGGGGGATAACGATTGTTACATATCCGTTTGTATCGGGGCTGGTTGCCGGCTCGTTTATTGTTGGATCTCTGTCCCATGTTTTTGGGCAGAAACAGTACGAGCCTTTGACTAAACTCTCGCTTCTGGTAACCCTGACATTTCTTCTGTTGGCACCTCTGGGACCGCTCGCTGATGCGCGACAGCCGGAGCGATGGTGGGAATTATTCTTGCGACCGCATCTTCCATATTCTCCTCTCGGATTGTTCACCGCTATTCTGTCGGCATACATTATCGTGGTTCTTGTCGAAATGTATATTACGTACCGGGTACCAAACATGATGCTGGCACAGCATGAGACCGGCTGGAAAGCAAAGCTGTACCGGACTCTCTCCCTGGGCAGCGCCGACGTTTCGGAAGGAAGAATGGCCAAGGATAATTCCTGGCTGAAGGCGCTCTCCGTTGTCGGTATTCTCTTGGCTTTTGCCTTCCATGGCTATGTCGGTTTTCTTTTTGGTTCCATAAAAGCGCGCCCGTTGTGGTCCAATTCGTTGATGATGCCTTTGTTTATTGTTTCAGCTATCGTCTCGGGAATAGCGCTAATGGTAGTACTTTACACCATTACGTATCGATATTTGTCGGAGAAGGGATATGTTGATCCGAATCTGCTGGACGGACTTATGCGCCTCCAGATGTGGATGATATTCGTGGATCTGTTCTTTGACGTTGTCGACATATTAAACTCAATACCGAGTGCCTATGCGAACGCTGCTATCTCGCAAGGATGGCATAACATCTTTATCGTTGGTCCGCTGGCATGGTCCTATTGGTTTGGGCAAATCGGGCTGCTGGTTCTAGGATTAATCTTGACATGTGTGAGAATGGTCCGGGTGTCACCGCTCTATGCTTCGCTAACTTCGCTAATAGTTCTGATTAGTGTTTTCATGATGCGATACAACACGGTAATCGGGGGACAGTTGCAGCCAAAGGTATCCCAGGGTCTGGTAAGCTATTCAACACCTCTTTTCGGACCAGAATCATGGCAGGTTATATTCGGCATATTCATGCTGGCGATCTTTATTCTGACTCTATTGCTGACATTTCTACCGTGGGATGACGAAGGATTGGCGGCCCGGCTGCGGCAAGTCAAGGTTCAGCCTGTTCAAACCGTATCGCGCAGCAAAGCCCTAAGCTAAGTTCAGCTTGGATAGGAGGCCTGGAAAATGACCGAGCAGAAAAATAACATATCCCGCCGTACGTTCTTAAAAGGACTGGTCCTGGGTGGGAGCGCGCTGGGCGGTTTGTGGGGAAGCTCCCCGTGGTTGCCGAAGTTGTTTTCACAGCAGGGCAAGTATGTCTACCCTGACCGGATCGAGTCGTGGCCCGGAGTGGAACTGAGGTATTCAGATTGTCGGCAGTGCCGTTCCGATTGCGGTTTGGAAGCCCGGGTATTCAACAACGTATTGCTCAAACTGGATGGTAACCCCTATCATCCCAATGCTACGGAACCGCAACTGGATTATGCCACCAGCCCCAGGGAAGCCAGGATGGCGACCATCCCCCATTCGCTGTGCGCGAGGGGTCAGGCGGGGAGACAAACCCTTTACGACCCTTACCGCATCCTTCAACCACTGAAGCGCACGGGGCCGCGGGGAGCGAATAAGTTCAAGACAATTTCCTGGGAGCAACTGATCAATGAAACTGTGAACGGGGGGTACCTTTTCAAAGACGTTCCGGGCGAGGAAGACCGCCGGGTTGAAGGTTTCAAGGAGCTTTGGGCGGACGGTCAGGGCAGGTTCACACCCGCGGATCCCAATCATCCCGACATGGGTCCCCGGACGAATCAAATGGTTATGTATTGGGGCCGGGCCGAGGGCGGGCAGAACAATTTCATCCAGCGCTTCGCCAGTGCGTTCGGGTCTCCCAACGCCCTGCCGCATGTTGGAATTTGCGAGCTCAACCACCACGTCGCTACCCAGCAGTCCCTGAACGGGGCCGTAGCCATGTTGAAACCCGATATAAATAATGCCGAGTATATCATCTGGTTCGGCGCGGGTATCTACACGGCGAATTTCCCCATGCAGACCCTGGCGCGCAAGGTGGCGGCGGCCTCGTCCACCGGACGGCTGAAGTTTGTGATAGTGGACGTTAAAGCCATACCGGCGGTAGCTCACGCCGACAGGTTCGTAATGGTGAGTCCGACCGGAGTCGGCGCGCTGGCGATGGGAATGATCCGCTGGATCATCGATAATCACCGCTATGATGCCGCTTTTCTCGCCAATACGACATCCAGGGCCGCGGCCGCGGGTGGTGAGCCGAACTACACCAATGCCGCTTATTTGGTGATTGTCGATCCGCGGCACCGGAATGCGTTTAAGTTCGCCAGGCCCGGCGATCTCGGCCTGGGAAGCGGAGACGCGTTCGTCGTCCTTGACGGTCAGGGACAACCGCAGGTGTATGATCAAGTGACCCAGGGCTCCTTGTGGCCCAACGGTGATCTGAATACGGGGCCGGTGACGGTTGACGGCGTTGCTGTTAAAACAGCCTTCCAGGTTCTCTACGAATCCGCGGCGAAATATACGATGGCGCAATATGCCGAACTGTCGGGTGTCAGCGATACGCTTATCGCCGAACTCGCCGACGAGTTCACCAGGCATGGCAAGAAGGCGGTGGCGGACTTTTATCGTGGTCCGGCCATGCATCCGAACGGATTTTACAATTGCCGCGCCATCATGACTCTGAACTTTCTAGTCGGCAACGTCGACTGGGAAGGCGGCTATATGGTCGGCGGGGCCGCCGGTGATTACATGGGTACGCAGAAGGGCGCGCCCTACAACTTGACCAAATGGCCCAATCAACCCCCCAAGGTACCGAACGGAGTTAAAATCTCCCGCGAGGGAACGGCGTATGAGAAAACCAGTTACTACAAGGATGCCGTGGCCGCCGGCAAATCCCCCTTCCCGGCTAAACGGCCGTGGTTTCCGTTCGGCTTCGGTATCTGGCCCGAAATATTCGCCGGCATGTGGGACCAGTATCCTTATCCCGCTAAAATCGTTTTTCAGCATATGGGTAACCCCGCGTACTCCCTTCCCGCGATGGGCGGGCTGCCCGACGAGTCACTGCCGTGGTTCCGCCTGATTAAAGATCCCCATAAGGTACCGCTTTTCATCATAGATGACATCGTCATCTCCGAAACCGCGGCCTACGCCGACTATATTGTTCCCGACGGAACGTACCTGGAAGCATGGGGTGCGCTGGCAGGATTTCCCACCACGCCGACATCCGTGATTGCGGTCCGTCAACCGGTGGTCGAGCCGTTAACGGGCCGCACCAGCGACGGTAGGGTGATGTGCTTTGAGACGTACCTCATCGACGTGGCCAAACAACTGGGTATGCCCGGCTTTGGCGACAACGCCTTTATGGAGGGTGGATCCCTGAACACGCGGGAAGAATTCTATCTGAAGACGGTGGCGAACATCGCCCACGACTCGGTCAATTTCCTCACCCTGGATTCGGCCGGCAAGCCGGTAAAACTGGGGCCTACTCCCGACGGGTCGGCTGAAGACATGAAAAGCGTGGAGCGCTGGCAGAAAGCCTACGGTAACGCGCTTACCCCCGGCCAGTGGCGGAAGGCCGCCTACGTCATGGCCCGCGGCGGTCGCTTCGAGGACTATAACCTAGCATATCACGGGCCCAGGAAAGGCTGGCTGACTCATCGTTATGGGAACGCAAAGAACCACCTGCAAATCTATAACGAGAACGTCGCTACCACGCACAACGCGATTTCAGGGGCACTATTCCATGGGACCGGGCAGTTTATAGAGGGAGCAACCATGAAAGGGCGGTTAATACGCGATATCGATACTATCGCGGAGTATCCCTTTATCCTGTCCACCTATAAGCTGCCGATCCATACACATTCCCGTACCTTTGCCGATCCGTGGTTAAGGGAACTGCTGCCCGAGTCGTTTATCGAACTCAACGACCTCGATGCGCGGCGTCTGGGTATCCGGGACGGAGACAGCGTGCGCGTGTCTTCCGCCAACTACCCGAAGGGCTACGTCGGCCGGGTCCGGGTAATGGCCGGGGTGGCGCCGGGCGTCGTGACGTTTACCCACGCTTTCGGTCACTGGTTGTACGGTGCGGGCCAGTGGCAAATCGACGGCAAGACCTACACGGGGGATCCGGGCCGGGCCGCGCCGGTGCGGTTGAATGCGGTCATGCGGTTGGACCCCGACATGCAGGACGCGTCGGGTTGGAGTTCCACTCTCGAGGATCCGGTGGGTGGCGGCGCCTGTTATTTCCATACGCCGGTCAAGGTGGAAAAAGCGTAGCAATACTCTATGAAAGGGGCCAATGCGGACGTGGGCATCGACCAGGCGGGACCCGATAGTCGAAATGTATGGCAGGCAAGGGCCGTTTTCTACGCGTTATTCGCCAACGTGTTGTCCATCCCCTGCTCCGAGGCGTGGGGGGATCAAGTGTTGGGCTTGCCCATGGCTGAAATGTTGCGGGATATGGGTTACGACGTCACCATGGTTGATTTGTGGGAGGCGGTTCTGGGTGAGGCGGGGCCTCCCGGCAGTGCGCGGCGAAGTGACTATTACAGCCGGTTGGCAGAGTGTTTTCAGAGAGACTTTCTCGTTCCCTTAAAAAGGGATATGATACCCCTTGGGGCTTGTGCGTATCTCGGTGATGACGAAGACAAGGAACCGCGAATGACCTTTTTCGAGGGGTTGTATCTTCGGTTCGGCTTTGACTGGCGCAAGGCACTTGCCGGTACCAACTGCAGGTGGCCGAATGAACCGGAGCATGCCATACTGATATTAACCATGCTGGCCATCATTTCCCAGAGAATCGCCGCATCCATGGACGAAGACACCGGTATGGATACATTATCAAAATATGTGCAGTTGTTGCAGGAGATATTCGCCATGGCTCAGCCGTGGCTGGCGCAGTGTTTTGCCAATGTCGCGTCGCGGGCCGGCGACAGGTTCTACCGTTTCTTCGGCCGGTTCATGTCCGACTTTCTGCGCACGGATCAGCAACAGTGGGAACTGGATATCCCGGCCTGAAGTTGCCCGGTAAATAATTTTCCCGTGGTATTCTCCCGGGACGAGGGCCACCCGCCGGGGCAGTGACGCGTTGAGAACCGTTGCGGCCGGCGGGTGGCGGCGTTTTTCAAGCTGAAACAGGCGCTGAAGCCGGCCGCCTTAAGGCGGAGGTATTAGACGGGGTGGTTGGAGAATAAAGAAGTCTGCGGCCTGCCCGGGTGCGTGATGTTCAACAGGATCACGGTTTTTGACCTTCCGCTGCCCCGGATTTTCGCCGGTGAACGGGTCAGCCGATATCGTCGCCCTTGGTCACGGCGGTATGCGCGAAGAGTGCGAGGTCTGCCGCTTTCCGGCCTGTTCCTTTGGCAAAGGCGTCTGATGTCATCCGGAGGTGGAACTGTCATGTTGATTGATATAAATGTGGACAAGGCCCGGGAATCCCTTTTGGACCTGGTGGTTCCCCTGGGGGAGGAAACAATTTACCTGGAGGAGGCTCTGGGCAGGATCCTGGGC
Organism: Bacillota bacterium; assembly: GCA_021800315.1. Classification (GTDB taxonomy): domain Bacteria; phylum Bacillota; class Desulfotomaculia; order Desulfotomaculales; family JAJYZD01; genus JAJYZD01. The sequence goes on along the minus strand of JAJYZD010000143.1, from coordinate 2,227 downwards.
AGCGACCTGCGCGCCCCGGCGGACCTGCCCCCGGTGGCGCAGGCGGCGGTTGACGGCTACGCGCTCGGGGGCGAAGGGTCCGGAGCGCGAGGTGATTATGCGCTTCAGGACGGTTCCCGCCGCCAGGCAACCTTCGGCCCGGTGCTGGGCCCGGGCCAGGCTGCGGCGGTGGTGACCGGAGGACCCCTGCCCACCGGTACGGTGGAGGTGGTGGCGCGGGAACACGCGCGGATCGAAGGCAACCGTCTCCTTACCGCGGCTTTGGTCACGCCCGGCCGTAACGTCAAACCGGCGGGCGAGGACTTCCGGGCCGGGGAGGTGGTGGTGCCGGCGGGAACGCGCGTGGACCCCGGCCTGACCGCGGTGCTGGCCGCCTTCGGACAGGACGGCGTTCCGGTCCGCCGCTGTCCCCGGGTGGGTGTCCTCAGCCTGGGGCGGGAAATCGTTCCCCATCGGTACGCACCATCGGCGGGCCAGGTCCGGGACGCGAACGGACCCCTCCTGGCCGCTCTGGCCACCCGGGACGGCGCGCGGGTGATCGCGGTGGAAACCGCCGGCGGGGACGGCCTGCCGGAGGCCCGGGTCAAACTAAGGCGGCTTTGGGAACACGTCGAGATGGTTCTTACCGTCGGCGGGGTGGCTTCCGGTCCGGACGATTACGCCCTGTCGCTGCTGAGAGAGAGCGGGGCGCGGGTGCTGTTTTGGGGGGTAGGCATAAAACCGGGTCACCACAGCGGGGCGGCGGTCTGGGAGGACCGTCCGGTTATAGCACTATCCGGTAACCCGGCCGCCTGCGCGGTGGGCTACCAACTCCTGGCGGCGCCCGTCCTGCGCGCCTTCCAGGGCATCACTCCCTTTCCGGCCCCGGTGTCCGCCGTATGTAACGACTCTTTCCCCAAACAGGGCGGTCCCCGCCGCTTCCTGCGGGGATACGCGGCCTGTGGTCCCGAGGGCTGGCGGGTCAGCCTGTTACCGGGCCAGAAGTCCAGCATGCTGCGGTCTCTCATCAACTGGAACGCGCTGGTTGACCTGCCGGCAGGGCATCAGCCGGTCGAACCGGGGAGCAGGGTGTCCTTTCTTCCCCTCTGACCGCCGGCATCTTCCCGTCCCGGGCCGGGTCTCCGGCTGACGGACAATGTTTTCGGAATTGTCTATGCCGGGGTAGGTATAATGTTGAGCGGGGTGAATTTCATGGGTGCGAAAAGCCCCATCTTTGTTCCTTTTGTCCAGGTACTGTTTGGTTACGAATTTCTTGACTCGGGTTGGAACAAGCTCTTCGCTAAACAGTCTTTCCCCGCCGGATTGGGCGCTTACCTGGGCGGCATGCTCCAGGGCCGGTCAGGCTGGTACGACAATTTCGTATACAATGTGGTCATACCGCATGCGGTGCTCTTTGGTTACCTGGTTGAATGGGGGGAGTTTCTCACGGGCTTGGTAATTATTGCCGGAGGAGTGTTCTTCCTGGCCGGTAAATCGAGTACCGCGTCCAGGTACAGGTTCTTTGCAGTGTTGTCGGTCGCCGCCCTGCTTGGAACGATTTTCCTGACGGTGAATTTCTGGCTCGCGACCGGTGCTCTGTCACCGTTACCGGGTTTGAACCGGCCTGACGGCGTAGGAGTCTCCATCGACGTATTCGCTTCCCTGCTGGCGGTTGTGCTCGTCTGGTGGAACATTGCCGGCCTCCGGGCAACCCTCTCCGTTAACAGTGGTTCGCCCCGGGTAATAGAACTGCGGGGCTATCGCCTGAAGCGCACCGGAGGTCCAACGGACGGCAGTCGGATCCGGCCCCGGCGGGGGCATGTCCCCAAGGCGGGAAGGAGCGCGGCGGGACCCAGTGGCGAGCATCCGAAAATTTCCGAATGACGCGTACCGCTGGGAGGCTTCTTCGGCCGCGTAAACCCGTTTCGAGACGTAACACTGGTAATCCCGGTCCAACCGTACCGACAGGCCCCGGCCGGAACAGGCTTTCTCCTCTGCCTTCCAATTCCGGTCACCTCTGGATGGCGTTGAACAGATAGCCGGTGATAATGATCGAGACGCCGACCATGGCGACCGGCGCGCCGGCCGGGGATGTTTTCCGGTTTGCCGGGCGCCCGGACCGTCATCCCCGGCAAGGTAACGGAAAGGTAACGAAAAAGTTACGGGTTGCCTGTGATCTCCGCCGGAACGGTCCGTCACCTTTGCCCGGTAGAATGATCCGCCTTCGGGCGTCTCCATTTTAGATCGG
>JAJYZD010000002.1 GCA_021800315.1 Bacillota bacterium | reverse complement strand
AAAAAAGGGCGTGGCCCAAACTTCAGGCTTTTTTCCCACCTTAACCGTGCGGTTCGCCGAACACCGGGGTCAGTGACAAACAAAAATAAGCCTGCCCTGGCAGGCTGGTACAGACGAACTCAGGGACCCCGGCGGGTTCCCCTGCCGCCTCTTTTGGCGTCGGTATTCCGCCGCAGGACCTGCTGATGTTCATCGCTTTCCTTGATGAAGCGGGCCAGACGGTCTTCAAAGTTCGGCGAGGGCCGCCTCCGCCCCCCGCCCGGTCCGGGAGATACCGCCTGCCTGATGGACAGGCCGATCTTTCCCTTCGGATCCACCGATATCACCTTGACCCGCACGCGGTCGTTGGCCTTCAGGAAATCCCGGACATCCCGCACGTAGCTTTCCGCTATCTCGGAAATGTGCACGAGGCCGGTAACACCGCCGGGCAACTCCACAAAGGCGCCGAAATTGGTAACCGCGGTTACCACCCCGTCCAGAACGCTCCCCACCTGCAGCGGCATAAACCAGGAAATTCCTCCTTAAACACGCAAAAGGCCCCGTCTCCCCCATTATATTAGGGAGGGGTCGCGAATGTCAATAAACATCTTTGCCCCAAAAGCCCGGTTAGGGGTGTTGGACACCTTTCGTAACGGAGCGGACCGGGTATTCCCCCGGTTTTACCAAACCCAGTCTTTGCCTGGCAACTTGTTCTATGTAGGCATCGGACTTGATATTCTTCAATTCGTTCTGGAGGGACTGGTTTTTGGCCTGCAAAGTCTTTACCTGCTGTTGCATTCCCCTGACCTGCGATTCCATCCTGGACAATTGAAAAAACTGCCCACTCAAGGAAAAAAGGAGATAGCCCACCACGGCCGCCGTAAACAGAACGGGCAACCGGCCCGCCGAAAAGCGCCGGACACCGCTGTTACGCTCATTATTCGACCGGCCCCTTGACCCGTAGCGTGTCACTGGCAACTCCTTCCTTCCGCCGGAACCGGCCACATAACCGTCATACCCAACCGGACGTACCGGAGGTCGCACTGCAACCGGCCGGCAACCGGGAGCCACGTCTAAGGGTAATACCGGTGTTACATTCCATATTGCCAGTTATCCAGCGGTCTGTCAAGGGCTTTTTCCGAAAATCGATCCTTTGATTAGCCGGCTAATCCCTCCTGTTGCGACCGATAAGATGTTTCCAGTTACCCATCCTCACCCTGCAAGAGGACAGACAGCCGGCGCCCCTTCGCTTCATTTCCGCCATAGTAGCGTGACCGGCGTATCTGCTTCCGGAATAAGAGAGTTTAAGAGGCCACCATATGATAACGAGGGTCTTGCGCAACGGAAACAAAAGCGCCCGGAGCAAAGATCCCAGCAAAACAAAAAACAGATTTTCCAGTTTGCTGGCCAAATGGAGTACAAAGTCCACCAGACGAAAAGCAAACCTGCTCACGAGTCCCGAATACAGAAGTGCCCCCGCAAGGAGCCCGAGCAGAACGTAGAGGCGCAACTCCCCGTGATTGGCCTTTACCAGCAGCAGAAAGACCACCACCGCCGCCACGCCCGAAAACACCAGGTCGGCCAGGGCGGCGCCCGGGCCGCGAAGCGCCGGCCCCCGCAGCCGGATCACCCTGTACACGTCGTACAGGAAACCGGCCAGGCCGCCGATGGCCAGGATGGCCAGGAAAACCTTTCCCTGTCCCTCGACAAGCATGAAGTCCATTTCTCCTTCTTCGCCAGGCGCCCTTTACCTCAACAGCCGGTTCAACACGCCGCGACCCCGCGCGTTGCGGCCGCCTGGCCTGTTTTCCCGGTAGACCACGGCGTGGAAATAGCCTTCCGCGGTAAGGGTGCGTTCTTCCAGGTTCAACTGGGTAATGTGCAGGCCCTCCCCCTTCAGGGACAAAAAGCCCAGCACCGTGTCCAAGGCGATTTCGCCGTCGTCGAAGCTGGCCACGTGCAACACTCCCACCAGTGAGAGCACCTTGCGGTCGGTCAGAACCAGCTCCTGCCTGCCTCCTTCTTCCACAACCGGCCCTCCCCCGGCACGAGTACAACCTGTTCTGGCGTAAATGTATTTCCCGCCACCGGGTTTAATGCCTCGCCTTTGCACGTTGTTTGCTGTCGAAAGAAAAAAGTAATCTCACCCCATAACTGACAAGTTATGCAAGCCGGAAGTATTATAATCTTCCTTAAGGAAGGTCAAATCTGTTTTTGAAGGAGCTTGACCGTGGCAGAAGGAACAGACCCGTATCCCTACCGGCACATGCGCAGGCCCGGTTCTCCCGGAAAGAGAAAAGGCGCCCGGCCGAAAAAAACAGAGCGCCCCGCCCTGTCCCGGAGTTGCCAGGTGCCCCGGGCGGGCCTGTCCGCGCTGATTGTTTTGGGCCTGGCCGGCTTTTTCCTGGGCCGCGCCGTCCTGCTCGGTGAACTGATGCCTTTCGGTCCGGCCCTGGTGGCCGCCACTGTCCGCTGCCGGCGCAAGGCCGCTCCCCTGGTGACCCTGGCGGTGCTGGCAGGCCTCGCCACCCAGGCCCCTGCCTCATCCCTCCCGGCCTACCTGCTGGCCGCCCTCCTGGTCTTTGTTTTGCTTAACCTTCTACCCGCCGGGATGCCCAGGCCGTGGCTGGTCGTGCCGGGGGTGACGGCAGCGGCCGTCCTGATCGTCAGGACAGCCTTCCTGGCCTTCGCCGCCCCTTCTACCTACGCCTACATAACGGCCCTTTTCGAGGCGATATTCATCGCCATTCTGACCCAGTTGTTCGTCGTCGCCCTGATGCCCCTGCTGAACATGGAGAATCCGCGGCCGCTTTCGGCGGAAGAACTGTTCAGCCTTTTGCTTCTCCTGGCCGGCTTCATCACCGGAGCCGGCAGCTACACCTGGTGGCTGCTGTCCCTGCGCGGGTCCCTCTCCCGTTTTTTCGTTCTGATCGCCGCCTACCTGGGCGGCCCCGGCCTGGGAGCCGCTGTCGGAGCCCTGACCGGGGTAATCCCCGGTTTGACCCTCGGCACCTCTCATGGCCTGATCAACGCCTACGCCTTTGCCGGCCTGGTCGCCGGGCTTTGCGCCGGCTTCGGACGCCTGGGTCCCGCCTTCGGTTTCCTTCTGGGCAACATCGTCCTGTCCATCTACACCAGCAATTTCACCGGCTTTACCGCGGCCCTGGCGGAAACCGGCGCGGCCATGCTCCTGTACCTCGTCTTCCCGGAGAACCTGGTCGCAACGATGCGTGTCTACCTGGCCAAAATACTGCCGGCGGACGAGCCGCATCCGGAGGAGGACCGGGCCCAAACCTTTCTGGCCCGGCGGGTGCAGGGCTGGGCGGACATCTTCCACGAACTGGCCCGCGCTTTCGAGGAGGTGTCAGCCTCGGCTCCCGCCCCGATCGATACCCGGCTGCAATCCATCATCGACCAGGTGGCCGCCACGGTGTGCCACGGTTGTTCCCTGCACCAGACCTGCTGGGAGAAGGAATTCTACCGGACCTTCCAAAGCCTGCGCGACCTCGTCTTCGATACCGAAAACCTCGGCCCCGGCAAATGGCAGGTGCCGGAAGAAACCAGGCGCCGCTGTCCCCGGCACCGCGAACTGGGGATCGCGGTCCTGGCCTCCTACACCACCTCCAGGTTGCAACTCGGCTGGGATCGCAAGCTGCAACAAGAGAGGGATATCGTGGCCGTACAGATGGAAGCCATGGCCGGTATGCTGGACAGCCTGTCCACCCGGGTCCGGGAGACCGAATGGAACCCGCCGCCTCTGCCGGCCGGGATGGCCGAACAATGGAAGAAAAAAGGCGTCACCGTGCTTTCCCTGACCATGGAAGGCACCGGGGGCAACTGGGCGGAAGCCGTCGCCGAACTTTCGCCCTGCCCGTTAAAAACCAATTGCTGGCAGTCGTTGGCCGGTTTTTTGCAGGAAACTTTCGAATTGCGGTTTTTCCCCGCCACCCGTCAATGTCTCTACCAGGAAGGAGAGCGGACCTGCCTGGTCAGGCTGTACCCTGACCCCCGCTACTCGTTGTCCCTGGGAGCAGCCATCCGGGCCCGGGACGGGAGCGACATCTCCGGAGACTCCTTCGCCGTGTGGCCGCTGCCGGACGGCCGGATAGCCCTTGTCTTGAGCGACGGCATGGGTACGGGGCCGGCCGCGGCCAGGGAAAGCAAGGCCACGACCCGCCTTTTGGCCGACCTCCTGCAGGCCGGGTTTTCTCCCGAAGTCGCGGTGAGAACCGTCAACGCCGTACTCCTCATGGAGAAGCCCGAAGAAAGCTTTACCACCATCGACCTGGCCATCGTGGACCTTTACGGCGGGGAAGCCTCCTTCATCAAGGTCGGGGCGCCGCCCAGCCTGGTCGGGAGGGGCAAAAGGGTGGGGATCATCCAATCCAGCTCCCTGCCCGCCGGCATAATCCACGACATCAGCGTTCCCATCTCGACCCGCCGGCTTTCACCCGGTGATTACCTCGTACTGGCCACCGACGGCGTCCATGATGCCCATCCGGACGGCAAACAGGACTTCTGGCTGGCCGGTCTTTTGCAGGAGATCGCGGAGATGCATCCGCGCGAACTGGCCGACCTGGTCCTGAACCTGGCTTCCCAGCACCCGCCCCGCGACGACCAGGCGGTGCTGGTGGCCAGGTTGGAGGAGAACTGAGGGATGATTTTGGAAGAGGCGAAGGCCTGCGGGTGAAGAGAGCGGTGGGCCGAGGCTTTCCGCCCTAAGAGGACACGCGGATATTAACCCCATGGTTTACCATTTGGTGGGATGTCTTGACAACGAGAGTCGGGGTTTGTATGATATCATGGGGAGGGTATATCGTTAGAAAAGGCGTGGGGGTTGGATAACCGCAGACGTGAGATCGGCCCTGTGCTTCTCCCCCAAGAAACGGACGCCGATCCGAAGATTGACGGGCTGCTTGACCGCAAGCCGGCTAGGACTAGCACCGCTCTTGTGGGTCATAACCGCCTTCCTGGCTTCACATGAAGCTTGTCAACACCGCTGGATTGCTACCCGAAGGTAACACCAACTCTTACGGTTCTTCACCGCAAGCTCCGCCCTTCAGGCCGGAGCAGTTGACCGGTAGCCGTCCGGTGCCGGATGCCTTCACGCGATCCCCTCGTCCGCTCCAGAGTTGTCTCGAAGATTTCGTGCCAAAGTCAGGTGTCAACTTTCTTCCTTTCTTCCCGCACCAGGGCGATGGAACGCTCCGCCAGACCGCGGACGTCGCCGGCCTGCCGCCCGATGAAAGCCACTATGTTGCGCCGGCGGATTGACCAGTGCTCTTCGTCTTCGTTCAGGCCCCGGTCCAGCCAGTGAGTGCTGGCTTCCGCCTCCAACACCAAATCGGTGCCGGCATGGTAGACACGAATGAGGGCATCGGTCAGAACCGCCGAACCCAGTTCGCCCAGGAAGCCCCCGGTCATGATGCCGTCGTATACCACCGTCCGCAGGCCCCGGACGTGTTTGAGGAGAACCGAATAGAAGAACGAACGCAGGTGGTGCACCTCATACATGGTCCCGTCGCGGCCGGAGGCCTCGCACAAGGCCTGGATGTCCCCCAGGACATCCAGGTTGTGTTCCAGTTCGACCTCGAGAGCAGCCAAATACATGGCCCGACGCCTGATCGTTTCCCGTGTCTCGCGCCTGTGCTCCAGGTACATCGACAACGTGAAGCCCAGAAACACAGCGAAAAACGTGTCGACGACCGGTCCGATCCATGCCGGATCCTGCAAAAGCCGCGCCGGGAGCGCCACCATCACCCCCCCCTCCGCACCCCGGAAGTCACGTTAATCGTCCAGGACTACGAACCGGTCTTGGGACGCACCGCAGACCGGACATCTTTCAGGGGGTTGCGTCCCTTTGTGAACGTAGCCGCACACCAGGCACTGCCATTTCTTTTCCCCGGCCTCCGCCGGTTCCCGGAGCTTAGCGTCGGTCATAGCCCAACTCTCCACTCAAATCAAAAGTCTCATGATTTCCCGGCAAAAATAGGGCAGGTCCTTTGGTTCGCGGGAGGTGACGAGCAGGTCCAATCACAGGGTCTGACATCCACCGGAAACCAACAGGCCGCCACCACTCGGGATAATAGAAGACCACTATTAAGCTGCGCAGGCTTCCCGCATAATTACCACCGCGTCCACAACCAGATCGTAGTAGTCATTTTCCGCAAGGTCATGGATGAGAACTTTCTCGACATCTTCGTGTCCTTTGATTTCTTCCAACTGACTCTTAAACAGAACCTTTACCCCGGATTGTTTCAACAATTCGGCGGTTTCCCGAACAGACTCCGGCCCCTCGGCCGTCAAAAATATCACTCTGTCGGTATGCTTGATTAAATCCTGACTGAGTATGGCTGATGCGGGACCCGAATCGAGAACCAACACTCGTGTGTCTTTCAATATTGCTGGATCATCGATAGAATAGTAAACACCCTTCCCAAAGAAAGCATCTTCCCCGGCAAAGGTGTTGACGTCCGGTAAGGCGGAAGGGCTTTCTGCCTGAACCAATCGGCCTAACGAAGAACGATAATTTTGGATAGCCGCATGCAAGGCATCGGCCGCCAGATTGGAACAGTGCATTTTCCGGGGGGGCAACCCCTCCAGTTCCGTGGCAACATCCTGTCGGGTGATTCCCATGGCTTCGTCCAAAGTCTTACCTTTAGCCATCTCCGTAATCATGCTGCTGGTAGCTATCGCCGACCCGCAGCCGAAGGTGCGAAACTTTATGTCATCTATCCGATCGTCGACTACCCTAATAAAGATTTCCATTAAATCGCCGCAAACCGGATTGCCGACCTTGCCGACGGCTACGTTTTCTCCTTCCAACGTACCAACATTGCGGGGGTTTTGAAAATGATCCATAACCCTGTTCGAATAGGCGGTTGGTTTCACATCCATGCGACTCACCCCTCATTACCCTGATATATCGGTGACAATTGGCGCAGTCTTTCGACAATGCCTGGTAATACCTCTAGGACTTGGTCGATATCTTCATCTTTGGTAAAGCGCCCACAAGTGAATTCCAGGGAGCCATGCGCTTCCTCGTGCAACAAACCAATGCTCAACAGGGTATGGGAAGGTTCCATGGTCTTCGCCGTGCAGGCCGAGCCGGTCATAGCCGCTATTCCCTGCTGCTTCAGGGACAACAGCAGCGACTCCCCCTCTATCCCCTGGAACCGGAAATGAGCATTGTCGGCTAGTCGCTCGTGCGGGTGCCCGTTCAAGAAACAGTGGGGAACCGCCGACCTGATACCCGCGATCAACTTATCCCTGTAAGCCCGAAGACGGGGCACTTCCACCGCCATTTCCCGGGACATGATCGTTGCGGCCTCAGCCATCCCCACAATTCCCGGGACGTTTTCCGACCCGGAGCGCAACCCCTTTTCCTGGCCGCCGCCGATGAGCAACGGATTCAAGCGTACGCCCTTGCGCACATAAAGTGCCCCCACACCCTTGGGGCCATATATGTCGTTGGCCGACAATGTCAGGAGGTCCACACGGTCCCGCTGCACGTCGATGGGGAGCAGGCCCTCCGCAGCCACCCCGTCACAGTGGAGAACAATATTTCGGGATCCGGCCAGGGCGCCGATTTCGGCAATCGGCTGCACCGTGCCGATTTCATTGCTTGCATAACCGACAGAAATCAGAATCGTTTGAGGGGTAACACGCGCCTCCAGCTTACGTAAAGAAACCCGGCCGTACTGGTCCACCGGCACCCGGGAAACCTGAAAACCGTTCCGTTCGAGATACCTGGCAATGTTGTGGATGGAAATATGTTCTATTTCTGAAATGATTATATGGTTTCCTTTGTCACGATTACGGAAAGCATAACCTATAAGCGCAAGATTGTTGGCCTCCGTAGCCCCAGAGGTGAAAATAATCTCTTCATCGACAGCGTTGATCCATGCCGCCACCGTTTTCCTGGAATCCTCCAGGGCCGCCGCGGCTGTATCCCCCTCCCGGTGCAGCGAGGACGGATTGCCAAACTCCATATGAAAGCAGGGTAACATCGCCTCCAGTACGCGGGGGTCGACGGGCTTGGCCGATTGATAGTCGAGATAGACACCCATTGCGCTTACTCCTTAAAACCACATTGTGGCATCGGCATCTAGAGTCAGGTCATTCAGGGTTCCGGCACCAACAATTGTTACACCGGGAATCAAGTCCACCTTATCCAGTGCGAGTAGCTGTTTCGAGGCCTCGCAGGCGTAAAAGGTAACTCCCATGCCTTGGGCCTGGGTGATCATCTGCATGACATTGGGAAATGAACCAACTTGAATTTTTTCCGCCGCTCCCGGAAGCAACACTTTCAACCCCATGCCCAGGTAATAGACAGCGGCATAAATGTCCATGGCTTTAGCGGTCTGAGCCAATACAAGCGGAGCATATTGACGCTCCGGCGCATCACTGGTTTGTACATACAAAATGGATTTTTGTTTCATGGCTTTAGCTGTTTAAACCTCCTTTTTTAATGATAAAGTGATTAATATCGCCACGCCTCTCAAAGTTTACCAACTCGTGGCCAAGCCGCTTTATCAACCGCTTGATATCTTCTTCGGATGCTGGATCGTCGGCAAATACCTCAAGGCTCTGACCAGGTTCCAACTCCTCGAGCCTTTCCCTGGTTTGCAAGAGCGGCTGAGGACAATAGAGCCCAAGGCAATCCAAAGATAGATCGGGTTGAACTTCATTACCCATAACCTCATCACCTTCACCAGGCTTATTCCAGGCAACCTTCCGGCAGTCGTTTCGCCTCAGCGGCCGACCCGAATCACCAACAGACCCGCTATGAGGGCGACCCGATATAGCTGTGGTGACACCAAAAAATCGTCGCGCCGGCCACTCGGCACCGCCACCGGCCTTAGTACTTTCCCTTCGGAACACCGGCCACCACCATTTCGCCGGTTTGAAAGCCGAAATGTATCTTCCTCCGTTCCCGCCAACGGTACGGCAAGCCTTGCTTAACCACTCCGGCCATCTGCCGGTTACCACGTCCGGTCACCGTAAAGACCTCGATGAATGTGGCGTCCACCGTCTCTGGCAGATGGTGACCAACGCAGACCGTATCGTGGCAACCGCCCCCGGCTCACTGTTTAACCACCGGCGACAGGGCCTGGAACTGGAGAAGCATCCCAGAGTGTCATGACCGGGATAACGTAGCCCGCTCCTCATGAGATCCCGGCGCGCTTAGGTGGGTCATAGCGCCGTATGGTTGTGCCCAAGGGCAGCACCCACCTGCGGTGGGTACCCGACCGCTTTCCCGCCTAAAGTCGTAGACTTGTCGAGTTTCCTCCAGCCGTGGGCTCGATGGCCTTTGGCCCTTTCCGGCCAGAAGTCTCCGGTCCTCAAGCATATTCTTCCCTACGGCGAAATCTCCTTTGTCGGAAAGTATGAAATTTTGGACAGATTTGATCCGTCCTGCATTGGGCATGTCTGATTTCGGCTCGGAAATTGGTCGACAAGCCAGCAAGTGCGGACCGCTATCTCAGCCTGCAGGGTGCGGACCTCTTGGGAATTCCAGGGTCCTCCGGGAGACGCGAATCCAAACAGGCCGTCGGTCGGGTGTCAACAAGTTTCTGAGACATGCCGTCCATCCGGCCTGGTTCGCCGAACCCCGCCTTGTCCAGCCTTCGTTTCGAAGTACTTTACGCCGATACCTCCGCTTTTACCATCCTACCGCGTGCCCCCGGCGCCGTCGCCACGGACGGCCCGGCCCGGCGCCATCATGTCATTTTTTGGTTGCGCGCGCAGGCCGCGCCCGCTAATATACTGTACCATCGGAAGCCGGCGGCCAATCCCCCGTTTGTCCCCGCCCCGGCGGGTTCCCGTTCGTTTTACGGAACAACATGATGGATGGTGGTTTACGGGTGACAGCACCTATGTCATTTAACAAAGGAGCCATTGTCTGGTTTACCGGTCTGCCCTGCTCGGGGAAGACAACCATCGGCCGGTTCCTGCTCGAAAAGCTGGCGGCAGGCGGCTTCCGGGCCGAACTGCTCGACGCTGACCTGCTCCGCGCCTCGATCGGCCGGGGGCTGGGCTACAAAAAGGAGGACCGCGAGGAAAACGTGCGACGCATCGCCTTTGTAGCCGGACTTTTGGCCAAACACGACGTCATCGTACTGGTCGCCGCCATTTCCCCCTACCGGTGGTTGCGGGACCAACTGCGGGCTGTAACGCCCGGGTGGGTGGAGGTTTACGTGGACGCCCCCCTGTCCGTATGCGCGGAAAGGGATGTCAAGGGCCTGTATCTCAAAGCCCGGCTAGGTGAGCTCCCCCACTTCACCGGCATCGACGACCCCTACGAACCGCCGCCCGACCCCTGCGTGGTGTGCCGTACGGACCGGGAAACCGTCGAAGAGAGCGCGGGCAGGGTTTGGGAATGGTTGCGGAAGGGAAAATACATCTCCGTTGACCCGCGAGGTACTTATGAATCGTGAGCTTATCGTGGTTCTCGGCATGCACCGCAGCGGAACCAGCGCGGTCACCAGGGGTCTGAAGGTCCTGGGCGTGGAACTGGGTGAGGACTTGATGGGCCCCGGTGCGGATAACCCCAGGGGTTTCTGGGAAAAGAAGGAGATCATCCGCCTTAACATCCTGGTCCTCGAGGCCCTGGGTATCAAGTGGGACAGCCTTTCCCTCGTTCCCCCCTCCCGCTGGGAGGGCTCCCTGGTCAAGGAATTGCAACCCGTCGCCGCCCGGATAATCCGGAAAAACCTCGACCGGTATCCGCGGTGGGGTTTCAAGGACCCCCGCACCCTGCGCGTCCTGCCTTTTTGGATCGGAGCCTTCGAACTGTCCGGAATTTCACCCCGGTACCTGCTGGTGGTCCGGAATCCGGTGAGCGTGGCCCGGTCGCTCCAGGCCAGGGACCGCATCCCGCCCGCCCGGGCCTATTTGCTCTGGGCGGTCCATGTCATACCCTACCTGGCCCGCCTAAGGAACAGGCGGCTTGCGGTGGTCGACTATGATCTCCTTATGGATAATCCGCTACCCCAGCTGAACCGGATTGCCGCGCAACTGGCGATACCGGCCGGCGACGGAATGGCCGCCGAAATGAAGGATTACGGGGAATTTCTCAGTCATGGTCTGCGTCACAGCCGGCATACCGAAGAGGATCTGATGGGGAATCCGGCCGCCGGGGATTTGATCAAAACCGCTTACCTCCGGCTGCACAGGCTGGCCCGCGACGAGGCAGGCCCGTCATCAAAGATTTTCTGGCGGGAATGGTCCCAAATGGCCGAGGAATTGGACTCCCTGTGCGCTTCCCGCGCCGGCACCGGTGAAGACACCGGCCGGCCGCAAGGGGAGGACCGGGCGCAAGGCCCCGGGCCCTCCCGCCTGATGCGCAATCCTTTCAACAAAACCGTGGCCCGTGTCCCGGCCAACGCCAAATGGATGGTCATTCAGCGGAAAGTCCGCCGGTGACGGCGCCGAGCGGGGACGATCTACCCTTCCCCCTCGCCTCCCCGTGCCGTGACGTCCTCCAACACTTCGTACAAACCCTCGGCCAACGCCGCGGGAACCGATTCCCTGAGTTCCAGCACCCGGATCTTGAGCTTGCGCCGGCCGAAACCAATCTCGATTACGTCTTGCGGCTTCAACTCCGTGCCGGCCTTGGCCGTATGGCCGTTTACGGCAACCTGTCCCCGGTCGCAGGCTTCCTTGGCCAGAGTGCGCCGTTTGATAACCCGCGATACCTTCAGAAATTTATCTACCCGCATTTGCCCACCTCGAAAAAAGGGGCGCCCGAAAGCCCGGACCACTCGTCCGCTACTTTGAACCGCCCCGGAAACATCAACAGCTTGTCCTCATGTCGCCCATACAGACCCTTAGGCGATATTTCCCATAAACATCGCCCAGCCCGACGTTAATATGTTTGGTTTCGTTTTTCTATGTGCCGCCGGCGCCTTTAGCCGACCGAATCGCGCAGGGCCTTGCCGGCTTTGAATACGGGCACCCGGGCGGCGGCAATGTTGATCTCGGCGCCGGTTTGCGGATTGCGTCCCTTGCGGGCGGCCCGCTCCCTGATTTCAAAAGTACCGAAGCCTACCAGTTGGACCTTTTCGCCTTTGGACATAGCCTCTTCAATGCTGGTGAACACCGCCGCGACCGCCTTCTCCGCTTCCTTTTTCGTGAAATCGGTTTTCTCGGCTACGTAGGAAATCAGTTCAGCCTTATTCATCCTGAAGAGTACACCCCCATAAAGTAATTTTTACCACCTATTCGCTAAAATTCTGTGAATTCCTCCCCGAAAAAGGCCTTCGGACCAATATTTTTAAGGTTTTTCTAATTTCTTTGCCTCCTCCCACCAATCATCGAGCTGATCTAATGTAAAATCATGGAAGTTTTTGTGGCTCGATTCCACTTTTCTCTTTACATACCGAAATCTTGCGACAAATTTGTCCGTGGCGGCCGTTAAGGCCTCCTCGGCATCCAACCCGAGGAGCCGGGCCAGGTTCACGACGGCAAACAAGAGATCGCCTGCCTCGCGGAATACCTCTCCCCGGTCCGGTCCGGCAATGGCGTCCGATACCTCCGCCATTTCTTCCCGGACCTTGTCCAGGGCGCCCCGCCAGTCCGGCCAGTCCAAGCCGCACCTGGAAGCCCCGGCCTGCACCTTCGTCGCCCTCATAAGGGCGGGCAGCCCGGCTCCAACCTTGTCCAGCAGGCCCGTATCCCGGGCACCGCGCTCCCGCCGCTTGATTTCCTCCCAACCGGCCGTCACCTGGGCACTGGTCCGCCAGACGGCTTCGCCAAATACGTGGGGGTGCCGGCGGATCAGTTTGTCGCAGATGCCGCCAACCACGTCGTTAAAGTCAAACTGCCGGTTTTCGTCGGCAATGCGGGCATGGAAGACTATTTGCAGAAGTAAGTCTCCCAACTCCTCGCATAATTTATGCGCGGAGTCGCCGTGAATCGCCTCAACCACCTCGTACGCCTCCTCCAGGACGTAGCGGGCCAGCCGGGAGTGATTCATCTCCCTGTCCCACGGACAGCCGCCTTCCCCGCGTAAGACGGCCATGATCCCGACCAGGCGGTCGGCCGGGTAATCGCACGGGGACCCTTCGGGAACGGGGGCGGCGGGAGGCAGGTAGACCGTGCACAGGTGGTCGTATTCCCGGCGGTCCAGGTCTTCCAGGGGAATTTCCACGACGGTTTCCTCCCCCGGCATGCCCGCCGCCCGCACCACCTTGACCGGGTGCCCGGGCGGGTAGCGGGTCAGGAGTTCCAGCTTGAGATCACCGGCTACCAGCCGGCTGTATACCTGCATGACCAGGGTCGGGGCGGGCGGGTCGATGTCCCGCTTGGCCAGCGAGGCTCCGTCCAGGATCTTGAGACCCGCGGCCGGGTCCAGCCGCAGGACGGCCAGCACGGCGTCGAGAAAGCCGGGCGCGGGAAGAATCCGCGTGGTGAGACCGGTCTCGCCGGCCCGGTCCAGGATCAGGCGCACTGACTCCTCGGCGACCAGGGGGTGGCCGGGTACCGCGTAAACCACCGGGCCGGCGGCGGCCGCCCCAAGGACGGCGTCGGCGATGCGCCGGTAAACCCCGGCGAAGTCGCGCTCCTCCTCGTAAAAATCGTCGAAGACCGTAAACGCGATTCCTTCCTCCGCCAGCCGTCCGGCAATGGGATGGCTGGCCGTGCGCAGGAACAGGGGCGCCCCGGCCCGGAGAACCTCCCAACCGGCCAGCGGCAGGGAGCCTCCGTCGTCATAGCCCAGTCCCATCACCGTTATTGCTTCGTGCATGAAAACCTCATCTCCCACGCCACATAGTATAACACAAAAAGCGGGTATCCCGCTTGAGGATATCCGCTTTTTACCCGCTTATTCCGGTTACTGCCTCGATCCCAGTTCTTCCTTCAATTTGGCCAACTCGTCTTCGATCTCACTGTCGGCCGACGTTCTTTTCAACTGGTCAAACTGGGACTCGACCGTGCTTTCCAACATCACCCGCGACGCTCCCGCGCTGGCCTCCATCCGGTCCACCTTGTCTTTCATCCGGTCGATATCGGCGTAGGCCCTGCCCTGGGCCAGGCCCTGCACGGCGTCGGCCGCCCCTTTGAGCGCCTTGGCCCGGCGCTCCCGCATCACCAACTGGTCCCTTTCGCTCTTGGCCTGCTGGAGCTTGCCGTCCAGCAACTGGAAGTTGTGCTTGAGTTCTTCCACCACGGTTTTCTGTTCGGTCAACTGGGATTGGTAACTTTCCAGGGCCTCCCTGGCCGTCTTTTGCCGCTCCAGGGCCGTCCGGGCGAGATCGTCCCTACCCTGCTGCACCGCCAGCCTGGCCTTGTCCGACCAGTCGGCGGCATCCTTTTGCGAAGTCTCGATTTTCCTTTCCAGGGCGATCTGGTCGGCTACCGCCTGGTTCACCTGGATCTGGAAGTTCCTCAATTCCTCGGAGGCCCTGTCCACATACAGGTTGAGCATCTTTTCCGGATCCTCGGCCTTTCCGACCATGTCGGATATGTTGGCCTCCATAAGGTCCCTGATCCTCTGAAAAAGTTTCATTTTCTTTCTCCCCCTTCACCGGGCCCGGATAAATCTATCTTACACCCTGGCTTCCCTTTTGACAAGGTTCCGGCGCGTCACGCTTTTGTAAACGGCCGGTGACGGTCCGGCCGGTACCCGCCGGGGAACCAGATACCGCGATGGTTACTCAACCAACCAACCCGCAGCCGGGAAAACCGCCAGGATAACCTGGCGGTTTTTTACTGTTCCATTTGTTTGGCGAGGAAGCCGGCGGCCGTTTCGGCCAGTTTCAGCTCCATTTCGGCCATTTTCACGTTGGGTTCCCGGGAAGCCAGGACAACCGCTCCGATGGGGTCGCCCTCGGCGATAATCGGGGCTATCACCTCCGAAGAGTATTTGCAGTCCCCGTTTTCCATGATCATGCAATCCTTGCAAAACTGGTCTTCACCCGGTGCATTGATTACCACGGACCGGCGGTCCTCCATCACTTTCTCAATCACCGTACCGATGGGCTTGTTGATATACTCCTTCTTGGCTGCGCCGGACACGGCAATAACGGTATCGCGGTCCGTGATGCAGGCTATGTGACCTAAAGCTTCATACAGGGAGTCGGCGTATTCCTTGGCAAAATCACCCAATTCTCCGATCGGCGAGTATTTCTTCAGAATCACCTCGCCATCGCGATCAACGAAGATTTCCAGCGGGTCTCCTTCGCGGATACGAAGGGTCCGGCGAATCTCTTTGGGAATCACCACCCGGCCCAGATCGTCAATGCGGCGCACAATTCCCGTTGCTTTCACGAGGCCATCATCCCTCCTTTTACTGTCTAATCTTCGCCAAATGACTTTCAGTGATAGTATATAACAGAGACAAAAGGGTTATTCATTTTTTTCCAACAGTCAGTGAATTTTTTGAGCCCAATTTATGCCGGACGATCATCGGTCAGCCGGTCGAGAAAACTTTCGATCCTGCCCAGGGTGCCCGTCGTCTCCCGCTCCGCCTTGAGCGCCGTCATCCTGATTTCGAAAGTGCCGGCCGAATGGATGAACTTGATCCGGCTGCCGTATTCCGCGGCCACCCTGACCAGTTGGTCGCCCCTCAACGCGTGGTCGCCGGAAAAGCGCAACCGGTAGTAGTTGGTCTGCCGGGAAACGGACAGCACTTTCAAGGCGCCTGCCTTGAGCCTGATCCGCGCCACCTGGAACAGCGTTTCCACCGGCAGGGGCAGTGGGCCGAAACGGTCCGCCACCTCCTCCCGCACCGCCGCCACCTCTTCTTCCGCGCGGACCGACGCCAGGCGCCGGTAAATCTCCACCTTTTGATCGGGTCCGGTCACGTAGCCGTCGGGAATGTAGGCCTCGGCATTGAGCTCGAAGGAGGTCTCCACGGTCTGTTCGGCCACAATGCCCCTGGCCTCCCTGACCGCCTCCGCCAGAAGCCGCGTGTACATCTCAAACCCCACGGCGGCAATATGCCCGTGCTGTTCCATCCCGAGAAGGTTGCCCGCGCCCCTGATCTCCAGGTCCCGCAAGGCGATGCGGTAACCCGAACCGAACTCGGTAAATTCGCGTACGGCCGAAAGTCTTTTCTCGGCCACCTCGCTCAAAACCCGGTCCCTTTGAAAAGTAAGGTAGGCGTAGGCTAGGCGGCTGCCCCGCCCGATGCGGCCGCGTAGCTGGTAGAGCTGGGACAAGCCCAGGCGGTCGGCGTTCTTGACGACCAGGGTGTTCACGTTCGGAATATCGAGCCCGCTCTCGATGATGGAGGTGCAGAGGAGGACATCGCAGGCCCCGTCTATGAACTGCAGCATTACGTCTTCCAGGTCGTCCTCCCTCATCTGGCCGTGGGCGACGGCCACGCGGGCCTCGGGCACCAGTTCGTGCAACTGGGAGGCCACCGTGTCGAGTTCCATGATCCGGTTATGCACGAAGTAGACCTGCCCGCCGCGGCCCAACTCGCGGCGGATGGCTTCCCTGACGAGCAGCGGGTCTTCCTCCAGGACATAGGTCTGAACGGGAAAGCGGTTGTCCGGCGGACTTTCCAGAATGCTGGTGTCGCGAACCCCGATCATGGACATGTGCAGGGTGCGGGGAATCGGCGTGGCGGTCAGGGTCAACACGTCGACGTTCTTCCGGAGCATTTTGAGCCGCTCTTTGTGGGAAACCCCGAAACGCTGTTCCTCGTCCACCACCAGGAGGCCCAGGTCCGAAAACCGCACATCCTCCTGGACCAGCCGGTGGGTGCCGATGACAATGTCCACCGTCCCCCTCGCCAGGCCTTCCACCACCTGCCGCTGCTCCCGGCCGGTGCGGAAGCGGCTTAAGCTCTCCACCCGCACCGGAAAGCCGGCCAGGCGCTCCCGGAACGTGGTGAAATGCTGTTGGGCCAGGATGGTGGTGGGAACCAGGATGGCGACCTGTTTGCCGTCCATGACGGCCTTGAAGGCGGCCCGCAGGGCCACCTCGGTCTTGCCGTAGCCCACGTCGCCGCAAAGGAGCCGGTCCATGGGACGGCCCTTTTCCATGTCTTCCTTGACCTCGGCAATGGCCCGCACCTGGTCGGGAGTTTCCTCGTAAGGGAAAGTGGCCTCGAATTCCTGCTGCCAGACGGTATCCGGACCGAAGGCATAGCCGGGCACGGATTCCCGGGCCGCGTAGAGAGCCAGGAGTTCCCGGGCCATCTCCTGCACGGCTTCCCTGACCCTGGCCTTGGCCTTGGTCCATTCCTGGCCCCCCAGCCGGGAGAGCCGGGGCGCCTCCCCTTCTCCGCCGGTGTAGCGCCCGACCAGGCTCAATTGGTCGGTGGGCACATAAAGTTTGTCTTCTCCCGCGTACTGGACCAGGAGGTAATCCCGGTGCATGCCGCCGATCTCCATCTGCACGATGCCGCGGAAGCGGCCTATGCCGTGGCTGGCATGAACCACGTAGTCGCCGGCTTTGAGGTCGTCCAGGCGGCTGGCCTGCCCCTCGCCGGACGGTGTACGCCGCCTGACCTTCCGGCGCCCGTAAACCTCCGCCTCGGTGAGGACCACGAGGTTGAGGCCGGGTAATTCAAAGCCGCCGGAATAATGCACCGGCGCAACAACCACGTGGCCGGGGTGAAGGGACAGGCCGGGCCAATCGGCTATGACCGCCTCGATCTGCCGGTCCCTCAGGGAGTCCGCTATCTGGCCGGCCCGGGCCGCGGTGCCGGCACAGATCACAACCACCTTGCCCGTCCTGCGCCAGTGCCTGATTTCATCGGTGAGAACCTCGGCGTGGCCCAGGAAGCCGCCCAGAGCACGGGCGGTCACCGTAACCACGTTTTCGGGTTTCAGAAAATCGACTTTGCGGACCAGGCCCATACAGGCGACCGACCGGTGCCGGGTAAGGGATGCCAGCGTTTCGCCCCACCGGAGATAGGTGTCCAGTTGGCCCGGCATGGCCCGGCCCTCGTCCAAAATAGTGGTGAAGGACTCCGTCCTTTCCCGCCATAAGACTGCCACGACCTCCTGCAGGCGTACGGGGTCGTCGAGAATGACGAGGCTGTCCGGCGGCAGATAGTCGGCCAGGCTTGAAACGTCGGGATAAAAATAGGGCAGGTACTGCTCGAGGGAACGGTCGCTCCCGGCCAGGGCCGCGGTTAGCTCTTCCCACCGGGACGCCAGCCGGCGGTAGGCATCCACCGTGGCGGAGCGGGCCAGCCGCTTGAGTTGGGCCTGGTAGTCGCGCTGCATCTCTTTGGCGCCTGCCGCCCGGGTATCTTCATCCATGACCAGTTCCCGGGCCGGCGTAAGGATCAAACTGTCGATCCGGCCCCGGGAGCGCTGGGAGGAGACTTCGAATTCGCGCAAGCCGGCCAGTTCGTCTCCTTCGAACTCCAGGCGCACGGGATTGGCGGCCGCGGCCGGAAACACGTCCACAATGCCGCCGCGCCCGGCGAACCGGCCGGCCTCTTCCACCCTTTCCACCCGCTCGTAACCCAGATCCACCAGGGTCCGGAAGAGAACACCCGGCTCCAGGGCCATGTGCTCCGCAAGTGTCAACATTTGACGGCAAAACGCCGGACGGGGTGTCAGCCGCCGCAGGACCGCCTCGACCGGAGCCACCACCACGGGGGAGGCGTTTCGGCAGAGTTCCCGCAGCACCGCCAGGCGGCCGGCCAGGGCTTCACGCCCTTGCGCCACCACCTGGAAGGTCAAAAGCGGCCAACTGGGAAAAAGGAGTACCTGGCGGCCGGGCAGGAGGTTTTTGAGGTCCTCGGCCAGGCTTTGGGCATCGGCCTCCTGCGGGGTGATCACCAGGACCGCGCCCGCGTGGTCCGCCCATCCGGCCATAAGGAAGCCCCGCACCGCGCCGCCGGCCCCGAATACCAGCTGCTGCCGCGCTTTGTCCGAAAGACCCCGGGCCACGCTCCGCCACTCGGGCAGACCGGCCAGGAAATCCGCTATTCCCTGCATAATCACACTCCCGGAAAACGGCTCACCACAAGGAAGGGCTTTAGCGCCTAAAGCCCTTCTATAGTTATATGTCCATTACCCCGTTTTTTTACAAAGACGCCGGGCAGTCTCCCCCGTCGGAACCTGCGGTCCGCTTCAACCTTCTTCATCGGACGGAGCGTTGTATATGTTCATGGCCCGGTCAAGGCCACCCGTGACGAATTCGGCCACGGCTTTGGCCGCGGTTTTCACCGCGGTGTCGATGTGGACCCGCTCGATCAGGCCGAAGTTTTCCAGCACCCAGCCGGCGGCGTCGGTTGAAGCCGGAGGACGCCCGATCCCCACCCGCAACCGGGCGAACCGGTCGGTCCCGAAGACCTCGATCACGGAGGCCAGACCCTTGTGCCCCCCGGGACCGCCGTCGGCTTTTAGACGCAGGCGTCCCCGCGGCAGGTCCATGTCGTCCAGGATCACCAGAATGTCCCGTTCGTCCGGCTTGTACCAGGAAACCAGCGAGCCCACGGCCTGGCCGCTCAGGTTCATGTAAGTCTGCGGCTTGGCCAGAACGACCTTTTCCCGGCCCATCACCGTGGTGCCGGTCAGCGCCTTGAAGAGCCGCTTCTCCACGCGCACCCCGTACATTCGGGCGAGGGTATCTATAACCATAAAACCAAGGTTGTGACGGGTATCCGCGTATTCCTTTCCCGGGTTGCCCAGGCCCACGATCAGTTTCATGACTCCCTCTCGTCTTTCGGCGCATCAGGCGCATCAATACGTTGTTGTTTCACCGCGGCCGGGAAAGGTTACCGGGCCGCTTTCAGTCGAAGAGCCTGCTCACCGACAGGTCCTCGTGGATACGGATGATCGCTTCACCCAAAAGCGGCGCCACCGAAAGCACCTTCAGCTTGGATGAGAGTTTCTCTTCCGGCACCGGTATGGTGTTGGTAACCAGGACTTCCTTGACGGGAGCGCAGTTGAGACGCTCGATAGCCGGCCCGGAAAGCACCGGATGGGTACAGGCCACGTAGATTTCCGTAGCCCCCCACACTTTCAAAGCCTCGGCGCCCTTGGTAATGGTTCCGGCCGTATCGATGATGTCGTCCACCATGAGGACCCGGCGCCCCTGCACTTCGCCGATCAGGTTGGAAATCTCCGCCACGTTCGGCGCCGGGCGGCGCTTGTCGATGATGGCGATGGACGCTCCCAGCCGTTCGGCCATGTCCCTGGCCCTGGTCACTCCGCCCAGATCCGGCGCCACCACCACTACGTCATCCATGTCCTGTTGTTGGAAATATTCGGCAAGAATAGGGCCGGCGGGCAGGTGGTCGACCGGAATGTCGAAAAACCCCTGGATCTGCCCGGCGTGCAGGTCCATGGTCATGACCCGCCGGGCCCCGCTGGCCGTAAGCAGGTTGGAAACCAGCTTGGCCGTTATGGGTTGCCGGCCCCTGGTCTTCCGGTCCTGGCGGGCATACCCGTAATAAGGCATCACCGCGGTGATCCGCCTGGCCGAGGCCCGCCGCATGGCATCGATCATCACCAAAAGTTCCATAAGCGTCTCGTTGACGGGTGTACAGGTGGGTTGCACCAGGTAAACATCGGAACCACGAACGCTCTCGTTTACCCGCACCTCGATTTCCCCGTCGCAGAACCTGGTAACCTGGGCGGCTCCCAGGGGAACCCCCGCGTAATGGGCAATCTCCTCGGCGAGTTCGGCGTTGGCATTGCCGCTGAAAATCTTTAGCCTGTTGTCACGGGATGGCATGAGTGACTAAAACCCCCATCATTCATCCGGTGGGAATGATTTTTTGATTAGTCCGCTTTGTCGGCCCGACCAGCCGGGCAGGTTCTCCTGCCTGGCCCTGGCCACCCCCAGCGCGCCGTCCGGCACGTCCCTGGTGATGGTGGATCCGGCTCCGGTAACGGCCTCCTCGCCTATGTTTACCGGAGCCACCAGGTTGGTGTTGCTGCCTATGAACGACCTTGATCCGATGCGGGTGGGCCATTTTCGCCGGCCGTCATAGTTGCAGGTGATGGTACCGGCACCGATGTTGACGTTCTCACCCAGGGTGGCATCGCCTATGTAACTCAGGTGAGGCACCTTGGAACCGGGACCGATGACCGATTTCTTCAGCTCTACAAAATCGCCTACCTTCACCCCCTCCCCGATGGCGCAGTCCGGGCGTATGTACGCGAACGGCCCCACCGTAACGCCGGAGGCCAGGGAACTGCCCTTGACCACCGCGTACTGCACCTCAACCCCGTCCGCAAGCGTGGCATCGACCAACCGGGCCCCGGGACCGATCCGGCACCGCTCGCCCACCACGGTTTGGCCCTCCAGAAAGGTAAACGGGTAAACAACGCTGTCCCTGCCCACCCGCACCCCGGCGTCGATGAAGATGGAAGAAGGATCCGGCACGGTTACACCGGAAAGCATCAGCCTCTCCACGATCTCCCGCCGCATCAGGGCTTCCACCCGTGCCAACTGGACCCGCGTATTGATGCCGGAAATACGGGTAGCAACCGGGATCCGCACCGCGAAAACCCCCTGTCCGGCCTCCTTGAGCCGGCGGACGCAGTCCGTCAGGTAATACTCCCCCTGGGCGTTGTCCGGGGTCAACTCCGCCAGGGCGTCGAATAAGGCGCCGGCGGCGAAGCAGTAGATGCCGCTGTTGACTTCCCGGACCGCCAGTTCCGCCGGGCCGGCGTCCTTTTGCTCCACGATGCCGGTGACCCCGCCCCCGGCGTCCCGGATGATCCGGCCGTACCCTTCCGGCTTGGATAGTTCGGCCGTTAAAACCGTGGCCGCGACCTTCGCCCCGCGGTGGGCCCGGACCAGGGTCAGGAGGTCTTCGGCGGTGACGAGTGGAGTGTCACCGCACAGCACCAGGATATCGCCGTCATAGCCGGTAAGAAGCGGTCCGGCCTGAAGCACGGCGTGTCCGGTGCCAAGCTGTTCCGGCTGCCGGACGGCTTCCACCCGGTCCGTAAGGAGCGCTTCCACCGCTCCCGCTTCATAACCCACCACCACGATGACGCGGTCCGCCCCGGCTCCGCGCACGGCATCCAGGACGTACTCGATCATCGGCCGGCCCGCAACCGGGTGCAGCACCTTCGGCAAGGCCGACTTCATCCTCGTTCCCTGACCCGCCGCCAGGATCACCGCTGCCAGGGGCATGGACCGGGCCTCCTTAAACCGCAAAATATTCCCAACCTTAAGGGAAAGGACAACTCTATTATATACTATTGATTGACGTTCCACAATGAGATTTTTTTCACATTCCCCGCACGGGGAGGTCCGCAGCAGGCAAAAAAAACAAAGAGAGCTGTGAAGCTCTCCCGTAAAACCGATTTTCGCGTCGAATCTAGATGGCCTGCCCGTAGGCCGTCAGCACCGCGCTCTGGATGATCTCCCGGGCGGAAGTGCTGATGGGGTGGGCGATATCCCGGAACTCCCCGTCAGCTGTTTTGCGGCTGGGCATAGCCACGAAAAGGCCGTTTTGTCCTTCCACCACCTTTACGTCGTGAATGACGAAGGCATTGTCCAGGGTGACCGAGACGATCGCCTTCATCTTTCCTTCACTGAGCACCCTGCGTACCCTGACATCGGTTACCTGCATACTATGCTGTCACCACCTTTCCCCCGCAGGACCCGCCTTGCTGCCAAGAACCCTGGTGTCTATCCATTCTACGGGATGGCTGACAGTTCCTTCTTGGAGGGCTTGTATTTTTTACTTTTTCATAACGTCACCCTGTTCTGGCAGCTGACCGGCCGGAAAGGTAAATTTAGCATGACCATCGAAAGAAACAACGGGGAGACTTTCGCCGCTGGAAGGACCGGCGGGAAATGAACCTAGAGGGAGCCGGATGCCCTTGTTACCAGGAATCGAAAATCGACCCGGGGCGGCTTTCGTCCCGCGGCCCCGGTCAAGATCCCCCCTGCGTACCGCATGCACCTCGGCTTTTTTCCGGCTGCGGCGCTGTTACGCCCGGTACCTGACGTCTTTCCACCTGCGTCTGGCGCTTTCGGCGACCCACCTCGAAGGAGCCTGGTGGTCGGACCAACCGGCCGGGTTCCGCTACCGCGTCTACCAGGGGAAGAACTGGATCACCCAGGAACCGTGGGGCGGCTACGTGCGCCACAACACCATCCATCGCCAGGTCCGCGACGCGCGTGGCGAACTGGTCGCCGACGACCAAGTGGCCGTCAACCACGCCCTCATGATGTATCCGCCCATGCCGGAGGAGTAAGGGACGCGGTGGTACGGCCACGGACTCCCCCGGTCACCGGGATTGGGAGAAGTTTGAGCGACCCCAACCCTGCCGGTCCTCCATGTGTTACCGGAAGCCCGGCGGGGTACCCGCCCGGAGGGTGGGTCGTGAGCCGTTGCCATGGAACGGCGGAGACGAACGGTTCGACGGTCGAATACTCACGTGGTCTCCGCCTGAGGCGGATCAGGGTGGGACGTCCCCTCTGCGGTTTCAGCCCGTCCCGGCGGGACGGGGGGCTCCAGCCGCCTCACCAGTCTGGCCATCAGGGGTGAGGTCAGCATCTGGACCACGGCGTAGAAAACGGCCGGGATGGTCATTTCCCCGGGAAGGCCCATGACCGCCGCGGCCGCTATGGCAATGCCGAATTCCCTGGTGCTGGTCAGAAAGAGCAACGCGGTCACCCTGCGCCTGTCCCTGGTCAGGAGGAGCGAGGCGAGACCCAGGAGGTAACCGGCGGCGTTTAACAGGAGCGCGGCCAGTAGGATCAACAGGGCACGGCTTTGCAGGTTTTTTATGCCGGGGGCGTTGGCGGAAACCACGATCACCAGGAGCAACAGGTAACTGAGGGAAGACACCGCCGCGTAGACTGGTTCGTAGTGGCGCAAGCCCGTATAGCGGTTATTTAGAAAGACCCCCAGGACAACCGGTACCACAATGATGATAAACAGCTCGGACATCAGGTAGGACATGGGTATGAGCAGGTGGACCCGTCCCAGGGAGGTCAGCAGCAGTGGCAGCAGCAGGGGGGTGAGGGCCACCGAGGCCGTCAAGGCGGCCGTGGCCAAGGCGGTGTCGCCCGAGGCCAGGTAGACCATGAACGGGGCGGCGACATCGGACGGCAGCGAGGCCACCAGCAACTGTCCGGTAGCCAGACCGCTCCCCGGGCCAAAGAAAACCTTACCGAGGAACCAGCCCACAAGAGGCATCGGTACGAAGCCGAGGAACAGGGCGGCCGCGATCAGCACCGGCCGCCTGACGGAGGCCTTCAGATCGTCGAGCCGGATGGTCATGCTCATGCACCAGACCATCAGGGCCAGCACGGGTGTAACCAGCGGCTGCAGACCGGTTCCCGGGCCGGGGAAAACCAGGCTGAATACAGCGGCCAATATAACGAGATAAAGCAAGTTGTCGCTGAGCACGGAGAGATTTTGCAGCTTCAAGATCATACCACCCGCCCGAAATTTGTAAGGATAACCGCGTCGGCCCACCGGGCTGCCGGGATCAGAATCTTTTTGAGGCAATTTACCAAAAAGCCCGGCCGTCATGATGTCTACTGTCGGGGACGATTTCTTTCTTCCTGCTAACGCCGGAAAGTAAGGAGAATAACCAACAGGGCCAGGACCAACCCCGCGGTGACCGCCCCGTAGATCCACAGCACGGGGGCTTTTTGGTCGCGCAGGACCGAAACCAGCGGCGGATCGCCTTCCCGGATCCATTTTAGATCCACCTGTTCCGGGCTGCGCAGATCGGCGGCCATTTCCCCGGCCGTCGCGTAACGCTCTTCCTTGCGCCTGCGGGTTGCCCGCCGCAGGCACGACCAAAGGCCCGGCGGCACATCCCGGCGGACCGTTGTCAGGGCCTCCGGTTCGCTGGTCAGGTGCTGGTGCATGACGGCCAGTGGATTGTCGCCGGTAAAGGGGGGCCTGCCCGCCAACAGATGGTACGTGAGGCAGCCCGCGGCGTAGATGTCCGTCCGGGCGCCGCCCCGCTCCCCCTTGATCTGTTCCGGCGCCATATATTCCGGCGTACCCATCAGACCGGAAAACCCCCGCCAGGTTACGCGGGGCCCGCCTTCCAGCATGGCGATGCCGAAATCGATGATTTTCAGCCGTCCGTCCGGAGAAACGAGCAGGTTTTCCGGCTTCAGGTCGCGGTGATAGACTCCCCGCTGGTGACAGTAGTCCAGGGCTTCCAAAAGACCGGCCACCATCGCCACGGTTTCGGCCACCGGGAAGCGGCCCCTTTCCGCCATGACCCGGACCAGCGATTCTCCCGCCACATACTTAAGGACCAGGAAGGGCGGGTTTCCCTCCGACATGGCGACGGCTCCGGGCAGGTCGGGGTGGTCGAGCAGTTTGGCGATGGCCATTTCCCGCCTAAACCGCTCGTAAACCGCCGGGTCGCCGATCTGGGCCAGGTCGGGAAATTTGAGTACGACCAGGCTTCCCGTTTCCTGGTCCGAAGCCAGGAAGACACGGGAAAAACCGCCTTGTCCCAAAGGACGGACCAGGGTGTACCTGTTTTCAATCACGCTGCCTGTTTCCGGCAATGCGTTAATCACTCCTGTCGTCGCCCGTGTCAGTGGGCCAGGGCTTTTACCGCCATGATGGTCATATTGTCCAACCCGCCTCTTTCGTTGAGGCAGTCGATCAACCGGTTTAAACTTGTTTGCGAGTTTCCTTTTTCCAGCAGCCAGGTTTCCAGTTCGTCTTCGGTGGCGTGTTCCAGAACACCGTCGCTGACCAGGCAGAAAACGTCGTCCGGCAGCACGTTGCCGGAATACATGTCTACCGGCGTAATCGGATTTCCGCCCAGGGCCCGCAGGAGCATGTGCTTGTAAGGATGGTTCCGGGCCTGCTCGGCCGAAACCAGCCCCGTACGGAGCAGTTTGGCCACCAGACTGTGGTCTTTGGTCAGTTGCCGCAGCTTGCCGTCACGGAGCAAAAAGGCCTTGGAATCGCCCACGTGGGCGATGTGGTACCGGTGGGTCCGGATCAGGAGCGCCGTCAGGGTGCACTGCATATTGGCAAAACCCTTGTGTTGGTGGCCCACGTCGAAAAGGTGCAGCGCCGTGCAGTTGAAGGCGTCCTGCAGCCGGTCCGGCAGCCTGGTCGAATGGTCGCCGAAATAATATTCCTGGAGCAGCACGTTGACCGCCTCCGCGCTGGCCGCCTCACCGCCCGCGTAGCCGCCCACCCCGTCCGAGACGGCGAAGAGGCTGCCCCACTTTTCCTTGAGATCCCGGTCGGACGGAATATAGTAGGCGTGATAATCTTCATTACGCGGCCGGACTTTACCTTTATCCGTACGACTGCAGACCTGATATTTTTTCGGCCCTGCGCCGGCCGCGAGCGACGCGTCCCGCATGAAAAACACCCTCCAACGGGCAACGGGGCGCTGCTCCAGCGCCCTGCCGCCATGGCTTTTAACGAACCAACGAGCCTGTTTCACCGTCATTCCACGCTATATCTTAACCTGCTATCCGTTGTGGGCAACGGGTGTGTTGCCGACGATCTTCCGGTTCAACTTCTTCGAGTTGCCGAGGAAGTAGACCAGACCGATGACCGTCCAGATCACCGACGCGGTAATCGCGATTATGGAAGCCTGCTGCCCGATGCCGCCGCCCGCGATGCCCAGATAGAAGACGGCTGCGAGCATGGCCACATTGACCAGGACGCCGAGGACCGGTACCACCGTATGCTTGACCCTGTTGCGCCCGGGATGGCGCAGGAAGGCGACCAGGGTGACCAGGTTGGTCATGGCGTACAGGATGAAGGTGCCGACGTTGGAAATCAGGGTGACCGCCGAGAGGTTGGTGATGGAAAGCACGCCGAAGGCGCCGAGCACGAACGAAATACCCGTCAGGATCCAGATCGAGGTGTGCGGAATGGCGTGCCTGGGATGCAGGGCGCCCAGAACCGTCGGCATCTCCTTGTCCTTGGACATGGCGTAGGTGATCCGGACCCCGGTATTGATGCAGGCCAGGGTGGTACCGAACAACGCTATGGCCACCGTGGCGGCGACTATGATCATGAGAACGAAGCCGTTACCGTGCAGGAAGACGTTGCCCAGGTTGGTCACCATGTCACCGATGGGGGCGCTGGAGGCGGCCGCCGCGGCGAAACCGTGGTTGACGGTCTTGCCGACGGTTACGGTGTAGGAATTGTTCATCCAGGCGCCGGCCGCGAAATAGGCCAGTACGTAGAAGATTAAACCCTGTAAGATCAGGGAGACGATAACGCCCTTGCCGATGTCCTTGTGCGACTTCGCCTCGGCGGTAAGGGCCGTGGCCGATTCGAAACCGACCAGGAGAAAGATGGCTATGGTGGCCTGGAACATGATGGCGGAGAAGTTATGCGGCTTCACCACGTCGAGCATGTTCTGATACACAAACTGGACGTGCTGGGGATTAATCACGCGGTAGGCTATGGCCAGGACCGAGATGACGACCAGCGCGACGAGTTGGATCACGGTGATCAACAGGTTGCTCAGAGTGGACCCGTTGATGCCGCGGTAGGCCACGTAGCCGACCAGCAAGGCATAGACCAGGGCAACGAGGATCTCGACCGGGACCGGGAGGGTCGCCCCGAAGGCGGCGGCGATGTACGCGGTCAAGGTGGCGAACATGGCGACGGTTACTCCGGGATAGGCCCAGTAGTAAAGGTGGGAAAACCAGCCCACCACGTACTTGGTCAGCCTGGCGAACTTCGGAAAGATGGACGGGTCGTCCATGAACGCCCGTTCCGCAAAGTAGTACGAACTGCCGGTACCGGCTTCCGGGTACAATGTGGCCAGGTACGAATAAGAAAAAGCCGTCAGGAAGGATAGGATGAGGGCGGCGATTAAGCCCCAGAAAATATCCATAGCCGTAGACTTACCGGCCAGGTCGGTATTCGCCGCCTGTAATTGGTAGGTGAGCCAAAAGAGTGACCCCGGGGAGATCAACGCCATAGCGTTGACCGTTATTCCGGTCAGCGTGAGGGTCTTCTTCATTTCACTACGTTCAGCCACAATAAATTGCTCCTTTCACCACTGAAAGTGATTCTCCGGTGAAGGTATCACCAGATTTGAGTCGGGGTCATGCACTGAGGGACTTCGCACCACCTCCTTAGATAAACAAAACGGGGCTCTTTTGAGCCCCGTTGCCCTGGCCTGCGGTCGTTGTCTCCCTTTGGACGCGCTTATCCTAAACCTTGAAAGCCGCAAAGGGAACCCACCAAGTGAGCTCCCTTGCCCTGTAGAGGTTCATCCCTCTATGTATTCAATTACCCGGATCAGCCTTCTCCTGGAAACCCGGTACACTGTTATCCTGAGAGCTTCTTTGCTCCCGGTCAGTACTTCCTGACCCCGTATACCGGTGAATCCATTATAGGGGCAGTTGGGGAGACTGTCAACAGTTTTCTTAAAGAATACTTTAAACCAAAGCGGCTTACCCCCGGCGGCATTCTCCGATCCGAGGGATTCGGGCCTTACCGGTCGCGGCGAAAAAGCCTGCGGTGGTCAGCAGGTCCCCGCCTCTGTGGGCGTAAAGCCGGCGCCGGTCAGAGTTTCCCTTATTTCGGCCACGTGGCCGTGGTCCCTGGTTTCCATGGTCAGCGTCACCACGGCCTCCTTCAGCGGTATTTCCGGGCACAACCGGTCGTGGTATACGCTGATCACGTTGGCGCCCCGGGCGGCCACCAGGGCCAGCAACTGCTGCAGGTTACCGGGCCGGTCGGCCACCCGGGTCCGGTAGGTGAGGGTCCGCCCGGCGGCCGCCAGGCCCCGGTCGATGATGACCGAAACGGCGTTCATGTCGATGTTGCCGCCGCTTAGCACCACGGCCACGTTTTTCCCGGCCAGGTCGACCCGCCCGGCCAGGAGGGCGGCCACCCCGACGGCCCCGGCCCCCTCCACCACCAGCTTGGCCCGCTCCAGAAGCAGCAGGATGGCCCCGGCGATGTCTCTTTCTTCCACCAACACCATTTCGTCAACGTGTTGACGCAGAAGGGAGAAAGCCAACTCTCCCGGCTGTTGGACGGCGATGCCGTCGGCGAAGGTGGCGGCCGGAACACCGATTACCTGACCGGCCCGGTGGGAAAGGCAGGCTCCGGGGGCGCCGGCGGCCTGGACCCCGATCACCCGGACTCCGGGTTGACAGGACTTTACGGCCAGACCGACTCCCGCGGCCAGCCCCCCACCCCCCACCGGCACCAGGACCGCGTCCAGATCCGGACACCCGGCCAAAAGCTCCAGGCCCAGGGTGCCCTGACCGGCGATGACCCTGGGGTCGTCGAAGGCGTGGACGAAAAAGGCGCCGCTTTCTCCCGCTATATCGAGAGCCGCGGCGCGGGCCTCCTCCCAGGTTTCCCCCGTCAGAACCACGTGCGCCCCGTACCCGGCGGTAGCGGTCACCTTGCTGACCGGTGCCGTCCGGGGCATGACCACCGTGGCCTCCCGGCCCGCCAGGGAAGCCGCCAGTGCCACCCCCTGGGCGTGGTTGCCCGCCGAAGCGGCGACCACCCCGCCCGGCAACCCCTCTTCTCCCAGTACGGCCAGGCAGTTGTACGCGCCGCGCACCTTGAACGAGCCGGTCCTCTGCAGGTTCTCCAGTTTCAGATAGACCCGGCTTCCGGTCAGGTCGCTCAGGGTGCGCGAATACTCCAGCGGCGTCCGGCGGATAACGGAAGCCAGCCGGACCGAAGCCGCCCTTACATCCTCAATGTTAACGGTGCCGTGGGCCACGCCGCCTCACTCCCCATCAGGTTGTTCACCACCTCGCGGTCGCTGAAGGGCAGGGATTGTCCCCGCACAACCATTTGGTCCTCGTGGCCCTTGCCGGCCACCAGGACCAGGTCCCCGCGCTCCGCCAGTTCCAGGGCCCGCTTTATGGCCAGGCAGCGGTCGGGAACGATCTCGTGGTTTCCCGGACCGGTACCCATTCCTACCATGACCTCCCGGAATATTTGTTCCGGCTCTTCGTTGTGGACGTTGTCACAGGTCAGGATGGCGTAGTCGGCCTGGCTGGCGGCCACCGCGCCCATGAGCGGCCGTTTGGTCCGGTCTTTCCCGCCCTCGCAGCCGAACACCAGTATCTTGCGCCCGTAAGGCTCCGGCGGAGCAAGGGTAAGCAGCTTGGCCAGGGCGTCCGGGTTGTGGGCGAAGTCGATGACGACCCGGAACCCCGCCCCGGTATCCACGGCCTCGCACCGGCCGGGGACCGCGGTCAGGGACTCCAGCCCTTCCCTGATCAGGTCCGGCTCCACCCCCTGCCCGAAAGCCACGGCGGCGGCGGCGCACGCGTTGGCCAGGTTGAATTGGCCGGGCAGGTTGAGCCTGACCGGCAATGGATAGCCCCCCAGGCTGATCACCGCCCGGGTGCCATCGGAGCCCAGAACATAGTCCCGGGCCCGGACCAGGGAATCCTCCCCGAAACCGAACGAAACCAGGCCGGCGCCCTCACCGGGCTTCAACGCGGCGCAAAAAGGGTCGTCGGCGTTGGTAACGAACAGGCCGCCGTCCGCCCGCAGAAACTTACGGAAACCCGCCTTTACGGCGCGGTAATCTTCCAGGTCCCGGTGGAAATCCAGGTGGTCGTGGGTTACATTGGTCAGTACGGTACAATCGAACGCCAGACCGAAAACCCGCTCCAGGGCCAGAGCGTGGGAAGAAACCTCCATGACGACGTGGCTGGCCCCCTTTTTGCTCATATGGTACAGGAGAGCCTGCAGGTCGAGGGATTCGGGCGTGGTCATGCCGGACGGCGTCGTAAAGCCGCCGCAGCGGTACTGGATGGTACCGATAAGGCCGGTCGCAAACCCGCACCGGGCGTAGATGGCCTCGAGCCAGTAACTGACCGTGGTCTTGCCGTTGGTCCCGGATATCCCCACGACGGTCAGGCCGGCGGCGGGATGGCCGTAAAAAACCGCGCTGGTCCGGGCCAGGGCCCGCCGGCAGTTGTCCACCCGGTAAACCGGCAGCGGAGCTTCGGCCACCGGCTTTTCCACCACCGCAGCCACCGCCCCGCGGCGCCAGGCTTCGCCGAGAAAATCGTGGCCGTCCCGGCGCAAGCCCGGGATGCAAAAGAAAAGAAAACCCGGTTGTACCCGGCGTGAATCGTAGGCCAATCCGCACACCTGCGGGTCGGGGTCGCCAACCCACCCGGAAAGCAAGCTGGACAGACGCACTACCAAAACTCCCCACGGGGTTTGCCCAAGCCTCTGTCCCATAGTATGACACCAGGGGGACGGCTTATGACCCCAGGAGCCGCTCCAGCTCCTCTTCCAGTTCCTCCAGTTCCCTGATCATGGACGCCCTGGGCGTGTGGGCGGGCATCCGCCGCTGGAGATCCTCGATCCTGGCCTTTAGTTGGGCGATCTTTTCGTCCGGCCCGACCTCATGTTCGCCGCTGATACGAATCCCCCCCACCGATGCTTTTGGGTCATTCCCCGCCGAGGACCCGCCTGGCCAGGGCCAGATCGTCCGGCTTGTCCACGTCCACCCCTATCTCCGGGTAGTCCAGCACGAGCACCCGGCCGGTCACGCCCAGGAGCCGGGTCATCCTGGTCTCGGCCTCCCGGAGGCTGACCAGGTGCAAAAGGAACCGGACCAGGAAAGTCCAGCCGACCAGCCGGGAGAGCTTAAGCGGGCTCTTGCGGGCTTCCAGGAAGATCTGCCCTTTTTCAGCGCACCGGGCCATGACCGCCGGATTGACCAGGAAGAGGTTTCCCCCGGTGAAGACCCCTTCCCGAAAAGGTATGTAAGTGCGTTTGCAGCCCGGGTACCGCTCCTCGATACAGCGGCTCGTAACCACCGGGTAGTATATGTCCCGGCCCATATCCCCGCAGGCGTCCAGAAAGGCGGTTACCGCCCCCGCCGTAAGCATGGGGATGTCCGACGTCGCGATGAGCACCCTCTCCATCCCCGCGAAGCGGTCCATGGCCGCCGCCAGGACGGACATGAGCCCGGGTCCGGGCGGCGCCAGGGAAACATCCCCGCCGGTCCGGCCCCGCAGTTCCTCAGGGCCCACCACAACCGTTTGCGCCAGACGTCCCGCACCGGCCAGGGCATCCATCACGTAGGCGATCATCGGCCGGCCGTTCACCGGAATGAGGGCTTCCCAGGCCTCCTGGCTCGCGGCGGCCAGGGGCCCCGTGTTCGGGCTGCCCGCCAGGATCAGCGCGCCTATCATCGTACATCGACCTCTTTGAGACTTTGCAGCATGCTCTGCTCGGCGTTCTCGATATGTTCCTTGGCCAGGTTCTGGGCCAGTTCCACGTTGCGTTCGGAAATGGCCTCGATAATCTGCCGGTGCTCCTCGGTGGCATCCTTGAAGCGTCCCGGCTGGGACAGGGACACGGTCCGAAACCGCTGCACCTGCTCCTGGAGGAGGGTTACGATCTGGAAAAGGCGCTGGTTGCGGCTGGCCCTGTAGATCAGCTCGTGGAACCCTGTGTCCACCGCCACGAAGGCGCTCAGGTTTTCCCGGTCGCCGGCCTCGGACGCCTGCAGCAGGCACCGCTCCATCTGGTCCAGTTCCCCCTCGGTGATCCGCTCGGCCGCCAGGCCGGCGGCCAGGGCCTCCAGGGCCCCCCTGATTTCAAAGACGTCCACGATGTCCTTCAGGGAAATGCCGGCCACGTACGCTCCCTTGCGGGGGAGCATGGCCACGAAACCCTCCAGTTCGAGTTTGCGGATGGCTTCCCGCACCGGCGTCCGGCTCACCCCCAGTTCTTCCGCCAACTGGGCTTCCATCAGGCGCTCGCCCGGTTTCAAACGACCGCCGATGATCGCTTCGCGCAGAGATTCGAACACGACCTCGCGGAGGGGCTTGTAGTTGTCCAACTGGATGGGAGAAAGACGCGGCTCGGTCAAAAAAAACACCGCCTGCCGAAAGAAATAGGTCCACCGACGTTCCCCAAGGCCGATTATACACAAAATTATTCCGTTTGCCTAGCCGGGTTCCTCAACGGCCGTCCTGGTAAACATGACCTGGTACGACGGGAAAAGCCGGCTGAGCACGGCCGGCTGTACCTCCGGCCAGAGGCTGAAGACGGTCGGTCCGCTGCCGGACATGAGGACGGCCAGCGCCCCCGCAAGACCCCGCTTGATCGCGAAAACCTCCGGGTGCAGATTGCAGGTCACCGCTTCCAGGTCATTGGCCAGGCAAGAGGCCACGCGGCGCCAGTCACCCCGCGTAACGGCCTCCAGCATGGCGGCGGTAGCCGCCCCGCCCGCAAGACCCCGCTCGTCCCACAAACGGTAGATTGCGGCCGTGGAAACCTTGAAGGGCGGCCTGACCAGGACCAGGTCCATCACCGGCAGCGGCGTCAGTGGTTCCACCACTTCCCCCCGCCCCGTGACCAGGGCCGTACCCCCGGTCAAACAAAAGGGGATGTCCGAACCCAGACCGGCCCCCAGCTCCTTCAACATTCCCGGCTCCAAACCCAGTCCCCAGAGTTCGTTCAACCCCTGGAGCGCGGCCGCGGCGTCGGCCGACCCGCCGCCCAGGCCGGCCCCGACCGGAATCCTCTTCGTAAGGCGGATGGCGGCCCCCTCCCGGACCCGGCCGTATTCCCGCAGGAGACGCGCCGCCCGCAGGATCAGGTTGTCCGCCCCGGCCGTCACCACGGGAGGATCCACCACCAGGGATATCTCCTCCGCCGGCTCCATGACCAGAGTATCGGCCAGGTCTATTTCCTGCATCACCGAAGCCAGGTCGTGGTAACCGTCCGGCCGGCGCCCGATCACGTCCAGGGTGAGGTTGATCTTGGCCCGGGCCCTTATCTCCATGGGCCGACTCCTTCCGTGTTACCGTTGCCCCGAGTATACCATACCGGCCCGGGTAAAAAAACACGAACCTGACATACCTTGCTTTCCCAGCCCATAAGATTAACCGGCGGAAGCGAGGTCAAAGGCGGATGGAACTGATCCTTTCCCTGGCGGCCGGGTTGGGTACCGTAGCAGGCGCGGTGGGCCCGGCCTTTTTCGGCCAACTGAAACCAAAGACTTTTTCCCTTTTGCTGGGCGTCGCCGCCGGCGTCATGGCCGCGGTGGTCACGCTCGACCTTCTGCCGGCCAGCCTTGGTTACGGCCTGATCAGCACCCTGGGCGGCTTCGCCGCCGGCATCGGCCTCCTCGGCCTGACCGAAGTCCTTTTAAGCCACCTGGACGTTGCCGCCGCGGAAACCGCCGTGTTCCTCCGCATGGGCTACCTGATCGCGGCCGGCATCGCCCTGCACGACCTGCCGGAGGGCCTCGCCATCGCCGCCGGCTTTGCCACCGGCACTATCGGACCCTTCCTGGCCCTGGCCATCGGCCTGCACAACATCCCGGAGGGCCTCGCCATCGCCGCGCCGCTCCGCTACGGCGGCATGAGTTCCGGCCGGGTGATCGGCCTGTGCGTCCTCATCAGCTTCGTAACCCCGCTGGGCACCTTCCTGGGCCTGACGGCGATCCGCTCCCACGCCGCGCTGATCGGGCCGCTGCTGGCCCTGGCCGCCGGCGCCATGACCTACATCGTGGTCGGGGAACTTCTTCCCAAGTCCCGGCAACTGGGCGCCAAAAGCGCCTACCTGGGGTTGGTCGCCGGCTTCGGCTTCATCTCCGGGGTCTCCCTCCTGGCGCACTGACGAACCCTGTCCACTCAGGCGCGTTGCAATCCTTGCCGCCACGGCCGGTCTGATGTTACAATCAGGGCAAGGACTTGCCGCTGCGGGGTTCCGGGACCGGCGGACCGCGGCCGCGATGGAGAGGGTGATCCCGACGAAGATCGTCATCGCTTCCGGTTACAAGGAAATGAGCAGCCTGGCGGCCTCTTTTGTAGCCGGCCT
This sequence comes from Bacillota bacterium, assembly GCA_021800315.1. Taxonomy (GTDB): domain Bacteria; phylum Bacillota; class Desulfotomaculia; order Desulfotomaculales; family JAJYZD01; genus JAJYZD01. The sequence goes on along the minus strand of JAJYZD010000002.1, from coordinate 1,473 downwards.
GGTGCAGGAAAAACCGGACCTGGTAATGGCCATTCCTTCCGGCCGCACCCCGGTGGGGATGTACCGGCAACTGGGCGGGATGTACAGGAAAGGCGGCCTGGACCTTTCCCGGGCGACTTTCTTTCTGCTGGACGAATACCACGGACTCGGCCCCCGGGATAAAGGCAGCTTTTACCACTTCATCCGCCAGAACTTTATGCGGCTGGTCAATGTCCCGGCCGTCCACGTACCCGACAGCCGGTTTCCGGACGCCGTCGAAGCGGGCCGCCGGTACGAAGAGGAGATCGCGTCCGCCGGCGGCCTGGACCTGGCCGTGCTGGGCATAGGGGTAAACGGCCACATCGGGTTCAATGAGCCGGGCCGGCCCTTCGATTCCCGCACCGGCCCCGTGAACCTGACCCCGGAGACCATATCGGCCAACGCCCGGTATTTCAAAACCCCGGCCCAGGTGCCCCGCGAGGCCATTTCCATGGGATTGGCCACCATCCGGCAGGCCCGGTCCGTCCTGCTGCTGGCCAGCGGCGCCCCGAAAGCCGAAGCTGTGGCGGCGGCCCTGGCGGGTCCGGTGACCACTACGGTGCCGGCCTCGACCCTTCAACGGCATCCCGCGTTTACCGCCATTGTGGATTCCGGCGCGGCGTCACTCTTAAGTGGCTTCCCGCAAAAAGGATAATACTTCTTCTTTAAACGCCAAAGACCCAATAGCACCCATCCGGGTCGTGCTGATGGCGGCGGCGGCGTTGGCAAAGCGGCAGGCCTGCCCAAGGGCATCCCCGTCGAGGGAGGCCCAGCCGGCATGCGCCCCTTCCAACAGGGCCGCCAGAAGTCCGGCCATAAAGGCGTCGCCGGCCCCGGTTGTATCCAACGCCCGCACCGGCCACCCCGGCACCCTGCCCTGGCTGACCCGGTTCATAAACAGGCAGCCCCCGGCGCCCAGGGTAACCACCACCAAACCGGCCTGGCGCTCCAACGCCCACCGGGCGCCTTCCTCAACGTCCCCCCGGCCGCTGAGAAAGGACAGTTCTTCCTCGTTCAGTTTCAAAAGATCAACCGCGCTCATCATCCCGCAAACCACATCCCTGGCGTGTGCCCCGGAAGGCCACAGGGAGAGTCTCAGGTTCGGATCAAAGGATATTTTCAGCCCGTGCCGGCGGCCCGACTGCACGGCTTTCTCCGTGGCGCCGCGGGAAGGCTGACCGGTCAGGGAGACGGAGCCGTGGTGCAAAACTTCCGCTCCCGTAAGGTCCACCCGGTCGATATCCCCCTCTTCCAGAAGCGTGTCGGCGCCCCGTTCGCGATAAAACAAAAAGTCCCTCTGTCCGGACGCGGTCAGGGAAATAAAGGCAAGACCGGTCCGGCCTTCGGCGGTGAAGGATATGCCCCGCCCATCGACGCCGTTTCCGGCAAGGACCCCGTGCAGGTAACGCCCGAAAGCATCGTCCGCCAGTTTGCCGATGAACCCGCTTTTTATCC